>NZ_JBOHJB010000039.1:0-30101 GCF_050728395.1 Methyloceanibacter sp.
TCCGGATCTGGTGCCAGGTGAAGATAGGTGAAGAGGATCTGATGCGGCTTGAGCCGGCGATACTCGACCGCCTGAGGCTCCTTGACCTTGACGATCATCTCGGCCTCGGCGAACACGGCCTCAGCCGTCGGCAGGATGCGGGCGCCGGCCTTCTCATAGTCCGCGTCGTCGGCGAAGATGCCTGCGCCTGCGCCTGACTGCACCACCACGTCGTGCCCACGCGCGGTCAGCTCACGCACCGAGCCAGGTACGAGCCCAACTCTGAACTCATTGCTTTTGATCTCAGTCGGAACGCCAATGCGCATGATGTCCTCCGCTTTCAGGACGGCTTCGCTTGAGTTTCAGACTGCCACAAAACGGGGAAAGATTGTTGGCGTTTTGCGTAGCAATTCGCTAGAGTAGCGCAGGAAAGAGGCGATTATTCCGAATTTAACGCCGAAAAATGAAAGAAATCGAGCTAGATGCGCTGGATCGCGCGATTCTCGGTGCGCTGCTTGAGGACGGCCGCCTGAGCCAAGTCGAGCTTGCCGAGCGCATTCCGCTCTCCGCCACGGCGATCGCTAGGCGCATCCGCGCGCTGGAGGAGAAAGGCGTCATTCAGGGCTATCAGGCGCGCGTCAACCGGCAGGCGCTCGGCCTCGGCATGACGGTCATCGTGCATATCGGACTCACCAGTCAGAACGAGCATTTGCTCGAGGCCTTTGAGAAGGCCGTCGCCTCAGCGCCCTCCGTCGTGTCCTGTCGCCTGATGTCCGGCGAGGACGACTACCTCCTCACCGTTATGGCGCGCGATCTCGCCGATTACGAGCGCATCCACAAAGAGCAACTCGCGCGGCTTCCGGGGGTCGCGCGGCTGAAGTCGAGCTTCGCGCTCAGGGATGTCGCCAACAAGCCGCTGCCTGCGTCATGCATGTTGCCGTCGCGCAAATAACGGCATCACAATCTTGATAGCGCCAGCATTTCCCGGTCATCTTGTTGCCGGATGCCAAGTCCGGAGCTTCCACAGGCCCACCACCTGTGAGACACTTCGTATGACAACGCCGTGACAAGAACGAGGAGGCTAGTATGGCGCGTTCCCTCCTGTGGCGACTTCGGTCGCGCTTCGGACCACCGATCGACGCGGTAACACGCCGTGAGGTTCTAGAAGGTTCGATTGCTGTCGGCACGGCGCTCTTGCTCAGCGGTTCGCGGGCCTTCGCGCGATCCCCCAAGCCCTTAGGAAAGTCGATTATCGTCATCGGCGCGGGCTTTGGCGGGCTCTCCGCGGCTCATGAATTGCTCTCCGCCGGTTACCAGGTGACGATACTAGAAGCCCGCGATCGTGTGGGCGGAAGGGTCGTGACCTTCGATGACTTTGTTCCGGGCCGCTGGGTTGAAGGCGGCGGCCAATGGATCGGTAGCAATCAGCCTACTTGGGTAGCCTATGCCAAGAAGTTCGGTCTCGAGTTACTTGAGTATCCCGAAAGCGAAGACTCAGAGCCGGTGGTGATCGACGGCAAGCTCCTGTCCGACAAGGAATCCGAATCCTTATTCAAGGGGGTGGAAAAGATACAAGCGAGGATCACCAAGGACGCCAAGCCTGTCGTCGCGGACCAGCCATGGAAGACTCGAAACGCCAAGGCCCTAGATTGGCGTACCGTGGCCGAGGCGCTATCCGGCATCAAGGCGCCTGAGCAGGCGCTGAAGTTTATGAAGGCCGGGCTCGATTCCGACATGGCTGTGGCCGCAGATCGTCAGAGTTATCTTGGGTTGCTGGCGCAGGTCAAAGGTGGTGGCCTCGACAAGTACTGGACCGATTCCGAGCTCTATCTGTGCAATGGCGGCAGTCAGAGTCTCGCTCAAAAGCTTGCCGAAGCAATTGGCAGCGAGCGCATTCTTATGGGCAGGCCGGCCAGCAGCGTGACGATCAAGGACGATCAGGTGGTCGTTACTGGTTCCGATGGCAAAAGCTTTACCGGCGACGATGTGATCCTCACCGTCCCACCCTCCGTCTGGAGCAAAATCAAATTCGAGCCCGCATTACCGGAAGCGTTGCGGCCTCAAATGGGCAGCGCCGTCACATATCTGATGTCGCTGAAAAACCGGTTCTGGCTGGCCGACAAACTCTCTGCCTACTCGCAGAGCAACGGCAACATTTACGAAACCTGGGATGGGGCTGCCCTTCAGAAAGGCGATGCACCAGCGGCGATGACCGCCTTCTCCGGTGGTCCTGGCGCCAAGACAATGCGGGCGATTGCTGCCGACCAGCGCGATGCGGCCTATGCGAGAGAGCTGTCGGAGTACCCGAACCTGGCGCAGGCTTTCGTCGGCAGCCGTTTCATGGATTGGCCGGTGACGCCTTGGACGCTTGCCGGCTACTCCAATCCGGCCCCCGGCGAAGTGACCACCGTCGGTCCGCTCTTGTATGCGGGGCTGGGAGGTCGGTTGCATTTCGCGGGTGAGCACGCCTGCTACAAATTCTTAGGCTATATGGAAGGCGCGCTTAATTCAGGCGCGTCGATTGCCCGACGCCTGGCGGTGCGCGATGGGGTGAAGGTCAAGAGCCTGTAGCGAGAGAAGCATCGGAAACACTGAAGTCTGATCAAGGCGCGCTTCACGGCCACCTGCAATTTGCCGGCGAGCACACGAGCAGCGACTTTTTTGGCTTCATGAATGGTGCGGTCGAAAGCGGTAACCGTGCGGGCGCCGCCCTGGCCAAGACCTTGGCGCTGCACAAATAAGCGCGCGCAACTCGGTCCCTGAGCAGGTGCGAGATGGCGGCTTTCCTGTGGCGCTTAGTACCGTCCTAGACTAACATTCCTCTTGTTTGCCGAGGGGTTGCGCCTCTTGTCCGCATCCTGAATCCAATCCTTTGCCGCGGCTCCGTCCTTCAGGAGTCTAAAGAGTATGAAACCCACACTAAGTGTCGCAGCATCATTCGTAGCTGTGCTCGCCCTCGGCGGCAATGCGCTTGCCGAAAAGCCCAAGGCTATCGGCAACGGCGAAGGCGAAGTCGATATCGTGGCTTGGCCCGGCTATATCGAGCGCGGCGAGACCGACAAGAACTATGACTGGGTCACCCAGTTCGAGAAGAAGACCGGCTGCAAGGTCAACGTCAAGACGGCAGCCACCTCCGATGAGATGGTGACGCTGATGAACCAGGGCGGCTTCGATCTCGTCACAGCCTCGGGCGACGCCTCCTTGCGCCTGGTCGCCGGAAAGAAGGTGCAGCCGATCAACATCGATCTGATCCCTAGCTGGAAGACTATCGATGAACGGCTGCAGAACGCACCGTGGCACACCGTCGACGGCGTCCATTACGGCGTCCCATATCAATGGGGACCCAACGTGCTCGCCTACAACACCGATGTCTTCAAGGACGCGCCCAAGAGTTGGTCGGTGGTGTTCGAGGAGCAGACGCTGCCTGACGGCAAGAGCAACAAGGGGCGGGTGCAGGCCTATGACGGCCCGATCTACATCGCCGACGCCGCCGTTTATCTGATGAAGAAGAAACCTGAGCTCGGGATCAAAAATCCCTACGAGCTCACCCCCGACCAATATGCCGCTGCGATCGCGCTGCTTCAGGCTCAGAGGGCGCTGGTCGGCCGCTACTGGCACGACGCCGCGGTGCAGGTGGACGATTTCAAGAATGAAGGCATCGTCGCCTCATCGTCCTGGCCATACCAGGTGAACGCGTTGGTCGGCGAGAAGAAGCCCATCGCTTCGACGATCCCTGAGGAAGGGGTAACCGGCTGGGCCGACACCACCATGATGCATGTCGACGCCAAGCACCCCAACTGCGCCTATAAGTGGCTCGAGCATTCGCTGAACCCCAAGCTGCAAGGCGACCTCGCCTCGTGGTTCGGCTCGGTGCCTACGGTGCCGGCGGCCTGCAAGGGCAACGAACTCCTGACCGATGCGGGCTGCGCCACCAACGGCTTTGAAAATTTCGAGAAGATCTGGTTCTGGCGCACGCCGACCGCCAAATGCGAGCAGGCGGGCACCTGCGTGCCTTACTCGCAATGGGCAAAGGACTATATCGCCATCCTCGGCAAGTAACGCGTCCAACGAAATTCGGCCCGGCCTCCAAGGCCGGGCCGCTCCCGCGATGGCGCAGCCAATGTCGCCAGCCGTCAAATTCGTGAATGTCTGCCGCCATTTCGGCCCGGTGCGGGCCGTCGACGGCGTGACCCTCGATATTTCCGAGGGCGAATTCTTCGCCATGCTCGGACCTTCCGGCTCGGGCAAGACCACCTGCTTGCGCCTCATTGCCGGTTTTGAGCAGCCGAATGAAGGTCACATCGAGATCTTCGGCGAGACCGCCGAAGGCGTGCCGCCCTACAGGCGCAATGTCAACACGGTGTTCCAGGACTACGCCCTCTTTCCTCATATGACGGTCGGCGAGAACGTCGCCTACGGCCTGATGATCAAGGGTGTTCCCCGGGCCGAGCGCGAAGCGAAAGCGAGAGACGCGCTCTCCATGGTCAAGCTCGCCAGATACGAAGATCGTCGTCCCTCGCAGCTTTCCGGCGGCCAGCGCCAGCGCGTGGCGCTCGCCCGTGCGCTCGTGAATAACCCGAAGGTGCTGCTCCTCGACGAGCCGCTCGGCGCGCTCGATCTCAAGCTCAGAGAGCAGATGCAGGAGGAACTGAAGGCGCTGCAGAAAAAGCTCGGCATCACCTTCGTCTTCGTCACCCACGACCAGGGCGAGGCGCTGTCGATGGCCGATCGGGTCGCCATCTTCAATGACGGCAAGATTGTCCAGGTCGACTGTCCCGCCGATATTTACGAGCGGCCCCGGTCGCGCTTCGTCGCCGACTTCGTTGGGTCGTCGAACGTGCTGTCTCCTGCCTTTGCCGCAGCCCATGGTGGAGCCGGCAAATGGACGAGCCTCAGGCCGGAGAAAGTCGACGTCTTTCCGGCTGGCAGTTCCATGCCGGAAGGGCACGCCCACGCCGACGGGGAAATCAGGGCAATCTCCTATCAGGGCGCGGTCACCAGGTTCAGCGTCGAGACCGAGGGCTTGCGGATCTGCGCCGAGGTGCCTGCCGAGGGGACCTCGTTCCAGGAGGGCGACAAGGTGCGGCTCATTTGGCCGAAAGCGGCCATGGTCACCATGGAGGACGGCAGTTGAGCCAGGCGGTGACAGCCGACAGCAGCGCGATGATCGCCGGCAGGCGAGAGGGGATTCTCGACCGGATATCCGATGTCCTCATCGCTCACCCCAAGCTCCTGACATTGCTGCTTTTGCTGCCGCCGCTGTTGTGGATCGGCGTGGTCTATATCGGCTCGCTGTTCGCGCTTCTCCTGCAGAGCTTCTATTCGCTCGACGATTATTCGGGGCTCATCGTCCGCGAATTCACCCTCTCGACCTATGCTCAGCTCTTGGAGGCCGCCAATCTTCAGATCATTGTGCGCACGGTGATGATGGCGGCGCTCGTCACGCTCGCGTGCTCGGTCATCGCCTTTCCCATCGCCTATTACGCGGCGCGCTATGCCAGCGGCTGGACCAAGGCGCTGTTCTATCTCGCGGTGATGATGCCGCTATGGTCGAGCTATCTCGTCAAGGTCTACGCTTGGAAGCTCATCCTGGCCAAGGAAGGCATCCTCACTTGGATCGCCAAGGGCCTGCATCTTTCCTGGCTGCTCGACCGTATTCTGGCGGTGCCTATCCTCGGCGGCCCGTCGCTGTCGTTCAGCTATTTCGGCACCTTCCTGGTCTTTGTCTATATCTGGATTCCGTACATGATCCTGCCGGTCCAGGCGGCGCTCGAGCGCGTGCCCGCCAACTATATCGAGGCCTCTGCCGATCTCGGCGCTGAGCCGCGGCAGACCTTCTGGACGGTGATTTTTCCGCTCGCGCTTCCCGGCATCATCGCCGGCTCGATCTTCACCTTCTCGCTGACGCTCGGTGACTACATCGTGCCGACCATTGTCGGAAACTCGCGTCTCATGATCGGGCAGGCGGTGTACACATTGCAGGGGACGGCTGGAAACGTTCCGCTCGCGGCGGCCTTCACCGTCGTCCCCATGGCGATCATGGGGGTCTATCTGTGGGTGGCGAAGCGCATGGGGGCGTTCGATGTCCTCTGAGCAGAACCGCACGACGCCGTTCGGACTTCGCATCTCGGCGATCGCCGGGTTGATGTTCCTGCATCTGCCCTTGGCCCTGATCTTTCTTTACGCCTTCACCACCGAGGAGAAGAGCTTCCAGTTCCCGCCGCCCGGCTACACCACGAAATGGTTTTGGGTCGCCTGGTCGCAGCGCCCCGATATCTGGCCGCCGCTTTATCTCTCGCTTGAGGTCGCCGCGGTCGCCACCTGCCTCGCGCTCATCTTCGGAACACTTGCCGCCGCCGCGCTGTCGCGCGCCAAGTTCTTCGGCCGCGAGACCATCTCGCTATTGTTCGTGCTGCCGATCGCGCTTCCCGGCATCATCACCGGCATATCCTTGCGCTCGGCTTTCGACATCATGGGTATCCCATTCTCGATCTGGACCATCGTGCTCGGCCACGCCACGTTCTGCATCGTGGTGGTCTACAACAACGCCATCGCCAGGTTTCGCCGGCTCTCCGGCAGTCTTATCGAGGCGTCCATGGATCTTGGCGCCAACGGCTTTCAGACCTTCCGTCACGTGGTTCTGCCGCAGATCGGCACGGCACTGCTCGCCGGCGGCATGCTTGCCTTCGCCCTGTCGTTCGACGAGGTTATCGTGACCACGTTCACCGCCGGACAGCAGTCGACGTTGCCGATATGGATGCTGTCCGAGCTGATCAGGCCGCGGCAGCGGCCGGTGACCAACGTGGTGGCGGTTTTCGTCGTCATGGTCACGCTCGTGCCGATCCTCGTCGCCTATTATCTGACGCGCGAGGGCGAGCACATCGGCGGATCGTCAAAGTAACCGGCAAACCACGCGATAAGTGGAGGACAGTATGCTCGACACGGAAATGTTGATTGGCGCGAAGTTCGTCGCCGGCACCGAAGCGCCAGAGGCCGTGATCAACCCCAAGACCGAGGAGACCATCGTCACTCTCCCCGATGCCTCCGCGACGCAGGTCGACGCCGCGGTGAACGCCGCCGCGAACGCGTTCCAGACCTGGTCGCGCACCACCCCGGTCGAGCGTTCGGCCCTCCTGCTGAAGCTCGCCGACGCCATCGATGGTGAAGCCGAAGCGTTCGCTACGCTCGAGGCGTTGAATTGCGGCAAGCCGAGGATCCGCGTTCTGCAGGACGAGATGCCGGCGGTGTCAGACTGTTTCCGCTTCTTTGCCGGGGCCGTGCGCAACATGCACGGGCCGGTAGCCGGCGAATACATGGCCGGCCACACCTCGATGATCCGCCGCGATCCGATCGGCGTGGTCGGCTCGATCGCGCCGTGGAACTATCCCCTGATGATGGCCGCCTGGAAGCTTGCCCCGGCACTCGCCGGTGGCAACACCATCGTGATCAAGCCGTCCGAGCAGACCCCGCTCACCACATTGAAGCTCGCCAAGATCATCGCCGGCATCTTCCCCGAGGGCGTGGTGAATGTCGTCACCGGCCGCGGCTCCACGACCGGCCATGCCCTGATCAGTCATCCCAAGGTCGCCATGGTGTCGCTGACCGGCTCCATCGATACCGGCAGGAAGGTGCTGCAAGCCGCTTCCGCCACGGTCAAGCGCACGCATCTCGAGCTCGGCGGCAAGGCGCCGGTGATCGTGTTCGACGATGCCGATCTTGGTTCGGTGGTCGCCGGCATCAAGGCGTTTGGCTACTACAACGCCGGCCAGGATTGCACCGCCGCCTGCCGCGTCTACGCCGGCAAGAAGATCTACGACAATCTGATCGCTGACCTGTCGAGCGCCGCCAAGGAGCTGAAATTCAACCTACCCAACGACGACGAGAACGAAATCGGCCCGTTGATCTCAAAGGCCCAGAAAGGCCGCGTGCAAAGCTTCGTCGAGCGAGCCGGCGCGCAGAAGCATATGTCCATCACCGCCGGCGGCAAATCGCCCGGCGGCAAGGGCTTCTTCTTCGAGCCGACGGTCGTCGCCGGCGCCAGGCAGGACGACGAGATTGTGCGCAAAGAGGTGTTCGGTCCCGTCGTGTCGGTCACGCGCTTCGACGATGTCGACCAGGCCGTGGCTTTTGCCAATGACAGCGACTATGGGCTCGCCTCGTCGGTGTGGACCTCGGACATCGGCAAGGGGATGGCTACGGCGGCGCGGCTTCATTACGGCTGCACCTGGGTCAACACCCACTTCATGCTGGTGAACGAGATGCCGCATGGCGGCCTCAAGGCCTCGGGCTACGGCAAGGACCTCTCGATGTACGCGCTCGAGGACTACACCGTCGCCCGCCACATCATGGTGAAGCTGTGAGAATATCGTGAAGACCTCGGCCGTCCTTTACTCTAATCTGTTCGCTGAGCTGCTTGGACGAGTATCGCGTGGGCTGATTGAATAGTTGCGGGGAGGGCGGGTCTTGCCAATCGAATTAAGCCAATTCGAACTAAAGACCGCGACCTTCGAAATCCGCTATCTGGATGCGTTTCTTATTTGGGATCGAGCCGGTGCCATCTGGAATGAAGTCGCAGCAGACTATCCTAACTTGCAGGTGGACAAAGCATCACCCCAGGAGGTTAAGGTAGTTATTGACCAATCCAGCCAAGCCGAAGTGGGGATAAATCAGTCTCGTTGCACAGTGGCAGAGCCGAAGAGCAATCTGAGCGACCTTCAAAATTTGAGTGATACCGTTTGTAGGTCTTTGCTTTCGCTATTAGAGATTTCTGTTCTCACCCGGATCGGCATGCGACTGATATATTCGAAAACGTTCGAAACACGAAGAGCCGCAGCAGAATTTATCCTTGCTCAATCGTCGTTGCCTGGACCGAAAGACAAAATTCTCAATGTTGAAGGCACCGTCTTGGATCCTCAGAGGGCCTTGCGTTTCGAAGGGGAAACGCTTGGATTTACTGTCGTCCTCAAGGCACAGGAGACAACGTTGACCATCCCCTTGCCAACTGAGTTCCGCGATATCGTGCCGCTAAAGACCACGCGAGCTTCCGCGTCCTTGGACATCGATTATTACACCACCGGAAGCACCCCGATCTCCGCCTTTGATGCGCGCGCTTTGATCTCTAGCTGGCACCGGATCATAAAAAGGGACATCGCCAAGGTCTTTTAGATGGCTGAATCAGTAATTATAAAGCCATCGGGCACGGTTTCCGGCAACGGGATGATTGCCGCGCCCGCCTTTACCGCCCCCCAACCCGGGCAATTGATGGTGCAGCCGGGCGTCGAAATCACTTTCGGGTTGCGGGGCCAGCCCCGCGTTCTGAAAATTGAGGACCTTTACGTCGATGAACCAGGGCGGCCAGAAATCCTACTTAAAGCCCAGGCCTTGATCGTCTCTGGGGTTCAACGAATGGAGGCTGCTCGTCGGTGTATCGCCGAGGACGAGGACCCTCTCGGCGCAGATTATCAAGTGACCCTATTTCAGGGCGATATTCCCGAACTTTTCTACTTTAGTACGCTGTCGGAAGGCTTTTCGACCCTCGTCGTGGCAATACATGACGCACTCAAGGGTCGCGAAGGCGCACCTCTCAACGTTGACCAAATAAATGCAGTTCTTCGGTGTCTCGTCCGCCTCAGGGACCAACCGTTTATGAGATACGACACCGCCCTCGACCTTATTGACGATTTGCAGGCCGTTGGTCTGAGTACTGACCCACCTGAGGCGGCTGCGCTCGCGGAGATATTGCTGGATGAAGGCGATAGTTGATACAACTGTATTAACTGATGCGCTAATTAAGCCAGGGGGGCAGGGGGATGTCGCTCGCGCAAGCTTGCAGCGATACAAGCCGACCCTTCTCCCCACCTATGCCATCAAGGAATTTAAGGCGGGACCACTGCACTACTACGTCTGGTTTCATAACAAGGTGGTCGAAGCGTCCACTTACGGGGAAGTGATTGCAGCGATCAGTGCGAACATCGGTTGGAGGAGACACCTCCCCGCGACCGCGATGAAAGCCCTGGCAGATTTTTCGAGCAGCATAGCAAAGCAAACACCACCGGAAATCAGTCGAATGTATCCCGATTTGACTGTTGATGGTGCTCAGCTTTTGCAACTGCGGAGGTGGCTCAAGCAGCGAATCTTGCGCACGTGGCGAAACCGTCGGAACCTCGTAAGCGAAGTGATTTCACCTCTATCCTGTTATGTCGAGAAGGCCCCTGAGCTGCGCCATAGCGGGCAATTGGACGACGCTCCTCTGAAATGCGGGGTGGTAGATTGTTGCTTGCGACAGCGATACAAGGACCGCTTGGGTGACCTTGAACTTCTTGAGAAGGCTAGTGTAGGTACCAAAGTTGAAACTGTGAAGAGACGGGCCGCGCTGAACAGGTTGAGACGCCACCCTAAAAGCGATTATGAGGAAAAACACTGTCGGGCACTAGGAGATGCCGTTTTCTCCCTCGACTGTCCTGATGATGCCGTCATCCTCACTACCAACATCGTAGATCACGAACCACTCGCCCGGGCCTTGGGTCGCTGTGTCGAAGCACCTTAAGCCGGATCGGCTTCTATCAGGCTCCTACGGTTCGCCGATTTCTGAATGGACGCCGCGCCTCAAGCCGCTACTGAAGCTTGTAGCAGTTCGAGGTCACGGGCGGCGTGCGCGTCACGTCGTAGCTCGCGCGGCACTGCACGAGGTAGGGCTCGTCCGGATGCCGGAAGAGAATGAACGCCGACCGGCTGTCGAGTGTGCTGGTATAGCCGGCAATCTGCCAGCCCCCCTTCAACAGCGTTGCGATGGAGATGGTCTCCTCCGCCGCGGCGGACAGCTGAGCCGGACAGGCGAACGTCACGACGCTTGCGGCGAGAGCGCACGAAAGTGTGACGAATTTCGGCATGGCGCGGTCGCCTTCTCCTGGCCTCCGAAGTGAGAAACGGCCCCAGGGCAGGTCCCGAGGCCGCTTCCCAAATTCCACCGCCTACGCAGAACTGGAGGGCGGGCCATGAAGTTTGCGCCTGCCGGCTTACCTGCAGGTAAAGCGCACAAGGGTTAACGGGAGAGCCACTGGAGGTACGCCCTTGGCCGGACGAGGGCTTGAAGCGGCTTTCCGCTTTTCGCGCCTCATCGGTGACGAAGAGGCTGTTGCCCTGCAGGACCCTCGCTAAGCTTTTGTGGGCCGGATATCGCGCTACCACGAATGGATGCTGTCCGCACGCTTTCGCCTTCGAGAAAACTGGGGGGCGACCGTCTGGAGTAACCCCTTCGCGCCGGTTGCTCGCCTGAATCCTCGCGCTGCGGCGCATGGAACACCCGTAAACTTTGACCAGACCCGCATTCTCGGCGCGGCTAGACGACAGGCACGAGCCGCAGAGGAGGACCAAAATGCACGCTCCGAAACGCAAACCGCGCATCCGGCGGATATCGGATCTTTGTCTTGGCGCGAGCCGGTCAATGGCCCTGTTTCTCGCGGTCGGCATCGTTTCCCTCGTGACGCTGGACGGGAGCGTCAACGCGGCAGAGGGCGCAGCAGGCTCGGCACAGTCCGCGCCCGCAGGTGCAAACGATGCTCTGGGCGACTACCACCTGGCTCCCGGCGATCGCCTCACCATCGTAGTGTTCGATGAATCCCAGCTTTCCGGCGACTTTTACGTCGACGGCGGTGGAGAAGTTCTGCTGCCGCTCGCCGGGAGCGTCAGGATCAGCGGGCTGACACTCCCCGAAGCGCAAGAGCTTATCCAGAGGAAATTCGCCGAGGGTGTGCTGGTCAAGCCCGCGGTCAGCGTGCGCATCAAGCAGTATCGGCCAATCTTCGTCACGGGCGACGTTAAGAGGCCCGGCAGCTATCGGTTCATGTTCGGTGAATCGGTCAAAGCGGCGATCGCCACGGCGGGGGGCGAAGGGGCTGCCACCGAGAAACCGGTGAGCCTCGCGGTGTCGGACTACGTCACGGCCGAGGAGCGCGTGCGCCAGCTCGAGGCGGATCACGTGAGTTTGCTCGTGCGCAAGGCCCGCCTCGAAGCTCAACGGGATGAACGCGACAATTTCGTGATGCCACTCCTTGTCGGGTTCAACCCGAGCAACGTTGAATTCGAGCGGGTTTACTCCGCCGAGACCGACGCGTTTTCGAGGCTTTCACAGACCTATCACGATCAACTCGAATCCTTGCAAAAGCAACGGCCGCGCATTGAAGCGGAAATCAAAGCCGTCTCCGAGCAGATCTCCACTCAAAACGAGCGGCTCGAAATCGTGAACGGCCGTCTGGCTGACCTTGAGCCTCTCTTCCACAAAGGCTTCTTGCGCAAGGAAGTGCTCATCAATCAGCAGATCGACAAGACGCTGGTTCAGTCGCAACTGTCGAATTTGCAGGCGCAAGTCGCGCACCTGCGGCAGACCATGGGCGATCTCGACGTGAGGCTGGGAGACGTGAAGGCCAACTACACGCGGCAGGTCTTGGGAGAGCTGCAGGAAACCGTGCAGCGCCTTCGTGGGATCGAGACGACGCTTGGTCCAGCGCGCAAACTACGCGCCGTAAAGGCCGAGGAGGCGAGCGGGGCGAACGGCGAGGCTGAATATGCCGTGTTCATCAGCCGCGTGCAGGACGGCCGCATGGTCAATTTCGAAGCGACCGGCGAAACCACGCTGTCGCCCGGCGACGTCGTCGAGGTCAAGCTCAAGCGGCATGATCCAGGAAGTTTCGAGTCTCCCTCGACCGAAGCAGCGCGGGATATGGGCCCAAGCCCAGCCTCCCTGGCGGAAGAAAGCGCATCGCCCGCGAGGTGAGTCCTCAGATTGCCTCGGGCTGATAGCCCTAAGTTGAATCAAAGGACCCAAGTCGGTCGGCGCGTCCTGAAGAGCGGACTAGGGCGATAAGCAAGCTCATGGTTGTACGAGAGTCCAATTCTGGTCCCGGCACGCGCGATCTGCGCATCGATTTTTTCAGGGGCATCGCTCTGTACATGATCATTGTGGATCACATCCCCAATGATCCGCTCAATAGGTTTACCTACGCGCGACTTGGTCTTTCGGATGCCGCCGAAATATTCGTGTTTTTGTCAGGTGTCTCCTGCGGGATTGTTTTTTATCGCCTGCTCTTACGTCAAGGGTTCAACGGATTCATCAAGGCGATTACCAAAAGAGCATTCCTGATTTACGTGTACTATCTGGTCGCGAGCATCGTCACGATCGCCATCATCGCGGCCAGCCGCGATATCCTGACCATCCCCGCCAATCAGCAGGCGTTCATCGATCTACACGAGGCGCCATTTTCGGCAATTTTGTCGGCGATCCGTTTGACATCGCCCCCGGAATTGCCGGGCATTCTGGTCCTCTATCTGGAATTGACCCTCCTCGCCATCCCGGCCTTCTTGTTGTTCCCGGAAAACGGCTACAAGACTGCGCTTGTTTGCAGCGGTGTCATCTGGGCGCTCTCGCAAAGCTATCCGAATATCTTGCCGCATTTGGCCGATCATTCTTATTTCAATCCGCTCGCCTGGCAGTTCCTATTCTGCATCGGCATGTTCATAGGGACCACATACACCAACGACACGAAACCGCTTGAGGGGATACAAACGAAGAATTGGGTTATCATCGCCTGGTCGATAGTGCTGATCGAATTAGGTTACCGGCTTGCCTTGGCCGTGTTTGCGAAACTTCATGTGGATGTGGATTGGTTGACACTGTCTGACCCGACGCTCCATCACATGAAGGAGAACCTGTCGGCGTTGCGCCTCCTACACTTTCTGAGCATCGCTTTTCTCGTCGCTATTTACATCAAGCGGGACAATCCCGTGCTGAGTTGGCCTGGCGCCGGCGCCATCATCAAAAGCGGCAGATCCTCTCTTCAAGTGTTTTGCATGGGTGCGATTTTCGCCGTCCTCCTCAATCTCTTTGTTGCAGTCGAGCGGCCCCTCGTCTTCGAGCGGCTTGTCATCGATGGTGCGGCAATTTTCTTGATCGGCCTCACCGCGACGCTTCTGATGAGGGCTCGCTTGGATCGCCGGGAAGCGCGGGCACGCGAGCTGACCCGCGAGCCTCGGACAGTATGAGCCCGAGCCTCTGTTGCAAGCCGAAGACATGGCTCAAGCCGTGAAGTCTTTGCGCCGATTGCCCCGGGGCCGGGGCGGCTGATCGTCAGGCGAAGGGTCTGGCGTAGTAGCTAAGAAATGCCCCCGCCCATTTGCGGCGCTCGAGCCACAGGGCCGCCGCGATACCGACGATGAGACCAACGAGCAGCAGGAGCCCGAGCACCAACGGCATGCTGCGCTTTGAAGGGCCGGCTGTTGCCAGTGTAACGTTTTGGCCGACATTCTGCAGGATCACGCTGGGGGCCTCGGCGAGTTGGGTTTTCAAGAGGTCATCGGCGGCCGCCAGTCGCATCTGCGCCCTGATGACCCTCGGATGTTTGTCGCCGAACATGGCGAGCTGTTTCGACAATGCCGCCGCCGCCGAGGAACGCTGCAGCGATAGGGTTTGCAGCCTGGAGCTCCGCAGAAACTCTGCCACGAACGCATTTGCTATGACGTCCGCAATCTCTGGCTTTCTGGCGGTATAGCGTACCTCGATCATATAAGTGCGCGGGTCGCTCGTGACCGACAAGCCACGCAACAGCTTGGTGGAAGCACGGTCGATCTCGTCTGTTTGAGGGCTGGCTGAACCCCCGTAGAACGCGCTTGGCAGCCAATGGCTTTGGCTCAACTCAGGTCGCAGCTGCTCGAGCCCGAGCTGTTGCACGACCCGGCGTGCCAGGTCTTGGGACTGCATCAAGCGCGACTGCGTCTCGATCACTCGCGACAGGTCCAAGCTGATCGACGGGGCGCTCCTGCTGTCTTCGTCCCTGTCGTCCTTGGCCACCGCAATCGACGCGACAAACCCTCCGCGGATGTAAGCCTCGGCGGTGTACGATTTGGGCATGACGAAGAGGGCAATGATCCCAAGGGCAACGACCGTGGCGACGATGATCCCCACGAGCAGCTTGCGCCGCCAGAGACTGGCAAGCGCCGCGTGCAGAACCTCACCGGAACCGGCGCTCAGGGAGGACGGCTCGCTCTCAGCGAAATCCAAGGTGCTGGACATGAGATTCACCTTCGTTTGCACCCGTTGACCGTTCGGTGCGTGGAGTGGCAAGTGCGCTTTCGATGCTTCCCGAGTTTAGCGGCCTTGGCCGCCCAGCCGAGGCGAAATTAGGTGATTTGAGAGCGCCGAAGGGTTAGCAAGCCTCGAACATAGCCAAAGGGTTACTCCGATCGGGCAGGCCAAATCCTCCTCCGGCTCTCCGATGGAACGCCCCCACTTACTACCAATGCGTGGCACTTGCCGGGGGAGCTGAGGGCTAGTCTTCAGCCCGATCACGGACCGGCGAAATCGTCCGATCGAGTTGAAGGCGAGCCGCATGGGGAAGGAGTTTCCAGTCGCAGAGGGCACACCCTTTACGGGTGCGCAGACCCTCACGCACATCGATCTGCGCCAGGATCGAGCCAGAACGCCGCGCTTCTTTGGCTGGATACGCTACAAGGCCATCGGTCATCTCACCGGAACGCTCGACTATGTGCTGATCGTGTCGGCCAGCATCCTGGCCGGGGTCGGGTATCACGCGCTCGTCCTGCACGGCGATGTTCCCAATCTGATGCCGTATGTGGCCGCTGGAAATATCGTCGCGGCACTCTTTGTCCTCGGTGGCACGTCGCGGGGAAACTACAGCCCGAGCGCCATCGTCTCGGCGCGCCGCCAGGTACGATCCGTCACGCTGTTTTGGTCGCTGGCGTTTCTCAGCCTGGCCCTGTTCCTGTTCTTGGCCAAGTCCGGTCCCGATTTCTCACGCGGAACCATCGTCGTTTTCGGCGCGCTCGGCTTCGTGTTGCTGCTCGGGTCCCATCTGTGGATTTCCGCCACTCTCAAGAGCGCCCTGGCGCGTGGGGCCATCGCCGGCGACCGGGCCATCACCATCGGTGACCGCGACGCGGTGATGGCTCTCTCGCAAGCGAGCATTCTGCACAAGGCGGGCGCCCGCGAGATCAGGCGATATTTGCTGCCGCCTTTCCGCGGGTCCGGCTATCGGGACGGCCTCCGCATCGTCGAAGAAGCCATACACTTCACGCGATCCCACCCCGTGGACTGCGTGCTGCTCGCCCTGCAATGGAACGATGAACGCCGGCGCAATCTGATCTGCGAGCGCCTGCAGATCCTTCCCATCCCGGTCTTCCTGCTGCCCGATCAGCATGTGCAGTCGATCTTCGCAAGCACGCCGCAACTCGCCCGGGAATTCACCGTCGCGCTTCAGCGCCCGCCTCTGTCGTCGGGTGAGCTCGCGCTGAAGCGGGCTCTGGACCTCGTTTTGGCGAGTGCTCTGCTTGTCGCTCTGGCGCCTCTTTTCCTCGTCGTCGCCCTGCTGATCAAACTGGAATCCGCCGGCCCGGTGATCTTCTCGCAGCGGCGGAAGGGGTTCAACGGCCGAGAGTTCACCATCTTCAAGTTCCGCACCATGAACGTTCTCGAGGACGGGCACGTCATTCCTCAGACGCGGAGAAACGATCCGCGCGTCACGCGCGTTGGCCGCATCCTGCGCGCCACCAGCATCGACGAGCTGCCTCAGCTCCTCAACGTGCTCTACGGGCACATGTCGCTGGTCGGGCCGCGGCCGCACGCTGTCGCCCACGACGACGGCTATATCAAGGTGATTGCCAAATACGCGTTCCGCCAGCACGTGAAGCCTGGCCTCACGGGATGGGCTCAGGTCAACGGCTTCCGCGGGGAGACCGCCCAGCTCGAGCTGATGGAGAAGCGCGTCGATTGCGACCTCTGGTACATCAAGAACTGGAGCTTCTGGCTCGATCTGCGCATCCTTGTCCTTACCTGGGTCGAGCTTCTGCGAGGCCGAAATGCCTATTGAGCGAAGCTGTGCAATGCACGCCAACGATTGGGTCGAGGTTCGCTCCAAGCAGGAGATCCTTGCGACGCTCGACAGGAACGGGCGGCTCGACGGGATGCCGTTCATGCCACAGATGTTCGAGCATTGCGGCAAGCGGTTCAGGATCCACAAGAGCGCGCATAAGGCTTGCGACCCGGTCTACACGATGGCCGCCCGCGGCGTCGCCGATGCCGTGCATCTCAATCTCAGATGCAACGGCCAGGTCTATGGCGGCTGTCAGGCCGGCTGCCGCTTGTTCTGGAAGGAAGCGTGGCTCAAGCCGGTCAACGCCGATGCGGCGCGAGGCTCGGCGCCGCGCGACAAAGCCGGGCGCACCAAGACCCCGGCAGGATACCGTGGCTGCACCGAGGAGGACGTGTTGAGAGGGACGCGGGCCGACGGCAGGCTTGGCGAGCCCGACGCCGACACTCAGTTTGTCTGCCAGAACACGCAGCTTCCGGAGTTCTCCAAGCCGCTTTCATGGTGGAACCCGGCGCAATATGTGAAGGACTACGCGTCGGGCAATGTCACGTTCGGCGAAATGGCGCGAGGCGCCGTGTACGTCCTCTTTGGCCGCCGATTTGGAACGAGAATTCCCCTCCTTCGCCACGCCTATAACGGCTTTCAGAAGCTGACCGGCGGCATGCCAACTCCTGTCGCCAACGGAAAGATACCGGTGGGCCAGCCGCATCCGGCCGCAGACCTCAACCTCCGGCCTGGCGATCTCGTGCGCGTGAAATTGCACGAGGAGATCCTGAGGACGATCGATACGCGCAACACCAACCGGGGCCTGTGCTTCGATGCCGAGATGGTGCCGTATTGCGGCGGCGTTTACCGGGTCATCACCCGGGTGGAAAGGTTTCTCGACGAGAAGACCGGGCGCATGAAGTCGCTGAAGACGCCGGCGGTGATCTTGGAGAACGTCGCGTGCCGGTCCAGCTTCAGCCGGTGCCGTATGTTCTGCCCGAGAGGCATCTATGCCTGGTGGCGAGAGATTTGGTTGGAGCGTGTAGAGGAAACGGGGAAGCGTGACGCCGCTGGCAAAGCCAGAGCTTCGTCGAGGCGAGAGGCTGACGAGAAGTCGTTGGCGGTTATCGAAGCCGCGGAATGATCGACTGACCGTCGCCCATGCCGGCTTTGGCGCCTAAGCGAATCCGCCGACATCGTCTCTGATTGAGGTCTGCCGCTGGAGCGATCGCTCCCTTGCGAACTCCGGCCTCGACCGCACGGCCAGCCTTACGACGCCGAATGCGTCCTGGAGCTCCGAAGTGAAGGATCTGAAGGAAAGGACCATTCGCGGCGGCGCCGCGAGGCTCGTCGGGCAAGCCGCAAGGGCGCTCGTGCGGCTGGTCTCGCTCGTGGCGCTTGCGCACCTTCTCGACCCGAGTGACTTTGGCTTGGTGGCCATGGTCACCGTCGTCACCGGCGTTTTCGAAATTTTCGCCACCGGCGGGCTGTCGGCTGCAACCGTTCAGCGAGCGGAGATTTCCACCGCGCAGATTTCCACCCTGTTCTGGTTCAACGTCGCCATTGGGGCGCTGCTCGCTCTCCTTTGCGTCGCGGCCGCTCCCGCCGTCAGCAGTTTCTACAACGATCCGAGAACCGCGCTCATCCTCACTGCCATCGCGCCGGCCTTCATCGTCAATGCCACCGGCGTGCAGCATCTCGCTCTTCTGCAAAGGGAGCTGCGCTATGCCACTTTGGCGGCCATCGAGGTCGGCAGCGAAATCGTCTCCGCCGTTATCGCCATCTCCATGGCCGTTGCCGGATTCGGTTACTGGTCCATCGTCGCCAGCGTCATCGCTTGTCCGTTTGCCATCACCGTCGGCGCCTGGACAGCCAGCGGTTGGATACCTGGGTGGCCGCGAAGGATCGGCGACGTCGCCTCGATGCTGCGCTTCGGCGGCACGCTCACGCTAAACAACCTGATTGTCTTTGCCGCCTACAATTTCGAGAAGGTTTTGCTCGGACGCTATTTCGGCTCCGATGCGCTCGGGCTCTACAGCAGGGCCTATGAGCTCGTGAACCTGCCGACGCGCATCATCAACAATGCCATCGGGGGCGTCGCCTTTTCGTCGCTGGCTCGCTTGCAAGGCGATCCGGTGCGCCTGAAAAGCTATTACCTGAAGGGCTTTTCCCTCGTTGTTGCCATCACCTTCCCGGCGACAATTGCCTGTGCCGTCTTTGCCGACGACATCGTCCTCGTCATGCTCGGCCCGCAATGGACAGGGGCCTCGACAATATTCCGGTTGCTCGCTCCGACCATCCTGGTGTTCGGCATCATCAATCCGACCGCCTGGCTGCTCCAGTCGATCGGCCTGCAGGAGCGAAGCTTGAAGATCGCGCTCGTCCTGTCCCCGCTGGTGATCTGCTCGTACCTCGTGGGCCTGCCCTATGGTCCGAACGGCGTCGCACTTTCCTTTTCCACGATGATGGTGTTGTGGCTGATGCCGCACCTCATTTGGTGTCTGCACGGCACGGGGATTACCGTCGGTGAGGTCCTTTCCGCCGCAGGTCGAGTGTTTTTCTCCGGCGTCGCCGCTGCAATTGCCGGAGCGGCCGTGCAGCATTTCGCCGCGCCGATTCCCTCGGCCATTCTCCGCCTTGCACTCGGGGGGACAGCGATGCTGGCGGTCTATGGTCTCGCTTTGCTGTTCGTCATGAAGCAGAGCGTCTTCTATTTCGATCTGTTGCGAGCCTTGAAGGGGAGCCTTGCCAACGGCCGGCAGGTTGGGCTGGAGAGGGTGCCGTAGTGGACCTTAGGTCGCCCCGAGCTTGACCTAAAGTTTGCCGGTATATCCCTCATAGACCCCGAGCGCCCATAGCATCTTGTAGCGGGCAAGCCGCAAATTCAGGGACGCGAGACCGAGTGCCGCACGCAGCGCGGGCCGCACCAGAGACCGGGCCAGATACGCGGTCGGATAGTCGTAGAGCGCCAGGATCCGGCCAAAACCTCGTGCATATTTCCGCGCGCGGAGCGCATCGGTCTCGCCGACCTGATCGTGATAGACGACGATGTCCCGATAGAACCTGCCGCGCGAGCCCTTGGCCATGGCGTCGAGCAGGAACGCGGTTTCCTCTCCCGACTGGAACGGGCTTGCGGCTCCCACGCCGAGCTCCTCATTGAATCGCAATCCGGCCGCTATGACCGAGCGGCGCACGAAGACGGTGTTGGAGTTTCCGCATCTCCAGACGTTCCAACGATCGATTTGCGAATCCTGCTCGAGGAAGGTGCCAAGCGAATCCTTCCCGTCCGTATCCGTGGTGCGCCCGGTCAGAACATCGATGTCGGGGACGCACGCAAATCGCTTGCGCACCTGCTCGATGAGCGTCCTCGGATAGTGGCAGTCGTCGTCGGGGAACGCGATAAAATCGCCGCGCGCGACGCTAAGCCCTTTGTTGCGAGCGAGTGACAGGCCTCGCGCAGCCTTGACGTGGACGATCGGCATGATTTTGCCGAAACTCTCGACCAGCGCCTGCAAACGGTCGTCCTGGTTCTGATCGACCAGCACGATTTCGAACGCGCGGTCGCTCTGCAGCGCAAGAGACCGCAACAGCCTTTCGAGCGGCGTCGTTCGATCGACGGTGCATACGATGAGGCTGAACATCTGTCTCACGCCTTGTGGGCGGCCGCTTCGAGGGCCGCGATGGTGAGGGCAGGTTAGAGGACCATTTGGCGGGCAGTATGTGGACTTGAGCTGAAGCGGATTGCCAATCCGGGCTACCTCGAACGGGGCATTGGCACGAGGACTGGCGGATGCGACTTTTGTCCATCGGCGCCTGGCGTTTACAGCGCCTGGCGATCAATTGCCCTTAACGATCGGCATCACGGCCGGCGCACCCCGAAACTGTAGGACGTTTCAAGCGAGGGTCATGTCATGGGCGGCATCGACGTCGTCGTTCCCTGCTACCAGTATGGCGGGTTTCTCACCGAAAGCGTCGACAGCATTCTGTCCCAGCCCGTCCCGGATCTTCGCGTTCTGATCGTCGACAACGGGTCCACCGACAATACGCTTGAGGTCGCCCAACAGATCGCCCGCGGCGACTCTCGCGTTCAAATCCTGGCGTATAAGACGAACCGTGGGCAGCACGCGAGCTACAATGCTGGAATCGATTGGGCGTCCTCCGAGTTCTTTATGATTCTCGACGCCGACGACGTCATGGCACCTGGCTGCCTGTCGCGTGTTCGAGACGTGCTGTCTGCCGATCAGAGCATCGCCTTTGCCCACGGCAAGGAGCTCGAAACAGACGTGCCGGCCGCGATCCTCGCCACGCTAGAGGGAAAAGCTCAGCCAAGGGATTGGTGTATCTCGCGCGGAAGAGACTTCATCGACGCGATGTGTCGAGCGGGAAACAATATCGTCGGTGCCACGACGGCCGTAAGGCGCACCAGCATGCAGAAGATCATAGGGTATTATCCGCCGGAGCTTGAGCGCGCGAACGATCTCAACATGTGGCTGCGCCTTGCGACGTTAGGTAATGTGGCCGAGACCAAGGCGATCCAAGGCATTCGGCGGCGTCATGCGAAGCAGTTGAGCGAGTTCTACCGGGACAGGCTGATTTGCGACTTCATGGAGCTTTTCAACAACTTCGAGCATTTTTTCAGGAATGAAGGCGGTTTGATTCGAGGCACATGTGAGGCACGACGCTCCGCCAAAAGAAAAATTGCCAGCAATGCGCTCGTCGCCGGCGTGAAACGATTTCTCAAGGGGCGGGTGGCGGAAAGCGGCGAGCTCTTCGATTTCGCCTTGCACGCGTGGCGCAGATCGCCGGATGATCCACCCTTTGCCGTATCGGATGTCGATCACCTCCATGCGTCATCGTCGCCGTGGCGCGAGTTTGCTTGACGGCACCGCAGCGATGCTTAGCACCATCCGACTTGCCGCGGTTCTTGTTCTCTGCAGCGTGCAAATCGCCAGTGCGACCGGCGCCCCGGTAAAATACACCGGCGTCAACATCGCCGGCGGCGACTTCGGGCCTCAGAACCTGCCCGGCAGATACGGCACCGACTACATTTATCCGGACCACAACACGATCGACTACTTCGCCGCCAAGGGCATGAATATCATTCGCGTGCCCGCGCTGTGGGAACGGCTTCAGCATCAATTGGGCAGCGATCTAGACAGCGCTGAGATGCGGCGGCTCGACGATGTTGTCGGTTACGCGGCCTCCAAGGGAATTCCCGTGATCCTCGATGTGCATAACTACGCGGCCTATCGCGGAGCCATGATCGGAACGAAGAGCGTGCCGGTAGACGCTCTCGGCGATTTGTGGGGCAGGATCGCCCAACGATACAAAGACAACGACGCGGTGGTCTTTGGGCTCATGAACGAGCCGAACAATTTGCCGACCGAAACCTGGCTGCAGGCGGCCAACATCGCCATCGCCGAGATCAGGCGGACCGGCGCAAAGAACCTCATCCTCGTGCCTGGCGTCGGCTGGTCATCAGCACGCAGTTGGGGAGGGGGCGGCTATGGAACGCCCAATGCCGAGGCCATGCTCAAGGTCGAGGACCCCGCCGACAATTTCGCCTACGAGGTGCATCAGTACTTCAATGCCGACTGGACCGGAGCAAGCCCAGACTGCCAGAGCGTGGATATCGGCATTTCGACGCTCGGCCCCGTTACCGAGTGGGCGAAGCAGCACGGCAGGCGCGCGTTCCTGGGGGAGGTCGGCGTCGGCTCCGGCGGCACCTGCCTCGAGGCTCTCGATCGCGTCATGGCTTACATGAACGAGAACAGCGACGTGTGGCTGGGTTGGGCCTATTGGGCGGGCGGCGCCTGGTGGCCCAAGGACTATTTCACCAGTCTCCAGCCGCTCGACGGCAAGGATCGGCCGCAAATGTCCGTGCTCGAGAAATACACTCGGGCCGATGCGGCGACGCGCTGAGCCTGCGTCGCGGGGGCGGCGCTAGGTTTTAACCGCTTCGCAAGAGCCCTGCCGCGCGGGTGCGCGCACCAAGACCTCACGGTTCTGCACCACGGAGAGCGCGCCCATCAGGAACCACAGGAGGGCTGCCGTCTTGATGGTGAATTGCGAGGTTGAGACGCAAGAGATCGCCGCGAAATAGGCCGCGCTCGTGTTGCGGAAGGCGTAGAAGTAGCGGCTGCGGCCGCCGAGCGACATGAACCAAATCCAGAACGCCGCGAAGCCTAGCAAACCGATATTGCTTATGACGTAGGCGAAGCCTGCGTCGGCTGTCGGGGCGCGGGATGCCTCGATGCCCAACCAATTATAGAGATCGAAATCGAGCAGGACGCGGCCGGAATATAAAAGACGGTCCTTGAAAGAATACCCCTCGAGGTATGGCAGACCATGAGGCTCGGCGCCTGACGCGGCAAGGATCAATCCGAAGATCACCACGAACGGCATCGCGAGGACGGCCGGCGTGGTCAGTCGTGGGCTGAGAAGCAGGATCAGGACGCCGACGCCGAGAAAAGCGGCGTTGAACCTCGTGTCCGACAAGATGATGAGGACGATTCCGGCCGCAATCGACCAGAAGCGCAGCTTCTGTTCCATCCTCGATCTGGCAATGGCCCAGAAGGCGATCAGGCAACCGAAATTGCCCAGGCTGATCGGCTCGAGGAACAGTGACGACACACGATGACCGCCCAAAAAGGAGAGCAGCTCGCGCCCCTGTTCCGGAGGCCTCATGCCGCTCAGCATGAGCCCATGGGCCCATTGCAGCGACGGGTCGGCCGCGTCGAGCGTTCCGCGCGCCACGTAATACTCGGTGATGCTGAACACCTTCAAATAGGCGTCGAGATAGAAATATTCGAACAGCGCAAAAAACAGGATGATGACCGTGGCAACGTACACGATGGTGTCGGCGACCCTTATGTTCGAGCCCTTGCCGAGCAGGAGAAACGTGACCGGAATTAGAAAGTCGCGGACGATCTTGAGGTTCATGCCTTCTTCCGGGGAGATCGCCGCACGGAGGAGGGCGAGTACCGTCGTGTAAACGACGATCGCGGTAATGATCAGCGCGTATTTCTGATCGATGATCCGATAGCACGCCAGGATCGTGATCGTGAGGATGAGGGCTTCGGCGCCGACAACATAGGAATTGTTGATCGGAGCGACATGCGTATTAACGAAGCACAACAGCGCATTGAAGGTGATGGCGGCGACGATCAGCAGGCCGGCAAGCCACGTCAACTCGGCGTTGTCGGCGAACACTCGGTCGCGTCGGCCTGCCAGGTCAGTGCTTGTCAAAGGTATTCCCTCTCCTGCCAAGGCTAATTTCTGAGGCTTCGCGCCATTTGAGGGTAGCGCCCAGGCGTGGAGGCCCGAGCAAAAACGAGGTACCCCCTCCGTGGCTCCGATCGCCCAGTTTGTCAGTTGGATTCTCTGAACGCCCGATCATGATGGTGAGGACGCGCGTGCCGGCGCGACCCTTGCGTTGCGTTCGCCAACGCCGAGCTTTGACCCTGTCGCCAGTGCGCGACGAACCGAGGAGAGCGCAATGGACTTGCGTAGCTTCGCCAGGAGCCATCTGCCCGCGCCCGTCAACGACGCTCTCAAGGTCGCCAAATACAATTTCGACCTCTGGACGTTTTCCAAGGAGATCGTCTCGCATCGCTACGGGCCCCATCGCCTGCGGATGCACATCCACGACCGCGTGGCGAAGGAATGGTACGACATGGACTGGGAGCTGCCGCACGAGATTGCCTTTCTCGAGCGCCATGGGCTCGACCAGGGCGCGCTGGTGTTCGATCTCGGCGCGCATCAATGCCTGATCGCGATGATGCTGGCCAAGCAGGTGACCCCGAATGGGCGGGTGATCGCAGTGGAGGCGAACCGCCACAATGTCGACGTCGCCCTGCGCAACATCGCGCTCAACCGCGTCGACAATGTCACCGTCACGCACGCCATGATCTCCAACCGGGCTGGCCGGGACCGGGCCGCGACGAGCTTCAATTCGCGCCACGGCGCCAGCGCCATCGCCGGCGACCTGGTCGACACGCTGACCATCGACGACATGAGCGAGCGCCTCGGATGGCCGAGGGTGGTGTTCATGGATATCGAGGGCTTCGAGATCGAGGCGCTCAAAGGCGCTGCAGAGACGCTGCGCCACCCCTGCACTTGGTATGTCGAATTGCACGGCGACGACACATTGGAGCGTTACGGCTCGGCCAACCGCGATGCTTTGCAGTTTTTTCCTCCCGACAGGTTCACGGCCTATCTCTGCCGCGAGGACGGTCTGGCGTTCCATCCGCTTGCTGGCGACCCGCCGGCCGAGCGCTGCTTCCTGGTGTTCGTGCCTTCGTAGGTTGGTTGAGATCAGGCGGCCTTGCGCCTGGCAATGTCGCGATCGGCAGCCGCATGAGGCTTGGGAAGAATTGCCTGGGCACCACCAACAAAGACCGGGCCAGCGTCCTTCACCCGTGAGCCTGACCACCACTGGCCAAAAATCCGCATCAGGAACAGGGGGTTGCCGATCAGGTAGCGGCCGGCGAGACGGCTTGGCTCCTGCAGCAGGCGATAGACCCATTCAAGGCGCGATCCTTGCACCCAGAGCGGCGCGCGTGGCACATCGCCGGCAACGAAGTCGAAGAGAGCACCGACGCCGATGCCGAGAGCGCAGCTCGTCGCGGCGAGGTGGTTTTTGATAAACAGCTCCTGCTTCGGATTGCCCATGGCGACAAGCACGATGTCGGCCTTGGAGCGGCGAATGAGCTCGGCGATCTTGGAAGTCTCGGCGGCGTCGAAATGGCCGTGATGACAGCCGACGATTGTGTGTTGCGGATACGATGCCGACAGACGATGCGCCGCGCGCTCGGCGATGCCTGGCTTGGCTCCCAGTAGATAGATGCGGTAACGATGCTTCGTCCGCCTCAGATAATTGGGGACGAAATCCGTTCCATTGAGATTTTCCGGAAATGCTGACCCGTAGAGAATCCGGCTCGCGATATCGACGCCAAGGCCGTCGTTGAACACGAGCGCATTCTGTAGCGCCAGGCGGAAAGCCGGGTTCCCGGCGGCGACATTCAGCGTATGGGCGTTGGCGAATGCTACGGCGACGGCGACGCCTTCGCGACTCTCATAGCGCGCATCGATCAGCTTTACGGCTTGGTCGAAGGTTTGCACCTGGACGGGAACGTCGAGAACCGTTTTCACCGCCCCGCCGGTCACCGCATCGTAAAGCTTGGCGTAGTCCTGGTAGACATGCCGCCAATCGAATTCAGCGGCCGCACGCATGCACGCCGCACGCTGCCCCGCATAGTCCGCGGCAATCCCCCCCAAATTCTGGAGAAAACCACGGGCCGCAACGTCCGGGTCCGAATAGTCGATGACCATGCCGAGCCCGGTGCGGGCAACCAGCCGGCGGAAGGGCGGGATGCCGCTCAAGAGCGGGATGAGCCCGGCGGACATCCCTTCGATCGCAGCCACGCCGAAGCCCTCATAGTCCGACGAGCTGGCAAGGAAGGAGCAGCTGCGCATGAGAGCTTTGACCGCCGCATCGTCGGGCGAAGCGACGATGGTCACGGCGCCGCGCAAGCCCGCTCCGTCGTCGAGGGCGCTGACGTCCTCCACCGTCAAATCGCCAGGCCTGCCGGCGATGGTGAGCGTCCATTCGGGATCGCGCTGCCGCAACGCCCACACGAAATCGATCAGGAGGTCGATCCTCTTGTTCTTGGCAAAGCGGCCGATCGCCAACATCGACTTGCGGAAAGTGGCTGATGACCCATCGTGGAACTTCGCAACGTTTGCGCCATTTTCGATGCAAACCATCCCCTTTGGACGCACCGGACGGAACCGTTCGAAGTCTGAGGCGCTGACCGCTGCAATGCCTGCATAGAACGTCATTGACAGCCTGGTGACGGTCGAAAACCAGCGGCGCTTGAGCCAGGCGGCATAGCCGGTATGAAAAAAGCCGCCATGGGTCGACGCCACGAGCGTGCGGCCGTGGATCGGCTTTGTCCAGGCGAGAAAGTCGAAGAAGAAATCGATGGCGTGGACATGGACCAGACCGGCGCCCTTGATGTGCCGGAGCACGGAAGGAGCGATCGGATAGCGGGACGAGCCGAAATACGGAATACGCTCGATCTCGATTCCGTCGAGGGTCTCGCTCGCCGGCAATTTCTGCCGGCTTGCCATATTGAACAGTCGGTCCAACGTCACGACGCGCACGCGGTGACCGGCGCCGACTTGCGCCGATGCAAGCTCGT
Organism: Methyloceanibacter sp.; assembly: GCF_050728395.1. Taxonomy (GTDB): domain Bacteria; phylum Pseudomonadota; class Alphaproteobacteria; order Rhizobiales; family Methyloligellaceae; genus Methyloceanibacter. The sequence continues at coordinate 27,047 of NZ_JBOHJB010000039.1, forward strand.
GCACCACGCTCTCCAGCCCGCCAACGCCGGGATGAAATTGCCTCACGACATGGACGATGAACATTTGAAGCGCGCCTCGACCGCCGCTAGATCGACACGCAGGCGTCTTCCGCAGGCGCCGCGCCAGCCTCCGACGGCTCGGGAAGCATTCTTCGCCGAAGCTTGCCTTCGATCTCGGCAAGCGGCTGAAAGCTGCGATCCCTTGCCGAGATGACCGTCACCGGGAGAGGCCAATCCAGTCCGAGCCTCTCGTCGTCGTAGGGGAGGCCGCCTTCCGCGCTCGGCGTGTAGAGCTCGCTCATTTGATAGCTCGCATCGGTGTTGTCCTGGAGCACCTGGTAGCCGTGGGCGAAACGCTCAGGCACATAGAGCGAGCGCATGTTGTCGGCGGTGAGCTCGACCGCGACATGATCGAGGTAGGTCGGACTTTCCGGCCGCAGGTCGACGATGATATCGAGGATGGCGCCGCGCGTGCAGCGCACGATCTTGGTCTCGGCCGCCGGCTTGTATTGGAAGTGCATGCCGCGCAGCGTGCCCTTCCTCCGGTTGATGGCGATGCTCGCCTGGACGATGTCGGGCTTCAGGCCGCGGTCCTCGAATTCCCGTTGGCAGAAGGTACGGGCAAAAGATCCCCGGTCGTCCTTGCGCGGCTCGAGGTCGATGATGAACGCGCCCTTGAGCTTGGTCTCGGTGAAGAACACGTCCAGGCCGCCTTCAGCGCTAGGCAGCGACGGCGCTGGCGTGCCTCAGGTCAGCCCCGAGCACGCCGTCGCCGATCAGCTTCTGGATGTGGCTGATGCGCTGGTAGCGCGGCCCCTCGAACTCGCCAAGGGTGAGTCCGGATTGCCGATAAGCGGCGAGGAGCTGCTCAGCGCCGCGGCGGGCGTCCCATTGCGGCTTGAAGGCCGGAAGCACGCGGGCAATCTTGGCGAAGCTGACCCGGTAGGACCGCGCATCGGGGCCGGCATCGGTGGCCATCTCGACGCGGCAGTCCGGCACGACATCGGCCACGATCTCGGCGATGCCGCGGATGCGATAATTATGCGCGGTGCTCCCCACATTGAACGCCTCGTTATGCACCCTATCCTCGGGGGCCTCGAGCGCGGCGATGAAGGCGCGGGCGATGTCCTCGATATGGACGATCGGCCGCCACGGCGAGCCGTCCGATTTGAGGTAGATCAGGCCGGTAGTGACCGCCCAGGCCACCAAGTTATTGAGAACGATATCGAATCTGATGCGCGGCGACAGGCCGTAGGCGGTGGCCGGGCGGAGATAGACGGGGCAGAAGCTGTCGTCAGCGAGCTTGGCGATGTCGCGCTCGGCGCGGACCTTGGAGGTGCCGTAGGGCGTCACCGGGTTCAGCCGGCTCGTCTCCTCCACCATCGCATCGCCGGCAAAGCCGTAATTGCTGCACGAAGAGGCGAGCAGGAAGCGCTTGACCTTGGCGGCCTTGGCGACGCGGGCGAGATGCACGCTGCCGCGATGGTTGATGCTGTAGGTCGTGTCAGGGTTGAGATTGCCGAGCGGATCGTTGGACAGAGCCGCGAGATGAATGATTGCATCGAATCCATCAAGGTCCCGCACGTCGGCGTCGCGCACATCTTTGCGGATATGCGGCACCTCGGCGATCTCGCCGCCGGCGGCAAAGGTGCAGCTCTGATAGAGGTCGCTGTCGAGACCAACCACTTCATGGCCCGCCTCGATCAGCATCGGCACCATGACGGTGCCGATATAGCCCAGATGCCCAGTGACCAGCACGCGCATGACTGCTTCTCCTTACGCTTATCGACCGCTTGGCGGCTTGTGTTATCCGGCTTTCCGGCTGACGCTTGCCGCGCTCGCTTGCCCCGCCCTGCCGAGACGCCAGGGCATGCTGCCCTGCTCGACCATGTCCTCGAGGACCTCCTTGTCTTTGAGAGTGTCCATCGGGCGCCAGAAGCCTTCATGCTTGAAGGCGAGCAGTTGATCGGCCTCGATCAGCCGCCGGAACGGCGCCTCGACCAGCTCATCGCCATCCTCGAGGTAGTCGAATATCTCGGAGCGGAATATGAAGAAGCCGCCATTGATCCACAGGTCGGCATCCTGGGTGTGCTTGAGGCAGTTGACCTTGCCGCTCGCCTCCATATCGACGAGATGCAGGCTGAAGGACGGGCGCACCGCGAGGAAGCAGGCGACCTTGCCGCTTTTCTTGAAGGCCTCGGTCATGGCCGGCAGATCGACGTCGGAAAGTCCGTCGCTGTAATTGGCGAGGAACATCTCCTCGCCCTCGACATGGGAGCGTACGGCAAGCAGGCGCTCGCCGATGTTCCGCCACAGCCCCGTGTCGATCATGGTGATGCGCCAGTCGCGCTGGGGGTCGCCGAGGGTCTCGACGGTATCGCCGAAGCCCGAGACCACGCAGTCCGCATAGATATGCGGCCGGTAGTTCAGGAAGAATTCCTTGATGACGTTCGCCTTGTAGCCGAGGCAAAGCACGAAATCGCGGTGGCCGTACTCGCTGTAGTAGTGCATCAGGTGCCAGAGGATCGGCTTGTCGCCGATCGGGATCATCGGCTTCGGGATGTTCTCCGAATAATCGCGAATTCGCGTGCCGAGACCGCCGCAGAACAGGACTGTTTTCATGGCCTTCGCTGTGCCTCAACATTTGCGGCGTCGGCCTGCCCGAAGCCATTGGTCGCTCGAAAGGAGAGCGGTGCTTCGAAATGCGGCCATGCACCGAACAGGATCAAGCAATCCCCCGCGGTACCACTTACGGCCAGTGTGCCTAACCAGCTTGGGCATGCTTCAAGGACGGGCGCGGTTATGCGCAGGCGTGGCATAGGCTCGACGCGACGGGCTTCCCGGTCATCGCCCGGTACCACTCCACGGTTTGTCGAAGCCCATCATCTAAGGAGGTCGTCGCTCGCCATCCCAGCCGTCGAGCAGCATCCAAAGTGTCCGCGGGAACCGTAGGTTCATTGGGGCGGTCGGGCAGGGCGCCGAATTCAGGCTTGAGGTCCTTGCCGACGATGCGCACCAGGCGGCCGGCGATGTCGGAGGTGGAAACGAGCGTTCA
>NZ_JBOHJB010000040.1:0-29988 GCF_050728395.1 Methyloceanibacter sp.
AGCCCTCTCCCACAAGGGGAGAGGGGTGGAGCGAGCGGCACCGCTCAGGCTCCACCCGCGGACTGGGGAAGAGGAGCGCGCGATGACCCGCGAACGCCTTTATCTCTATGACACCACGCTCAGGGACGGTGCCCAGACCCATGGCGTCGACTTCTCGCTCGAGGACAAGGGGCTGATCGCCCAGCAACTCGACGTGCTCGGGATCGACTATATCGAGGCGGGATACCCCGGCGCCAATCCAACCGACACCAAACTCTTCGCCACCAAGCAGAAGCTCGGTCTCGCCAAGCTCACCGCCTTCGGCATGACCAAGCGCCCCGGCCGCTCGCTTGCCAACGATCCCGGCTTTCAGGCGGTGCTCGCGGCGAAGGCGCCGGCCATCTGCCTCGTTGCCAAGACCTGGGACTTCCACGTTGACGTGGCACTCGGCATCACGCCGGAGGAGAACCTGCAAGGCATCAAAGAGTCGGTCGCTGCGGTGGTGGCCTCTGGCCGCGAGGCGCTGCTCGACTGCGAGCATTTCTTCGACGGCTACAAGGCCAATCCCGATTACGCGCTTGCCTGCGCCAAGGCGGCCTACGAGGCCGGCGCGCGCTGGGTGGTGCTGTGCGACACCAATGGCGGCACGCTGCCTGAGGAGATCGAAACGATCGTGGCCGAGGTGGTGAAGCATATCCCCGGCGATCATATCGGCATCCACGTGCATAACGACACCGACAATGGCGTGGCGAATTCGCTTGCCGCGGTGCGCGCCGGCGCCCGCCAGATCCAGGGCACGCTCAACGGCCTCGGCGAGCGTTGCGGCAACGCCAACCTCACCTCGATCATCCCGACGCTGCTGCTGAAGGCCGACTACGCCGATCGCTTCGAGACCGGGGTGACGCCGGAGAAGCTCACCACGCTCACCCACGCCTCGCGCATCCTCGATGAACTGCTCAATCGCGCGCCGAACCGCCACGCGCCTTATGTCGGCGAGGCGGCCTTCGCCCATAAAGGCGGCATCCACGTCTCTGCCGTGCAGAAAGACCCGCGCACCTATGAGCACGTGCCGCCGGACGCCGTGGGCAACCGGCGCAAGCTGCTCGTGTCGGACCAGGCCGGCCGCTCCAACATCCTCGCCGAGCTCGATCGCATCGGCATCGCCATCCCCAAGGACGACCCGCGTGTGGCGAGGCTGCTCGACGAGGTGAAGGAGCGCGAGGCCAAGGGTTATGCCTATGAGGCGGCGGATGCCTCCTTCGAGCTGCTCGCCCGCCGCACGCTCGGCAATGTGCCGCAATTCTTCGAGGTCGACTCGTTCCGCGTCATGGTCGAGCGCCGACACAACGCCGTCGGCGACCTGGTCACCGTGTCGGAGGCGACGGTGAAGGTGCGCATCGACGGCGAGACCATGCTGTCGGTGGGCGAGGGCAACGGCCCGGTGAACGCGCTCGACACGGCGCTGCGCAAGGATCTCGGCCGCTATCAGAGCTACATCTCCGACCTCGAGCTCGTCGACTACAAGGTGCGTATCCTCACCGGCGGCACCGACGCCGTGACGCGGGTTTTGATCGAAAGCCGGGACGGGGAGGGGAACCGCTGGTTCACCGTCGGCGTGTCGCCGAACATCGTCGATGCCTCGTTCGAGGCGCTGCTCGACTCCATCAACTACAAGCTGATCCGCGACGGCGCCGCGTTGCCTGCTTGAGCCCTCATGGTTCGAGACGCGGACTTCGTCCGCTCCTCACCATGAGGAGACCTCATCCTGAGGAGCCGCGAAGCGGCGTCTCGAAGGATGAGATCAATGATCAGAACTTCGCGGTGACCTTGGCTTCGGCTTCGGCCTCTGCCGTTTCGTCGCGGGGAACGAGTGCGCGGGTGATGGCGGGAATGATGGCGTCAACCCGGTCCACCACTTCGAGATGAAGCTCGATCCCTGGCCGAATGAAGGCTTCCCTCTTCATGTCCTCGAACAGGGTTAGTAGCGGATCCCAGAAGCCGTCGATATTGGCGAGCGCGATCGGCTTCTGATGCTGCTCCAGCTGCGACCAGGTGAGCTGCTCGACGAACTCCTCCAGCGTGCCGAGACCGCCAGGCAGCGCGACGAAGGCATCGGACTTCATGAACATCAGGTGCTTCCGCTGATGCATGTTGTCGACCACAATCAATTCATGAGCTTCGAGCAGCATGTGCTCACGCACACTTAAGAACGCGGGGATGATGCCCGTGACTCTGCCGCCATGGCGGATCACCGACCGGGCCACCTCTCCCATCAGCCCGAGGCTGCCTCCGCCATAGACGAGGCCGATGTTCTCGGCGGCAAGGATGCGGCCAAAATCGCGCGCGGCCTCGGCGAAGGCTTTGTTCCGGCCGGGGCCTGACCCGCAATAGACGCAGATATTCCGAAGGTTAGCTGACTTTTGCATGGAACCCATGTGCCACTGGCCACTTTGAAACGTCAAGGAGGCCTACACCGTTCGTATTGGCAGCGGCTTGTCCGGGGATGTAGGTTGCGGCGATGAGCATGCGCGGAGGACTGGGCCCTTCGGTCCTGGCGGCTGGATAACACAACAAGAGGGGCGTTTGCCGGAGGATCGAGCGAAACATGGGCAGCAAGGGTGTGGCGTTGTTGGTGGCAGTGATCGGCGTGATCGCCCTCGCTGCGGCGGGACTTTATCTTTATCGCCATCATGGCGCACCGGGGAGCGAGCCCGAAGTGGCGACCGGTGAAAAGCCGGCTGCCGAGCAGCCAAAGCCGGAGTCGCAACCGGCCGAGACGGCGCCCTCTAAGCCAACTTCCGTGCCGAGCTTCGACGTCGTCCGCATCGAGCCGACCGGCGAAGGCGTCATTGCCGGCCGCGCCCAGCCAGGCTGGACGGTCACCTTGGAGAGCGGCGGAGACAATATCGCCGAGACCAAAGCCGATGAGGAGGGCGCCTGGAGCGTCGTGCTCGATAAGCCTCTGCCCGCCGGGGACCATTCGCTGACACTGCGCGCTACCTCGCCGGACGGGACTCAGGCCCTGACCGGGCAGCAGCCGGTACAGGTTGCCGTCGGCGAGCCGGAAGGCAAGGCGGTCGTGGCGCAGAAGGAGCCCGCGGCACAAGAGGAACCGGCCAAGGAAGCCGCTCCCGCCGCTCCTGAAGAGCAGAAGCCGGCGGAAGCCCCGGCGCCAGAGGCGGCCAAGCCCGAGCAGCAGGCGGAGGCGCCGCAAGCCGTCCCGGGCCAGCCCGAGCCGGTGGTTCCCGACGAGAATGCTCCGCCGCCCGTGCGGCCGACGCCTCCGGTCAAAATTGGCAAGCTCGACTATCAGGACACAGGCTCGGACAGCGGAAAGATTTCGATGGTGGGCGTCGGCGTGCCCAATGTGCATGTGTTCTTCTTCTATGACCAACAGCCGATTGGAGACTTGGTGATCGGCAGCGACGGCACCTGGACGTTTGAGGTCGAGAAGAAGCTCGGGGAAGGCGAGCACACCGTCCGCGCCGACACTTACGACGCGAAAACCGGTGTGGTGCAAGGGCGCGCCTCGCTCCGTCTCGGGCGCGAGCCGAAACCTGAAGGAGCCCAAACCGCCGCACAAGAACCTCCGCCTCAACCAGCATCGGCGCCCGCAGCTGAAGCGCCCCCCGCCGAACCCGCCATTGCTCAAGCGGGACAGCCCTCAGGCCAGCCTGAGCCGGTCTATCCGGACGGGCCGCCACAGGAGGCTGCTTCGCCTGAGCCGTCCACGTCCGTCGCCGCGGTGGAGCCGCAAGATCTGTCGTCGCAGCCTCAGCCGGTCTACCCGGAAGGAGAAGCGGCGTCAGAGGCTCCTTCGGCTGAGCCGTCCGCGCCGGTTGCCGCCGCGCAGCCGCAAGATCTGTCGTCACAGCCTCAGCCGACCGTTCCGGAGGAAGCGGGTCAGTCTGCGCCCGCGGCTCAGCCGGAGGCGACCCCGGCCGAGCCTACGCCCCCGGTCGTGGCCGAGCAGCCAAGCGAAACGAAATCGCCCGAGCCGGCAAAGGCACCTGTTGAATTCACAGCTGTCGGTTCGGAGTCCGGAAAGGTATCCCTGTCCGGAACCGGAGAGCCAGGCGCGCGCGTCTTCGTCTATCTCGATGATTCGGCGCTCGGCGAGGTGAGTGTCGGAAGCGACGGGAAGTGGGAGTTCGAGGCCGAGAGGAAGCTTCCCACCGGCGAGCATAAATTCCGTGCCGACACTGTCGAGGAGGGGACCGGCATCGTCATCAGCAGCCCCCCGATCAGCCTGACCATCATGGAGAAGCCGGCGGAAGCGCCGGAGCAGGAGCAAGCCGCTGCAGAACCCGCACCTGAGCCCGCGCCGGCGCCTGAGGCCGCGCCTGCGCAGGAAGCCCCGCCACCGGCGCAGCCTGAATCGAGTGTGGCGGCAGAGCCCGAGAAACCTGCCCAGCACAAGCCGCATCGTCCGAGGGTCTACACCGTGCGCCGGGGCGACACGCTGTGGGAGATCGCCGAAGCGTATTATGGCGGCGGCTGGCACTATCGCGCCATCCTGCGCGACAACCGCCGCAAGATCCGCAATCCGCATTGGATCTACCCAAGGCAGAAATTCCACATTCCTGCGGGCAGATGATCGCGCCGGGCCGGCCCTCGTTGCGGCGGCTGCTTGAGGCCGCCTGACCCCGGTACTATATGCTTGAGAGGCTCGGGGGTAGCGCTTGGACGCTACCCCTTTTTGCCGCCTGCGCACGCCAAGGGGTAAGACAAGTCTCGATGCAAGATCTGCCGCAAACGAGGAGCGACGCGCTGATGGCCGCGCGTACCGGACACCTCACGGTTTTGCGCGAGCTTGCCCCCTATATCTGGCCCGCCGGGCGTCCCGATCTCCGCAGGCGCGTGGTCATGGCCATGGTGGCGCTCATCATCGCCAAGGCCATCACGCTCGTGGTGCCCATTGCATACAAGTCGATCGTCGATCTTTTGACCGGCGAGGCAACCGGCAAGGAGATCACCGCAATCGGCCTTGCCGCCAGTCCCGTCTTCCTCATCGTCGCCTATGGCGTCGGCCGGGTGATGATGGTGCTGTTCGCCCAGTTCCGCGATGTGTGGTTCACCGTGGTCGCCCAGCACGCGGTGCGCGAACTGGCCAACCGCACCTTCAGGCATTTGCACGAGCTGTCTTTGCGCTTTCATCTTGAGCGCCGCACCGGCGGGTTGAACCGGGTCATCGAGCGCGGCGTCACCGGCGTCGATACCATCGTGCGCATGGCGGTGCTCAATTCCATTCCGACCGCGGTCGAGCTCGTCATGATCTCCGGCCTGGTCGCTTATTATTTCGGCTGGATCTATGTGCTGGTCGTGCTCCTGACGGTCGGCTTCTATGTCGCCTTCACCTTCTGGGCGAGCGAGCGGCGCATCGCCATCCGCCGCGACATGAACGACTCCGACACCGAGGCCCACGCCAAGGCGGTGGACAGCCTGCTCAACTACGAGACGGTGAAATATTTCGGCAACGAGGATCACGAGGCGCGCCGCTTCGATTCCTCCATGGCGCGCTACGAGAGGGCGGCGATCAGGACTTACACCTCGCTTGGCCTGCTCAATACCGGACAGGCGGTGATCTTCACTGTCGGCACTGTCGTCTGCATGCTGCTCGCGGCCCGCGACGTCGCTTCCGGCGCGCTCACCATCGGTGGCTTCGTGATGATCAACGCCATTCTCATGCAGCTTTATCTGCCGCTCAATTTCATGGGCATGGTGTATCGCGAGATCAAGCAGGGCCTCATCGACATCGAGACCATGTTCGCTCTGCTGCATGAGCCGCCAGAGATCGTCGATCGGCCGGGCGCCAAGCCGTTGCGGGTTACCAGGGGCGAGATCAAGTTCGAGAACGTATCCTTCGCCTACGATCCCGAGCGGCAGATCCTCAAAAATGTGAGCTTCGAGGTACCGGCGGGCAAGATGGTAGCCATCGTCGGTCCCTCGGGCGCCGGCAAATCGACCATCTCGCGCATCCTGTTCCGCTTCTATGAGCTCACCGGCGGCCGCGTCTCGATCGACGGGCAGAATATCAGCGACGTGACGCAAAGCTCGCTGCGCGCCGCCATCGGCATGGTGCCGCAGGACACGGTGCTGTTCAACGACACCATCCTCTACAACATCCGCTATGGCCGCCCCGAGGCGAGCGACGCTGAGCTGCGCGAGGCGGCGCGGCTTGCCCAGATCCACGACTTCATCATGACCCTGCCACAAGGCTACGATGCGCTGGTCGGCGAGCGGGGGCTGAAGCTTTCCGGGGGCGAGAAGCAGCGCGTGGCCATCGCCCGCACCATCCTCAAGGCTCCGCCGATCCTGATGCTGGACGAGGCGACCTCGGCGCTCGACAGCCACACCGAGAAGGAAATCCAGGATGCGCTCGAGCGGGTCGCGCGCGAGCGCACCTCGCTCGTCATCGCCCACCGGCTCTCAACCGTGGTGCATGCCGACAACATCATCGTGCTCGATCATGGCGAGATCGTAGAGCAGGGCACCCATCTCGAGCTGCTCGCCCACGGCGGCCTTTATGCCAGCCTATGGGCGCGCCAGCGCGAGGCAGACCAGGCCCGCGAGCGGCTGGCGCAGGTGCTCGAACACGAACCGGAGCTGGAGTCGAGAGCCGCCGAGCGCCTCGAGGACGAAGCCCTTGCCGGCAACTAGGACCGCGACCCGACCATGAGCGAACGCCGCACCATCCTCGACAGCGTCACGAGCGCCTTCGTGCCGGTTCACCCGGAGGGCCACAAGTTCATCGCCGGTTTCGCCGTCGCGGCGCTGATCCTGTTCCTGCTCGCGCCGCCGCTCGGCTGGCTCGGCGTGATCGCCACCATGCTGTGCGCCTATTTCTTTCGCGATCCGGAACGGGTGACGCCGGAGCGCCCCGGCCTCGTGGTGAGCGCTGCCGACGGCAAGATCGTCAACATCGGCACCGTCGTTCCGCCGAAGGAGCTTGCGCTTGGCGAGGCGCTGCTCACCCGCATCTCGGTGTTCCTCTCGGTGCTCGACGTGCATGTGGTGCGCGCGCCCGTGGCAGGACGCGTGGTGCACAGCGCCTACGTGCCGGGAAAGTTCCTCAATGCCGAGCTCGACAAGGCGAGCGAGGAGAATGAGCGCCGCGCGTTTGTCATCGAAGCTCCGTCGGGGGAGAAGATCGGCGTGGTGCTGATCGCAGGACTGATCGCGCGGCGGATCGTGACTTTTGTGGGCGAGGGGACTAGCGTAGCGGCAGGCGAGCGCATTGGCCTGATCCGTTTCGGCAGCCGCGTCGATGTTTATCTGCCGGCCGGCGGCGAGGTTCTGGTCGCGGCGGGTCAGACGGCGATCGGCGGCGAGACGGCTTTGACCGAGCTGCCAGGTGCTCGCGCCAGCGGGCCATAGGATGGCGGAGAGGGTCTCGTCCCATGTTTCCTCCCTTCGATCCTGAAAAAGACGACCGCAAGCCGCGGGCGCGGGTGTTCGCGCGCGGCCAGGTGCCGACGCGGGTGCTGATCCCCAACATCTTCACTTTGCTAGGGCTATGCGCAGGCTTGACTGCGATCCGCATGGCGATCGAGCACCGCTGGGACTTGGCCGTCGCCGCCCTGGTTTTCGCGGCATTTCTCGACGGCATCGACGGTCGTGTCGCCCGGCTGCTCAAGGCCCAGTCACGCTTCGGCGCCGAGCTCGATTCGCTTGCCGATTTCGTCAATTTCGGCGTGGCGCCGGCCATTATCATGTTCAACTGGGCGCTCGACGATCTGAAGAGCATGGGCTGGATCGCCGTGCTGATCTACGCGGTGTGTGCCGCGCTCAGGCTTGCGCGCTTCAATGTGGCGCTCGACCGGACAGATCTACCGGCCTGGAAAAGCAGCTATTTCGTCGGCGTGCCGGCGCCGGCCGGCGCCATCATTCTGCTCTTGCCGATCTACGCGCAGGATCTCGGCCTGCATTTACCGACCCTGACGCCGCTTGTGCTGGTCTATACGCTCGCCGTCGCGCTTCTGATGGTGAGCCGCGTGCCGACCTTCTCGGGCAAGCTGATCGGCCAGAAGATCGCACGCGAGCACGTGCTGCCGGTGTTCGTGCTCGTCGCGCTATTCATCGCCTGCCTTCTGACCTATCCGTCTCTGACGCTCGCCGTGGGCTCGGTCATCTATCTCGCGTTTATCCCGGTCAGCGCCTATCGCTATTTCCAGGTCGAGCGGAAGATGGAGCTGATTGCCAAGGGGCAAAACGGCAAGGCGGCTTCGGAAACGGCCGCCATCGAGCCGCCGTCCTTCCCCCGCTAGATGTGCGCGTCGCTCTCGCCAGGCGCCAGCACGCCGGTGATGTCGTAGATCAACCCGCCGGGAGCGAGCAAGCCGCCTAGTCGATCGCGCCCGAGCGCCACGATCTCGCGATGCTTCACCGCGAGCACCACTGCCTGGAAGCGATCGCCGGGCAGTTTGTCGACGATGCCGATGCCATACTCATGCAGCGCGTCGTCACGGTCGGCGACCGGATCGTAAACCACGACATCGAGGAAGCCGCCGAGCTCGCGCACGAGGTCCACGACCTTGGTGTTGCGCGTATCGGGCACGTTCTCCTTGAAGGTGAAGCCCATGACCAGCACCTTGGCGTCGTCCATCTTCAGCTTGCGGTGAAGCATGGCCTTGATGATGTCGCGGGCGACGAAGCCGGCCATGCCGTCATTGATGCGGCGCCCGGCCAGGATCATCTCCGGGTGGAAGCCGATCGACTGGGCCTTGTGAGTCAAATAATAGGGGTCGACGCCGATGCAGTGGCCGCCAACGAGGCCCGGTCGGTAGGCGTGAAAATTCCATTTGGTGCCGGCGGCGGCGAGCACCTCGCTTGTGTCGAGGCCAAGATCCTTGAACAGCATGGCGAGCTCGTTGATCAGCGCGATGTTCACATCGCGCTGAATGTTCTCGATGACCTTGGCGGCTTCCGCCACCCTGACCGAGCTCACTTTGTGAGTGCCGGCGGTCACCACGCTGCCATAGACTTTGTCGACGAGGTCGGCTGCTTCCGGCGTGGAGCCAGACGTGACCTTGACGATGCTCGGAAGCCGATGCTGCAAATCGCCTGGGTTGATGCGCTCAGGTGAATAGCCGACGAAGAAGTCGCCGTTGAAGGTGAGCCCCGACGCCTTGGCCAGGATCGGCACGCAGACTTCTTCCGTGGCGCCCGGATAGACCGTCGATTCATAGACCACCACGTTGCCGGCCGAGAGCACGCGGCCGACCGTCTCGCTCGCCTGCATCAGCGCCGTGAGGTCGGGACGCTTGGCCTCGTCGATGGGCGTCGGCACCGTGACGACGTAGAAATTGCAGTCGCGCAGAGCCTCGATGTCGTCGGTGAAGGAGATGGCGCGGGCGGCTGCGAATTCCTCGTCCGTGACCTCGCCGGTGCGGTCGAGGCCGCCGGCCAGCTCGGCGACGCGGGCCTTTTTGACGTCGAACCCCACCACAGGAAAGTGCTGCGCCATATAAACGGCAAGCGGCAGCCCCACATAGCCAAGCCCGATGATCCCGACCCGAACGCCCTCAAGCGCGGGCGGGCTCGCTTGCCCCGATGCCTCACGCGTAGCCGCCTTAATTTGGTCATTCATGGGCAGGTTCTATCGTCCCTCGATATCGGGGCGTGGCTTAGCATTTCGCGGATGTTTGCGCAAAGATCGGGGAAGGGCCGGACGGTCGTCGGAATTTGTCCTCCGCCCCCTAAGATGCTAAGGCCAAAGCCGCAAAATGGCAGGGGCGCCGTTCGCATGAAGCATAGACTTTCAACCTATTTGCGCCAGCTCGAGGCGGAGAGCATCCAAATCATGCGCGAGGTGGCGGCGGAGTTCCACCACCCCGTCATGCTCTATTCGATCGGCAAGGACTCCTCCGTCATGGTGCATCTCGCCATGAAGGCGTTCTATCCGGCGAAGCCGCCATTTCCGCTGCTGCACGTCGATACCACCTGGAAGTTCCGCGAGATGATCGCCTTCCGCGACCGCGAGGCGAAGCGGCTCGGGGTCGATCTGATGGTGCATGTCAATGAGCAGGGCGTGCGCGACGGCATCTCGCCCATTACCCACGGCAGTGCCCTCTACACCGACATCATGAAGACGCAGAGTCTCAAGCAGGCGCTGGAGCGCCATCATTTCGATGCCGCCTTCGGCGGGGCGCGGCGCGATGAGGAAAAGTCGCGCGCCAAGGAGCGGGTGTTCTCCTTCCGCAATGCCGCGCATAATTGGGACCCGAAGCGGCAGCGTCCCGAGCTCTGGCACCTCGCCAACACGCAAGTGAAGCCCGGGGAGAGCATGCGCGTGTTTCCGCTGTCGAACTGGACCGAGCTCGACGTATGGACATACATCTATCTCGAAGATATTCCGGTGGTTCCGCTCTATTTCGCCGCCGAGCGCCCGGTCGTCGAGCGTGGCGGCATGCTGATCATGGTCGACGACGATCGCCTGCCCATGGATGAAGGCGAAAAGCCCACGATGCGGCGCGTGCGCTTCCGCACGCTCGGCTGCTATCCCCTGTCAGGCGCCATCGAATCGAATGCGACGAGGGTGCCCGAGATCATCGAGGAGCTGGTCGCGGCGCGCTCGTCGGAGCGCCAGGGCCGGGTCATCGACCACGATCAGACCGGGTCGATGGAGAAGAAGAAGCAGGAAGGGTATTTCTGATGGCACGGTTGAGTGTTGTCGACACTAAGCGTGACACCGCCGAGGAGCGGCTGAAGGAGCGCCTCGCCGCCGAAGAAAACCGGAGCCTGTTGCGCTTTCTCACCTGCGGCAGCGTAGATGACGGCAAGAGCACGCTGATCGGGCGGCTGCTCTACGACTCGGCGCAGATCTACGAGGACCAGCTGAAAAGCGCCGAGCGCGATTCCAAGCGGGCCGGCGGCGACGGCGCGCTCGACCTTGCGCTCCTGGTCGATGGGCTACAGGCCGAGCGCGAGCAGAAGATCACCATCGACGTGGCCTATCGCTATTTCTCGACGCCGCGCCGCAAATTCATCGTCGCCGATACGCCTGGGCATGTGCAGTACACGCGTAACATGGCGACCGGCGCTTCAAACTGCGACTTCGCGGTGCTCTTGGTCGATGCGCGAAGCGGTGTGCTCACCCAGACGCGGCGGCACGCCTGCATCGTCTCGCTGCTCGGTATCCGCAAGCTCGCGCTTGCCGTGAACAAGATGGATCTGGTCGATTTCAGCCAGGCGCGCTTCGACGCCGTTGCCGAGAATTTCAAGAGCTTCGCCGAGCCGCTCGGCTTCGAGGCCGTCACCTGCATCCCGGTATCGGCGCTCAAGGGCGACAACGTGATCGTCCCCAGCCCGCATATGCATTGGTATCGCGGCCCCACACTGCTGGGGCATCTCGAGACGGTGGATGTGTCACGGGAGGAGAGGGAGGAGCCGTTCCGCTTCCCCGTGCAGTGGGTGAACCGGCCGCATCTCGACTTCCGCGGATACGCCGGCACGATAGCGAGCGGCAAGGTAAGGCCGGGCGATGAGGTGATGATCCAGCCTTCGGGCAAGCGCGTGCATGTGGCGCGCATTGTCACCGCCGAAGGCGACCTTGAGGTTGCCCGCCGCGGCGATGCCATCACCCTCACCTTTGCCGAAGAAGTCGACGCCAGCCGCGGCGACGTCGTCTGCGGGATCGAGGAGGCGCCGGCGATCGCCGATCAGATCGCGGCGCGCATCGTCTGGTTCGATGAGGAGCCGATGCTGCCTGGCCGCAGCTACGCCATCAAATGCGGCTGTCAGACCACGACCGCCACCATCTCGAGCCTGAAATACAAGCTCAATGTCGACAATCTGGAGCATGTGGCAGGCAAGACCCTCGAACTCAACGAGGTCGGGTCGTGCAATCTGAGCACCGGCAAGGCGCTCGTATTCGATCCTTACGCGGAGAATTCCGAGACCGGAAGCTTCATCCTGATCGACCGCTTTACCCACGGCACGGTCGCCGCCGGCATGATCGAGTTCGGCTTAAGGCGTGCGACCAACATCCAGTGGCAGACGCTCTCCATCGACAAGCAGGCGCGGTCGCGGCTGAAGGACCAGCAGCCTTGCGTGCTCTGGTTCACCGGACTGTCAGGCTCGGGCAAGTCGACCATCGCCAATATGCTGGAAAAGCGGCTGCACGCGCTCGGCCGGCACACTTATGTGCTCGACGGCGACAATATCCGCCACGGGCTCAACAAGGACTTGGGCTTTACCGACGTGGACCGGGTGGAGAACATCCGCCGCGTGGCGGAGACGGCGAAGCTATTCGTGGAGGCCGGTCTGATCGTCATGGTGTCGTTCATCTCGCCCTTCCGCTCGGAACGGCGGATGGCGCGCGAGCTGTTCCAGGAGGGCGAGTTCGTCGAGGTCTATGTCGATACGCCGCTTGAGGTCTGCGAGGCGCGCGATCCCAAAGGGCTCTACCGCAAGGCGCGGGCAGGGCTAATCAGCCACTTCACCGGCATCGATTCGGACTACGAGGTGCCGGAGGCCGCGGAGCTGACCCTCGATACGAAGAAGACGACGGCAGACGCGCTCGCCGAGAGCTTGCTTGCCGAGCTCAGGCGCCGCCACGTCATCTAAAAAGTTGGGCCGCAACCGCCGATCCCCCCGATTTGGTCCCTCGGTTAGCGGCTGCGGCCCACCTCAAGCTAGTCCGAGAGACTAGCGAGGATCTTCAAGCGCTCGGCGGCTTTCGCACTGCCCGTCTCCGAGGCCCATTCGTACCAACCCACGGCGCGCGTGCGGTCCGGACCGACGCCGCGCGCGCCAAGCTCCGTCAACGCTTCCGCATCGAAGGTGCGTGCGAGCTCATAGGCCGCTTCGCTCTCGCCCTGCTCGGCAAGATGCATCAACAGCAGCCTCGCCCCGGCGATGTCGCCTTCACCGAGCAGTCGCATCGCGCGCGCCATGAGCGGAGATGCCTCGGCCGCGGCGCCTGGCTCGGCCGGTGCAGCAGTGCCGAGCGCCATGTTGAACAGCGCGCCCGAAGCGCCGCTAGCCGACGCCAAGGTAGGCCCGGCAGCGACGCGGAACACTAAACGCTGCCGGGCCTGGGGGGCGCTACTGGCGCCTAAGGCGTAAACTTCCACGGGATAGTCGCCGCTCGCGGCGCCACCGATCGACAAGGTCAAGAGGACAGCCTCCCTGTCCTTCACCAGCCAAGCACCGCTCGGGTTGCGCTGGCCGGCGGAGAGCTTGGCTTCACTTGGGAGGCCGCGGATGAGGATGTAGCGCGCCTGCCGCTGGGTGAGCAGCGGAGCAAGCTCGAGCGTTCTGCC
The DNA here is from genome assembly GCF_050728395.1 of Methyloceanibacter sp. Lineage (GTDB taxonomy): Bacteria > Pseudomonadota > Alphaproteobacteria > Rhizobiales > Methyloligellaceae > Methyloceanibacter. The sequence goes on from NZ_JBOHJB010000040.1 coordinate 13,245, forward strand.
GGCTTGCACCATGATCAGCTGCGGCGCCGCATTGACCGCCGGTGGCGAGCCTGTCACGGGCTCGGGCGAAGGGCTCGGAGCCTCCTCCTCGACGGGGGCCGGCTCGGTGAAGGGCGCCGCCTTGGCGAGGATGAGCTTTGGCAGCGCAGCGTCTTGCGACCCGCGCCAAATCACGGAACTCGAATTCTTGACCAGGGGGTCGGCGTCGGCAGGGGAGGGTTTGGCAAAACTTGCAAGTGCTGCAATGCCGACCATGGTCAGCACGATCGATGTGGCAACGCACCCGGCGACGAGCATGCTCGCTTGGCGTTGACGGCGGCGGAAGTCGTGAACGAGCGCTTGCATATGCGCTTGCGGAGCAGGCCTCGGCTCGAGCGGTAAGCCCGCCTCGAAGGCCTCAGAGTCGCTGAGATCGTAGCCGCTGCCGGTCTCGGCGCGTACCGCGAGCGCCAGGTCCTCAAGAAAGTTGCCGAGCTCCTCGTCGTCCGGCGCCAAGGTCCGCAGTCGAGCCGCCAGCGAGCGGGGCAACGCCATCCCGCGGGCTATGCGCCTCGTGAATTGCGGCGTCTCGATATACGGAAAGGTGCTGCGATGGATTGCGTCCCAACGCACCCCGGGAATTGCCGCCGGACGATCCGCTTCGAGGTAATCGCGGGTAACCGGTTGAGGCAACGGTTGCAAACCAGGCTCTGCGGGGCAGGGCGCGGTGGAACCGGTCATAGTTGTACTCCATGGTTACTCCGCCGAGCGGTCTGGCCCGCCCGGCGTTACGCGCCCCGTCGTCCCCCTCCCACAAAAAAAGCGTGCTAGTGCCCTTTAGCGCGCTGCCACTCGATATACTGCTTGAACAATACGTCCCTCTGATTTTGGCCCACGGGCAAATTTGACTGAGCTGCGCCAGCTTCGATCTTTGCCTGTACGCCTTTTCGCGCGTCTTCGTTCGGATGCTGTGCCAACCATGCTTCAGCCGCCGGCGTCCGGGTCCAGCCCGGAAGGCTCGCGGCGAGATTGATCTCGCGCCATTTCGGATGCCGGCCGTCTTTCTTGAGCTCACCGAAGCGCGAGAAGAGCGTGTCGACCAATTGTGCCACGCGGTCGGCGTGGCCTGGATCGTCCTTGGAGGCCGCCGCGAGCAGCACCAAGCCGGTCGCGACCGACGGAATCTCGGTCTCCATCTCGATCAGGTTTGGATAATCGTCGTGGTCGAAGCCCGTCGGCAGATAAATGGCGTCGAGGCCCCCGCCGAACGCGATGGGCAGAAGATGCAGTCCTTGATTTGCCGGGATCCCTGCCACCATGGGCATCGGCTTGGCGCCGACCACCACGCTCGCGGCGATCGCGCCTTGCGTCAGTTGCTCGATCGCGGCGCGGCCGTCGAGAGCAACCGGCTCGACCTCGATATTCAGAGCCCGGAATAGAATTGTTGCAGTGACCGCCGAGCTTCCGCCGGCAGGGCCGAAATTCACTTCCTTGCCGGCGAGATCGGCGAGGCTGTTGATGTCGGCTCGCGCCAGGACATGCACCTCTTGCGGACAGAGCCGCGCGACCACCTGAAGCTTGTCGGAGAGATTGGCGAACGAGCTTTGCGTCTTGGCATCGGTGAGCACGTCGGTCGAAACAAAACCCGCATCGATGTGCGGGTCGTTCAACAATCGTGAAATGTTTTTGAGGCCGCTGTCGCCTGGAACCGGGACGACGCGGAAGGGGGGGTGAGAGGCGAAGAGCTCAGCCATCTCGGCAGCAAGCTCGGTTTCCGATCCGGCATCGTCGCCCGCGATCACACCGAGCCAGTCTGCGTCTGAGTTGGGATCCAGATCCTTGCCGGTGCCCAAGGTCGCGCCGCCCGAGGCGACCATGCCGATAATGGCGGCAAGAACCAATGGCAGTCGGATACGCGAAATGCCCGCCGCCATGACATCCGTCCCTCTTCGCGGCAGGAGCCGGAGCTATTTGTGCGCCGGGCGCCTCAACCGTCGAGCATGTGGACGGGCAACGCATGAAATCGACACCCCCCCTGTATCTCGAAGGCCGCCAGCCAAAACTCCTGTCGGCATTCTTCCCGTGTCTCAAACCCCGTTCGGGGCAAAACGTTCACTTTTTGTTAAACATGACCGTAACCCGCGACTGGGGCGCCACTTCGTCCTGAATGCGGCGAAGCCGAGGCTTGGTGCTTGACATGTGTCGGCGAGGTCACAGGACGCGTGGAGGGTTATCCGCCGGCTGGTCAAGCTTGCCTGCGCTCGCGTGGCGTGTAAGGGCGAGAAAGCTCTTCCATCATGCGCGCGTAAAGAGAATAGGCGAGACGGTTGAAGCCAAGCCATGCGGCCACGGCGCTCGGCAGGATGAAACGCATATAGACCGACAACAGTCGGGCCACGCGCTCCTCTCGCGGAAGCCGCTCCACGATCGAAGGTGCCACAAGATAATAAGCGGAGAGGGCGGCACGACCGGCGGGCATGGCAATGAGCACGCAGTCGCGATAGCGGCGAAGCGTGCGGAGCTCGAAGCAATCGTCGCTCAAGCCCAGCACCTCGCAACAGGCGGTGGTGAGGAAGCAGCCTTTGGCCGGCGGCGTGCAGGTCTTTTCGTCGAAGGATTTCGCCAGCTCGCCCTTGCGTTGCACCGCCCAGTCGAGCGCCTTGCGCAAATCTTCGCAGTTGAGCGTGAAGCGGCATTCCTCGGCGTCGCCGAGCTTCACCGCCATCGCAACTGACTTGGCCGAGCGGAACAGCGCTCCGGTCGAAAGCGGCAGGACGATGCTCACCTTGTCGTCGCGGATGTCGGTGCACACTCCGCAGAGCGGCTCGTCGACGGCGGTGGAGCCGTCCTCGTTCTTGGCGATGATGCGATTGTCGGGCTTGATGAGGAAGTCTTTCGGCAGCGGCGTGCCGTCCGGATCGCCAAAGACCACGAGCTTGGCATCGTAGCTCGCCGCCACCTGAATCTCGGCGCGGAGATCGCAAGCGTCGGGATCGGAAAAGGTCAACTGGCCGATGCGGGCACCGGCTTGCGTGTTGGTTGCCGTCCCCTTCCAGTCGCCGAAGGCCTGCAGCGCGAAGCACTCTGGCTTCTTGGGCGCCGGCTGCGTCTCGGTCTCGGCCGCGAAGGTTGGCGGGCTGAGCTGAACAAGACGTGGCGCGCCGATCGCGGCGGCGAGCAGCCCGAGCATCCTGCGGCGCGTATTCAAGAGCATATGCCGATCCCGAGAAATAGCCTCGCGAGGCGCAACCCCCGCGGAAACGGTCAATGCCTGTTTCATGAGAACGGCGGCTTGTCAAACCGGCCGTCTGGCGAGGGAGAATAGACAAGAAGAAGCCCCGGGAAGAGGCATCACGGGGCTTCGAAACATTGGAGTTGCGGCCATAACCGATCGTTGCCGCAAATTCCGCTACGAGCGCGGCTCAGACGGAGTCACCCTGAGGCAACCTCACAGACACCAAACGCGTCAGGCTGCGGCGTTCCTCAATCGAGGCCGCGCGTCATCTGCGACTTGATCGGTTCGGCGGCGTCTGCGGTCACCTTGGTCGACAGCGTGCGCATCTCTTCGGCTTGCGATTGCAAAGCACCGATCTGGTTGCGCCAGTAGGAAGCCTGCAGTTCCATGGCTTCGGCAAGGTTCTTTGCCGCGGCCAATCTCTTCGCGAGGTCGAAGCCGGAATTGATGTTGCGCTGAGCAATGTCGATGACCTTGCGGTTGAGCGCGACGGCGCCCTGGCCGACCGCGTCGAACGATCTCTCCCAGCTCTCGAGCACCGTGTCGAGCGCGTCCTTGGAGCGCTCATAGATCTCTCGCGTTTGAGCGATGTTCTTCTCGGCCAAAGCGCGCATTGCCTCCGGCACTTGAGCGTCGCCGGCTAAGTCCTCGAATTGAGCAGCGGCCTTGCGATACGTGTCGCGCGCTTTCTCGGCTGCAGCTTTTGAACTTTCGGTCATGGTACTGGCCTCTTGGGGTTACGCAGAAGGTTAGCAGGGGTTGGACGACCCGAGCCGGCACGCTTCCATGCGCTCAGGCCGGGCTGCCAATTGTGAAGGGTAAGACCTTGGCGAGACACTTTGCAAGCGCGGCGCGCAATAACGTCCTGCGTCTCGCAAACCGAGTTCTCAGCTCTATTGGTTAAGCACCTAGAAATCGGTGTTTCTTACCCGTGACCGCCCGCGGCATGCGAGGCGAACATCGTAACGCCTTCCCGGGCGCACATTTTACGCCGCGCGTGCAATCTTGGATGTGAGCTGCTTGCGGCGACTGGCGAAGACTGGGATCGGCGGTGGCTGGGGGACTTGGATTCGAACCAAGACTGGCGGAGTCAGAGTCCGCTGTCCTACCGTTAGACGATCCCCCAACACTTCCTTGTATCACGGCGGGTAGCTTCGCGGCGATAGCCGATCCGCTTGTGTGAGACGCAGCGTGCCATAGATGTCCGCTCACGCGGAGAGACCGGACCTGTGCGAGGAGGTTTGGCTCTTCTCCGGGTGCCCCTTTGCCGATATTGTCTGCGCCGGATTGAGCGCCCTACCAAGGTTAGCCTGCTCGGTACGTCGGCAGGGCGGTCCGCGCAGCACATAGGGCCTATCGCCCCCTTGCCGGAGCGGAGGCAGGCTGTCGTGCCGGAGCAAGAGGCTTGAAAGGGAGGTAAAGACCATGCGGTATCGAGGTTGGGTGCTTGGTACATTGTTGGCGGTGGCGGCAACCGCAAGCGCGCTCGCAGCAGATATGACGCCGCGCCAGGTGGCGGATGCTTATGTGGCGGCTTGGAATGCCCACGATGCCGATGCCGCGGCTGCATTCATGGCCGATGATGTCACCTATCTCGACGCAACCGTCGGCGAGCCGCAGAAAGGTCGTGATGCAGCGCGTGACAAGGTCATCAAGCTGTTCGTGACGGCGGCGCCTGATCTGACTTGGAAGATGAGGGGCGAGCCGATCGAAAGCGCGGATGGCATCGCGTTTGAATGGACGTTTGGCGGCACCAATACGGGCGCATGGGGGCCTGACACGCCGGCGACCGGCAAGCCGTTCAGCTTCGACGGAGTGACCTTCATGCGGGTCAAGAACGGCAAGATCGTCGCTCAGAGCGACTACTATGACGGGCTCGGCTTCCAGAAACAGCTGGGTTGGATTCAGTAGCCGTCCCGACGATTTTGTTCCGACGAAAGTAGGGCTTGAGCCCGGGCTCTGCCTCGGGCTAGGCTTATTACCATGGGGATGGGGGTCCTCGACCGATACCGCCGCATTGCCGGGGCGTTCGCGCTCGTCGGCACGATGTTTTATGCGGCCCTCATCCCCCTGCATGTGGTTTCGCAGGCGACCGCGACGCTTCTCGGCGAAACGATTGTCGGTGCTCGCGCCGCACCCTGTCATGAGGCGTCGGGAACCACCGATCGAGCCACCAACGATCCGGCACGCAAGGCGCCGGTCACACCGCAAAAGCATTGCCCGTTCTGCCAGGGCTTCGCCGCTTTCCAATTTGCCATCGCACCGGCCCATACGATCGGCATCGTCAGGGTCGCGATCCGGGCTCCGGCTCCGCACCTGACCAGCGAGGGCCTTGCAGGCGTGAGCTTGCGCGCGCCCCAGAGCCGCGGTCCTCCCGCCATCCAAGCCTAGTTTCGACTGTTCGAAGCGCGCCGCGCCGCCACCCCGTCTTATTGGGGGGGCGTGTGGTGCATCGGCTGACGATCATCGCGGGTGTTTACCGCCCCGCCGATCGGCAGCATCGCAGACGGATCAGAGAGCGTGGGGGGAACCATGCAGCGACAACGCATAATCATGGGAATATTCATTGGTCGCGCCAGAACGCGATCCCATAACGGTATCGCAAGTCGAGCGGCGCTCGCGCTGCTGTTCGGCCTCGGATGCCATACGCCGGCGGGCGCCCATTGCATCGTGGGCAATCGCTTCTTTCCGGCGACGCTCAATGTCGACGATCCATGCGTCGCCGACGAATTGTCGATGCCGACGATCGCCGGATTCAAGAACGGCGACGATCCTTCCGCGCGAGAGCTCGACATTTCCGGCGAGTATTCCAAGACGATCACCGAGAATTTCGGCGTGTCCTTCGAAGAGGCATGGATCCATCTCGACATTCCTCATGAAGGCAGCGCCCAGGGCTTCGACAATCTTGGGACGAGCTTCAAATATCAGCGACGGAACGCGCCATGTCGATATCGCTCGATGTCGATTGGGGAGGAACCGGCAGCAAGGCCGTGGACGCCGAACCGTTCACCACGCTGGTGCCGACCTTCTTCGTCGGCCAGGGCTTCGGCTTCATGCCGGAGTCGATGAGGCTGCTCAAACCGTTCGCGGTCACGGCGCAGCTCGGCTACGCGATTCCGACGAAGTCATCGGTGAACCAAGCCGATGAAGAGACCGGGTTGGTGTTCGCCGCGCCCGTGCCGCGGGCCTTCAATTGGGGCGGCACGCTCCAGTACAGCATGCCCTATCTGAAATCGAGCGTGCAGGATTTGGGTCTGCCTGAGTTCATCAACCGCCTCATCCCCATCGTCGAATGGAATCTATCGACCGAGACCTCCAATTTTAGCGGCGAGGAACGGACGACTGGCACCATCAATCCAGGTGCGATCTACGTCGCCGACAAGTTCCAGTTGGCGGTCGAAGCGATCATTCCGGTCAACCGGGCCAGCGGCGACAATGTTGGCGTCATGGGTCAATTGCACCTCTATCTCGATGACATCTTTCCTCATTCAATCGGCAAGCCGCTGTTCGGGCAGACCTCGGCAGCGGAAGGAGCAGGGTACTGACATGCGCAACCTCAAACTCGCACTGATTTTGCTGACCATGCTCGGCTGTTCGACGGTAGCCGAGGCCCACGCCCGTCTTGACCACGCAAGCCCGGCGGTTGGCAGCACCGTTGCCGGTTCGCCTGGGGCAGTCACACTCACTTTCACCGAGAGGCTCGAGCCCAAATTCAGCGGCGGGGAGGTGCGTGGCCCCGGCGGGGCGCGCGTCGACCACGGATCCAGCGTGAGCGGCAACGTGATGCGGCTCAGCGTCGGCGGCCTGAGTCCGGGGCGGTATAGCGTAACCTGGCACGCGCTCTCGGTCGACACGCACAAGACCCAAGGAAGCTTCAGCTTCCAGGTCGGGAAGTGATGCAACCCGGCACGCGGGGTCACGTCAGGTTCCGATCGTGAGCGAGGTGCAAGGAGAAAGAATCATGGTCCGGCTCACAGCCTGTGTCGTCGCGATTGCGGCGGTCGTTTCCATCGGCCCCGGTTTTGCGCATGAGTTCAGCAAAGGCTCGATCACGGTCGAGCATCCGTGGTCGCGGGCGACGCCCGGCGGAGCGCAAGTCGCTACCGGCTATCTCACCATCGAGAACGACGGCACCGAGCCCGACCGGCTCGTCTCGGCGACGGCCGAGATTGCCGGTCACACCGGCATCCATCAAATGAGCATGGTGGATGGCGTGATGAAGATGCGCGAGCTGACCGATGGTTTGCCCGTGCCGGCGGACGGCTCGGTCGCGCTCGAGCCCAACTCCTACCACCTCATGTTCACCGACCTCAAAGAGCCATTGAAAGAGGGCGACGAGTTCGAAGGCACTCTCACCTTCGACAAGGCCGGCACAATCGATGTGACCTTCGAGGTCGAAGGGATTGGGGCCGGTAGCCCGACGCCTGACGAGCACGACCATCATTGACGCTCCGTCGTCGCGGGCACGGCGCGGCCATGTTTGATCTCGGGGTCACAAACCTGCTGCTGCCATTGGTACGCGGGGCGTTCGTTGCCGCGCTTTTTTCCGCATTCGGCGCGTTGGTGTTCATCCGGCTCGTCGCCCCGCAGGGACTGAAGCTCATGGGCGCCCGCGAGGCTGACGCGATCGAGGGACGATGCTTGCGCCTCGCCCGGGTGAGCCTCGCTGCGGCACTTTTCGGCCTGCTCGGGTGGCTCGCGCTCGAAGCGTCCGACATGTCCGACGCGGCAAATGCGACCGACATCCTCGCGGCGATCCCAACGGTGTTGCTCGGCACGAGCTTCGGCCACGATGTCTTCGCCCAGGCGCTCTCGGTGCTTGCGGCGCTCCTGCTCCTGACGGCGTGGCCGCAGCGATGGCGCTTTGCCGCGGTGGGGCTCGTGGGGCTCGCCCTTGCGCTGCAGACCGCACACAGCCACGCCTTCGCCATGGAGCATGGCCCAAGCCTGCTGCTCTATGCCGAAGGACTGCACCTCGTTGCGGGCGGTGCCTGGCTCGGCGGTTTGCTGCCGCTGCTTGTCCTGGTACGCGACGCCCCGCCCGAGCCCGCAGCCGAGACGCTGGGGCGCTTCTCAGGGCTCGCCACGTTCTGCGTCGCGGCAATCGCGGGAACCGCCTGTTTCCAGGGCTGGGTTCTCGGCGGAGGCGTGGCTGGGCTGATCGGCACCGCCTATGGCTGGGTGCTTCTCCTCAAGGCGGCACTCTTTGCCGTGCTGCTTGGGCTTGCCGCCATCAACCGCTTTCGCCTTACCCCGGCGCTGGAACGCCGAGACGCAGAGCCCGCAAGATGGGCGCTGATGCGCACCATCGCGGGGGAGACCGTGATTGGGCTCATGGTTGTGCTTGCCGCGGGCGCACTGAGCGGCCTTGAGCCTGGCATGCATGCGAGACCGGCTGCCACCATCGCTGGCGCTCTGTTAACCATGCCTTAACCTAGTTGCACCGTCTCGCCAGGTTTATGGTAAATTGCTTCTTACTGATGGTGAGTGCGCTGCGAGGAGTGCCCCCCCGTTTCCTTGCAGCCCGGCGAGCAGCTATGCCGGCACTCATCAGCAGCTGATGGCGGCCTATCCCTCGGCCCCCCAAGCCGCAAGCCGCTAAAGCTTGGGCCGGAGCTAACCCTCCGGCCCCCTCTTTTTTTGGGGCATCCGCCCGGCAATCGCGACATCGGGAAGCACCTGCCGATCAAAGGCGGCGCAAGATCGTTGATCCGTCCTGGAGTAGCTAACAGGAGGAAAACACGATGAAGACTCTCGTATCCATGCTCGCCTTGGCCTTCGTGATGGCCTTCAGCGCGCCGGCGTTCGCCGCGCCAAAAACCCAGGCCGCCTGCGAAAAGGCCGGCATGCATTGGGATCAAACCACCAAGACGTGCTCGAAGGGAATGTAGTCTCTTCCAGAACGACAGAGGGCGGCGGGTTTCCACTCGCCGCCCTTTGCAAATGCAAGGCGCCGCTCCGCCCGCGCAAAGAACGTTGCGCGGATCAGTCTAATGCGAGGTGGCGCGCCCGGCAGGGCTCAATAAAAAGAATCCCAAAAAGGTAGCGGTGACACTAGCTAGTGCCCGCCGTGCTAATTTGGCCGACGCAGTGCGGGGTCGCCCGCCGCGAGGCAACGAAATGTCACATCTATGATGTCGCTTTGAATATCGTTGGTCTCAGTAACTTTGTTCTCATTGAGTTCGATATTGTTGCTGCTCTTCAAAACCAGCAGCTGCTTAGAAAGACGCGCGCATTGTTGGTTCGCTGCGGAGAGGGCAGCGTCTCTTGCGGATGCGGTGCCGCCGTGCGCCGTGCGGGCCGATACCGTGAAGGTGTCGGGACCAATCTGCGTGACCCGCGCAGGAGTGCTGCAGCCCGCCCCAAAGGCAGCGATGCTAACTGCCAATGCGAGGGCGAACACTGTTCTCATGGGTGCGATCACCCCCCTTGCAGGCCCATGCTACCCGATTTTGAACCTGCAAAAGCGGTTAACCTTCTCGCCCTGCGCATCAGTCAGTGTCGGCTGGCTTACTATAATATCATTCAGTTTGCTGGCGAGGCACGCGGATGCTGCCTGTTCAATGCCGAATGGCACGGGCCGCGCTTGGCCTGAGCGTCAAGAAGTTAGCGGTTGCCGCGAGGGTTGCTCCCCAAACAATCGTTCGCTTCGAGCGAGGCGAAAAAATACGTCCCAGCACCGTCACCAGTCTTCGTCAAGTTCTCGAAGCCGCTGGCGTGGAGTTCACCAACGGGCGGAAGCCGGGGGTTCGATTGAGCATAAGGTAAAGCGGCGGGCGCATGAAAAACGCCAAGCTCAAAGAGGTCATCGAGCATCATCTCCGCTACGAGATCGGGATGTTGTTCGAGACGTATCGTCTTATCGCCGCCGAGCCATTCGGTCCAACCCGCACTGCCTTCGTGGAGGCGTTCTGTATTCATGCGCGGGTCCTGCACTACTGACCGAACTTTCGCGCCCGATAAACAGCCGCGCTCGCCCTCGGGCCGCCCTGCAAGAGGCCGCGCCTTGCTGACTTGATGCTGACTTAAAAAAAAATGGCTTAGCGCGAGTTACGCTAAGCCATGCGTTGGCGCGCCCGGCAGGGCTCGAACCTGCAACCCCCAGATTCGAAGTCTGGTGCTCTATCCGTTGAGCTACAGGCGCTGCGGCGCCAACGTAGCAGCCTATTGGCAATAGTCCCAATAGCCTTGGGTTTGCGACGGGTCGGCCCAGTACCAGCAGGTGTTCGGCGCCGGCGCCACGGCCGAATAGGCGGCTGCGCCGAGAATGGTGCCAAGCGCGACGCCGCCGATGACGGTGCCGTAATAGGGCCGCTTGTTCCACTTGCGATAGGGCCGGACCACGACGACCTTCTTGTTGTTCCAGTTCTTGTTGTTGTTCCAGTTCTTATTGTTGTGCCAATTCTTGTCCTTGCCGGCGACGACGATCGTGCTGTCGGTCTTCGCTGCCTCGCTCGGCAGAGCCTGCTTGGCCGGCGTCGTGTCGCCCGGCACGGCGGCGGCAACCGGACCGAGGGGCAGGGCGAGGCCTAGCCCCAGACCAAGTAAAACCGCAGCAATGGCACAGGGGCCGAAGCGTCTCGAATTCAGTTCGTCATACCCCATGATGTTCCTCCGGGTTGGATGCTTGGCGGGTCGCACGGCTCACGCGAGTCTACACTTGGCGACTCAGGTTCGGCAGCTGGCGGCAGCTCCCCGCTACCAAGACTGAGCTACGAGGCGAGCAAGGCGACATTGTGATGGCCGCGAACAGTTCAAGTCGAGGCGACAGGATTTTGTCTGCCGGGGTCAAACTGCCCGGGGGCAAGACCGGAAATCCCGCTTTACCTCCCTTAAGACCTTGCTACAGTGGAATTATCGAACCATAGCCGCGGCCAAGCATGTGGGAGCCTGAAGTAGGCGGGTGCCGCGGACATAAGGGTTGAACATCGTGACTGGGCCGAGCGGCAATGCCCGCGCGGCTGCCATAGTTCCGCCGGACGTGAAGGCCGCGCGGAGCGAGACCAACGACTGCGGGGAAGGCGGCGGCCCAGCACCAGTCGTGGCCCGGGCGCTGCTTGATGCGCCGGTAGGGGGCCTGTTGGGGGCAGCCCAGGGCAAGAGCGATGCGGGGGCACGCGCCCGGCGCGCCGGGGTTCCGGTTTACGCGGCGCTCGACCTCGGCACCAACAATTGCCGGCTCTTGGTTGCGCGGCCCTCACGCCGCGGTTTTCTCGTCATCGACGCATTTTCACGCATCATTCGCTTGGGCGAGGGCGTGCTGCGTTCGGGATATCTGTCCGACGCCGCCATGAACCGCACCATCGATGCCCTCAAGATCTGCTCCGACAAGATGCGGCGGCGAAACGTGTCGCGCTCGCGCCTGATCGCCACCGAAGCGTGCAGGATCGCGTCCAACAGCGGCGAGTTCATCGACCGGGTGCGCTGTGACACGGGACTTGCCATCGAGATCGTGAGCCGCGAGACCGAGGCGAAGCTCGCGGTCTCGGGCTGTGCGTCGCTGATCGACCGCAATTGCGACTGGGCGCTCGTGTTCGATATCGGCGGGGGCAGCTCGGAGCTGATCTGGCTCGACCTCACCCGGCTCGACGGCCCTTGGCGCCGCTCGATCTACGACCGGCTCGAAGTGCAAAGCTGCATCGCCGGCTGGACGTCGCTGCCCATCGGCGTGGTCAATCTTGCCGAGCGTCATGGCGGGCGCGAGGTCGGCCGCGAGAACTACGAGGCCATGGTCGCGGACGTGATGGCGGCGCTGACTGATTTCGAAGAGGCCCACCGCTTCCGCGAGCGCATTGCCAAGTGTTGCGCGCATTTCCTCGGCACCTCCGGCACGGTCACCACCATCGCCGGCATTCATCTCGGCCTTCCAGCCTACGACCGCAGCCGGGTCGATGGCTGCTGGCTCAGCGCCCCGGATGCGCGGCGCGTGTCGGACGCCCTCATCGATATGAGCTATGCCCAGCGCGTAGCCCAGCCTTGCATCGGTCAGGAGCGCGCCGATCTCGTGCTCGCGGGCTGCGCCATCCTCGAGGCGCTGCTCAGGGTGTGGCCCTGCCAGCGTTTGCGCGTCGCCGATCGAGGTTTGCGTGAGGGCATCCTCGCCACGCTGATGGCCGAGGATGGGCACGGCGGCGCACCGCATCACCGCCACCGCCCCTGGCCGCACGTTTCGGCGGGCGGCAGCTAAACATCCACGCGGGCTTCGGCCTCGGCGATCGACGCTGGTTTCCGCGCGGCGGCGAGCGGGCGCGCCGGCGCAGAAAGACTGGCGCCGGCGGATTTCGGCAGCATCATGAAGATCAAGGCCGACGCGGCGGAGACGGCGCCGACCACAATGAAGGCAGTGGTGAAATCGCTCGATTGCACGGCCATGTCGAGACGCCCGTGGCGCTGAATTTCCAGCACCAGGGCACCGATGGCGACGCCGGCCGACAGCGAGAGCTGCTGGGCTACGCTGGCGAAGCTCGTGGCCCGGCTCATCGCCCGGGGCTCGATGTCGGCGTAAGCGAGCGAGTTGATGCTGGTGAATTGCAGCGACTTGAAAAAGCCGCCGACCACGAGCACGGCGAAGATGACCGCGTGCGGCGTGACCGGCGTGAACAGGGCTGTCGCCGCGATGAACAGGCCGCTCACCACGGCGTTGATCACCAGCACGAATCTGAACCCGAAGCGGCGCAGGATCGGCGCCGCCGTGGCCTTCATGGCCATGGCGCCGACGGCGCTGGCGAAGGTCAAGAGCCCGGACTGGAAGGGCGTGAGGCCGAAGCCGAGCTGGAGGAGCAGCGGCAACAGGAAGGGCGTGGCCCCGATGCCGACGCGAAAGATGAAGCCGCCCACCACGCTCGCATAGAAGGTCTTCACCTTGAGCAGGCTCAAATCGATGAGCGGGGCGGGGGCTTTGCGCGCGTGCAGAACGTAAAGCCAGCAGCCGATGACCCCGACGGTGAGCAGCGCGATCACCATCTGCATCGGCAGCAGGCCCTGGCCGATGGTGGTGAAGCCGAAGGCAAGCCCGGCGAGCCCGATGCCGGAGAGGATGAAGCCCTTGATGTCGAGCGGGGGAAGCTCATGCTCGCGAATGTTGGCGACGTAATAGGTGGCGAGGATCACGCCGAGGATGCCCATGGGGATGTTGATCCAGAAGATCCAGCGCCAGGAGACGTAGGTGGTGATGAAGCCGCCGAGCGGCGGTCCGATCACCGGGCCGAGCAGGGCCGGGATGGTGAGCCAGGCAAGCGCCGAGATCAGCTCGGCCTTGGGCACGGTGCGCAGGATGACGAGCCGGCCAACCGGCACCATCATGGCCCCGCCCATGCCCTGCACGATGCGGAACAGCACGAAGTCGAGCAGCGAATGGGCGAAGCCGCAGGCCGCGGAGCCAAGGGTGAAAACGACGATCGCGGCGCGGAACACAATGCGGGCGCCGAAGCGGTCGGCCATCCAGCCGCTCAAGGGAATGAACACGGCGAGCGACAGGAGGTAAGAGGTGAGCGCGAGCTTGAGCGCGATCGGATCCTCGCCGAGATCCCGCGCGATGGCCGGCAGCGACGTCGCGATCACTGTCGAGTCCATGTTCTCCATGAAGAGAGCGACCGCGACGATGAGGGTGACGAAGTAGCGAGGCATGTGGCAGGTGTTAGAGGGACTTTAAGTCGGACATGGGGCTAGGGCCCCCACAGGGTCAAGGGTCTGGGCCAATGGGCCTCATTAACAAATGGTAAGCCGGGGCAAAGGCGGCGGCGCGGAGCAGGGCGGCGGCAGCCGCAAGCTCACGGTCAAGCTGCGCACGGCGAAGGGCCGCAAGACTGCCTCGACCCGATGGCTGCAACGCCAGCTTAACGACCCCTATGTCGAGGAGGCGAAGCGGCGGGGCTATCGCTCGCGTGCGGCGTTCAAGCTCATCGAGATGGACGACAAACACCGCTTCCTGAGGCCAGGGATGATCGTGCTCGATCTGGGCGCGGCACCAGGAGGCTGGAGCCAGATCGCGGCGGAGCGGGTCGGCGCGGTCGAGGGGAGGGGCCAAGTGCTCGCCGTCGATCTTGCCGCCATCGAGCCGCTGCCGGGTGTGGAGGTGCTGACGCTCGATGTGAGCGCGGAGAACGCGGCCGCTGCGATCCGTGCAGGGCTGAAGGGCGGCCACGCCGATGCCGTGCTGTCCGATATGGCCTCGCCGGCTACCGGACACCGGGCCACCGACCATCTCCGCGTGGTCGCGCTGGTCGAGGCCGCGCTCGACCTCGCCGAGGACGTGCTCAAGCCGGGCGGAACGTTCCTCGCCAAGGTGTTTCAGGGGGGAGCCGGCGGCGAGCTGGTCACGCGGCTGAAGCGCTCCTTCGCCAAGGTGAGCCACGTCAAGCCGAAAGCAAGCCGCAAGGAATCGCCCGAGGTCTATGTGCTGGCGACAGGGTTTCGTGGCGCGAAATGAGAAGGGCCCCCGCAGGAAGCGGAGGCCCTTCGTTAGACGAAGTCGTGAGGGTTAGTAATAGCTGCTCACGCAAGCGTTGTAGCGAGACCACCAATAGGGGCTGCCGCTGGCGTAGGCGCGCTGGCGGAGCCAGTAGCAGTTGTCGCCGTAAGCGTAGTCGGGACCGTAGACCCAGACCCAGACGCCGTTCCTGAAGACCCGATGCCGGTGATGATCAGAGTCGTGGCCGTGATTGTGGTTGTTTTCCGCAAAGCGACGACGATCGGGCCGATTGCGGTCGCCGTGGTCGTGGCCGCGGTCGCGATTGAACGCTTGGGCATTTCCGCGACGAGCGTCGCCCTTAGGTCCGCCGTGATTGAAGTCGCGGCTCGTGTATCGCGGGCCGCTATAGGCGCGGCTGCTGTAGGCGTGGACACCGCCATTGTCGGCGAAAGACCGCACGCCGCGCGGGCCGCCGCCTAAGTTCGGACCTCCGCCGCTTCTCGCGAGGCCTCCGCCGCCGCCAATGCGTCCACCGCCGCCTCCTGAGAGGCCGGGACCGCCACCACCACCGCTAAAGTGGGCGCCGCCACCGCCACCGGGGCCACCGCCACCACCGCCGCCGCCGCCTCCTCCCCCGCCGCCGCCGCCGCCTCCCCCACCGCCGCCACCACCACCGCCACCACCACCGTGGCCGACAAGGATGACGGAGCCGGACGCGCTGCCGAGGCTCTTCAGATCGATCGGCGCGGACGACGCCGGTCCTTGGAGGGCGGGCAGAAAAAGCAAACCGCCCGCCAAAGCGGCCATGGCCGCCAGGGGTGCTCTCATGACAGTTCTCCTTGATATATCGGACGGGGGGACCGGCGGCTCATCCTGCCGGCCCAACGCCGCTCTCGTGAATAATGCAAGAACGGCTCCGCCAGTTCCAGCCCTGAAAGGACACAAATCCGTGTACGGCTCAGGCAGCGTTGCCGCGAAGGCGGGCATTCTCCGCTACAAGCGCGGCGATGCGCTTCTCGAGCACATCGATGGTCGTGGCGACGTCCTCCACAAACAGCATTTGCGGGATGTGTTGCGGGCAATTGGCGTCCCAGGCCTCGACGGTGAAGAGGATCGCGGCCTCGGGGCGAGCCCTATAGTCGTCCGGGAATAGACGCGCGATCAACTCAGGGTCATTCTCGACCACGCGGGCGCGGCCCCAAATCTTCACGCGCCGGCGCCGCTGGTAGTCCATGAGGAAGAGCATAGCGCGCGGGTTCTCGGCCAGATTGCCGGTGCTGATATATTGCCGGTTGCCGGCGAAATCGGCGAAGGCGAGCGTCGTCTCGTCGATGACGTGCAAGAAGCCCGGCGGTCCGCCGCGATGCTGGACGTAAGGCTGCCCTTCCTTGCTCGCGGTCGCAAAATAGAACGAGCGCAGGCCGGCGATGAACTTGGCGAGGACAGCGTCGATCTTCGCGTCCCAGCCGCCATTCTGTTCGAGACGGGCATAGGCGGTGCGCGAGCCGCGACGTTCTTGAACGTCCTTCACCGAGGGCGAGAAGGCGATGTCTGTGGAGGCCATGGTGCTTCCCCGTCGTGCAGCCCCTGGGGCCTGCTCTGGCCCACTAAATAGTGCATTCCGCTCTGGGAGAGTATTGCCTATTATTCCAATTGATATTTCCGGATTTCGGAATAACGGAATGGACCGCCTTGCCGCCATGCGAGTGTTCACGGCTGTCGCCGACGCCGGAAGCCTGTCGGCCGCCGGACGCCGTCTGAATATGCCGCTTGCGACCGTCAGCCGCCATTTGGCGGCGCTCGAGGAGCAAATCGGCGCGCGGCTCATGACCCGCACCACGCGGCATCTCGCCCTCACCGAGCCTGGCCGGCATTACCTTGAGTCGTGCCGCCGCATCCTTGCCGAGCTCGAGGCGGCCGATCTCGCCCTTGCCGGTCAGCGTCTAGAGCCGCGCGGCGAGATTGTCATCACGGCGCCCGCCATGTTCGGGCGCCTCCACGTGGTGCCCATCGTGGTCGCGTTTCTCGAGGCCTTCCCGCAGGTCACCGCGCGGCTGCTCCTCGTCGATCGTGTCGTCGATCTGATCGAGGAGGGGCTCGATGTCTCGGTGCGGATCGGG
>NZ_JBOHJB010000041.1:0-29051 GCF_050728395.1 Methyloceanibacter sp.
GAAGGAGCGCTTCATCAGGCTCGACTCGGCAAGCCAGGCGTCGAGATCGTCGCCGAGCATGTCCTCGTCGAACAGTCTCGCGAGGTCGAGCCGTCCGGTCCGCACCATCTCGCCCATATCGGCGAGGCCCCAGATGCACAGCGCGTATTCATTGGCGACAAAGCCGAGCGGCTTGGCATGGGCACGCTCGAGCCGCCGGGTGAGCAGCATGCCGAGACTTTGGTGCGCGAGCCGCCCCTCGAAGGGATAGCAGACGAGGTAATGCCGTTGCCCGCGCGGAAAGGTCTCGACCAGGATCTCGTCGGGCCCAGGCACGATCGACACCTTGCTCTGAATGCGCAGCCAGTCGGAGACCTGATCGGGCAGCCGCGCCCAATGGCGGCGATCGGCGAGCAGCCGCCGCACGCGATCGGCAAGATAGGTCGAGAGCGGGAACTTGCCGCCGTCATAGGAGGGCACCTTGGGCTCGGGCGCGTGGCTGCGGGTGACGATGGCGTCGGTCTCGCGCAAGCCTTCGAAGCGCAGCACTTCGCCGGCGAACACGAAACTGTCGCCGGGCACGAGCTGCTCGATGAAGTATTCCTCGACTTCGCCGAGCACGCGGCCGGCGGCGAGAACCGCCGACGGCTTGAGCGCGCCGCCCTGACGGCGCGCGAGCCGCACCCGCACCATCGGCGCCTCGACGATGGTGCCGACATTCAGGCGATATTGCTGGGCAAGCCGCGGATGGGCGAGGCGATAACGCCCGTCAGGCATCTGCTTCAGTTTGGCGTAGCGCTCGTAGTTGGCGAGCGCGTAGCCGCCGGTGGAGACGAAACGCACGATCTTGTCGAAGCCTTCCCGCGTCAGCCCTTGATAGGGAGAGGCGCCGGTCACTTCGCGGTAGAGCCGATCGGGATCGAACGGCCCCGAGCAGGCCATGCCGAGAACGTGCTGGGCGAGAACATCGAGCGCGCCAGGCCGCGACGGCGGGGTGTCCTGCGCGCCCTCCTCTGCCGCCTCGAGGGCAGCCTGGCACTCGACCACCTCGAAGCGGTTGGCCGGCACGAGCAGGGCCTTGCTCGGCTCGTCGAGACGGTGATTGGCGCGGCCGATGCGCTGGGCAAGCCTGCTTGCCCCCTTCGGCGCGCCGACATTGATCACGAGGTCGACGTCGCCCCAGTCGATACCGAGATCGAGCGTCGAAGTGCACACCACGGCGCGGAGCTTGCCCGCCACCATCGCCGCCTCGACCTTCCGCCGCTGCCCGACATCGAGTGAGCCGTGATGCAGCGCGATCGGCAAATTGTCGTCGTTGTAGCGCCACAGCGCATGGAACAGCATCTCGGCCTGCGAGCGCGTATTGACGAAGATGAGCGACATGCGGTGGGCCTTGATCGCCTGGTAGATCTCGGGCAGCGCGTAGCGCGCCGAGTGCCCGGCCCAGGGCAGCTCCGCGTCGGAGTCGAGAATGGCGATGTCGGCCTTGGGTCCCGCCCCTGCCTCGACGATCTCGGCGAGCTGCGTGCGCAGCTGGCCTTCATGGCCGACGAGGAAGGCGGCAAGCTCCGACGGCCGCGCCACCGTTGCCGACAGGCCGATGGAGGTGAGTTCGGGAGCCAGCGTGCGCAGGCGCGCAAGGTCGAGAGCGAGAAGATCGCCGCGCTTGGTCGAGGCGAGCGCATGCAGCTCATCGATGATCACCATGCGCAAGCCGCCGAACAGGCTCGCAGCATCGCGATGGGACAGCATCAGCGCGATCTGCTCAGGCGTGGTGAGCAGGATGTTTGGCGGGGAGAGGCGCTGGCGCTGGCGGCGGGAGGGCGGGGTGTCGCCGGTGCGCGTCTCGAGTGTGACGGGCAGCCCCATCTCCGCCACGGGCTCGGTCAGGTTGCGGGCGATATCGACGGCAAGCGCCTTCAAGGGCGAGACATAGAGGGTGTGAATACCGGTTCGCGGCTTGACGCCGGCGCGAGCGAGATCGACCAGGCTCGGCAGGAAGCCGGCGAGCGTCTTGCCTCCGCCGGTCGGGGCGATGAGCAGCGTGTCGCGGCGCTGCCGCGCCAGGTCGAGGAGCTGAAGCTGGTGGGGGTGCGGGCGCCAGCCGCGCGAGGCGAACCAGCCGGCAAACGGCTGAGGCAGCCCGGCCTCCGACCCCGCCTCACTCCTTTTTTTCAGCGCCCGCATGGGAACGACCTGCTTGACCTTGCCTTTTTCCTTCACCAATTCTCGGCATAGAGTAACCCGCATCGCGATTCTCCGATGCGTATAGCGGGCAAGCGGAGCGAAAACATGGAGCGGTTCTTTGGCGGCAATCCGGGCCTGGTGCTGGTCAGGCTGGCGATTCTGTCCCTCGTCGTCGGGGTGCTGCTTGCCGCGCTCGGCTTCAGCCCGTTCGACATTCTGAGGAGCCTCCAGCAGCTCATTCAGCGCATCTACGACCTCGGCTGGACCGCGATCGAAAAGGCCGGCCGCTATTTCCTGCTCGGCGCCGTCATCGTCTTCCCAGTGTGGTTCATCGCCCGCCTGCTCAAGATGCTGGGGCGCGGCGCCCGCGGCGACCTGATCGACGTCAATCCCAAGCGCGAAGCCTGATTGGCGCTATTTGAGTGCGACTTTCACCTCTCCCCTTTGGGGAGAGGTCGCGAGCGAAGCCGCCAAGGCTTCGGTCGCGGGTGAGGGGGATCCGACGCTGCAGATTGCAGCTCTTCACCCCTCACCCTTGCCGCCATGCGACTTGCGCATGCGCGCTACGCGTCGCGCGCAAGATCGCGGCGGAAAGCCCTCTCCCCGCAGGGGAGAGGGGCTGCCGCTCATAGTTTTCGCTCGGCCCACTGATCGGCGTCGCGGCCGACAAGGGTGCTGAGACTCTCGGCCTTGGCGTCGGTCATCGCCACGACCAGGGCCCGCTTGATCTCGCCGATCAGCTTCGGGCCTTCGAACACGAGCCCGGTATAGAGCTGCAAGAGCGAAGCGCCGGCCTCGATCTTGGCGACAGCCGCGGCACCTCCATCGATGCCGCCGACGCCGATCAGCGGCAGTCGTCCCTCCGTCAACTGGTGGACGCGGGCGAGCATGCGGGTGGCGCGGACAAAAAGCGGCCTCCCCGATAATCCTCCGGACTCTGCGGCGAAGCGTGCGTCTTTCACGCCCGCGCGGGAGAGCGTGGTGTTCGACACCACGATGCCGTCGACGGCGTGGGCCTCGATCACCCGCACAATCTCAGGAAGATCGGCGTCGGCGATATCGGGGGCGAGCTTGACGAGAAGCGGCGGTCGCTTCGCCGCCGATGCCCTCGCCTGCCGCACCCTGGCAAGCAGAGTATCGAGTACCTCCGGCGCTTGCAGGTCGCGCAAGCCCGGCGTGTTGGGCGATGAGATGTTGATGGTGAGGTAGTCAGCCACCGCGCTCATGGTGGCGATGCCTGACACGTAATCGCCGATGCGATCCTCGCTGTCGCGGCCGGCGCCGATATTCACTCCCACCACGCCGCTTCGCCGTGCCGCGAGCCTGGAAAGCGCCGCCGCCTGCCCCTCATTGTTGAAGCCGAGCCGGTTGATGATGGCTGCGTCTCGCGCGGAGCGGAAAATGCGCGGGCTCGGATTGCCCTTCTGTGGCTTGGGCGTCAGCGTTCCCACCTCGACGAAGCCGAAACCCGTGGCGAGAAGCGGTGCCCAGACTCGCGCGTCCTTGTCGAAGCCAGCGGCCATGCCGAGCGGATTGCGGAACTTGAGCCCCCACAGTCCTTGCGCAAGCCGCGGATCGTCCGGCGCATCCTGGCGGGGATAAAGTCCAAGCTCCAGGCTCTTGACCGCAAGATCATGCGCCCGCTCAGGGTCTAGCGCGTGCAGAAGTGCCTGGCCGAGGCCGTACAGCGCATTCATGGAGCAACACTTACAAAGGTCGAAGAAAGCGCGCTTTCACTCCTCTCCCCTCTGGGGAGAGGGCTTTCCGCCGCGATCGTGCGCGAGCGTAGCTCTGCGCAAGTCGCATGGCGGGAAGGGTAAGGGGGAACGGCGATCGCCACTCTCATCCCCTCACCCACGCCTTCGGCGTGACCTCTCCCCAGAGGGGAGAGGTGAAAGCGTTGCGGGCAGCCGATGGCTGCCGTCCTCTTGCAGCACGAGCGGCTGCACCGAGATCACGTGCTCAAGCTCTAGAGGCCCGTAGAGATGGGGGAACAGCTCGCCGCCGCGCGAGAGCTCCCAGCGCAAGCGTTCTCCCAGCCGCTCCGGGTCGACGGCGAGAAGCACGAGGTCGCGCTGCCCTGCGAAATATTTTGCCAAGGTCCCGGCGACCTGGCTCGCGGCCGACAGGTGAATAAAGCCGTCGCGGGCGTCGTCGGCAGAGCCGTCGAAGCGCCCAAGCCTCTTCGCCTCCTGCAGGGCAGAATCGGGGCAGATCTTGTAGACCGGTTCACCCATTGGATTTCGGGAGAGTAGCCTCGTGTCCCAGATGCAACAAGCGAGCGAGTTTAGAGAGGAGTTGAGAGACATTGAGATAGACAAAATGTACAAAACGTCGCAGCCTGAAACTCGGAGGTCGCGCTGATCGCTTAGGGTTGTGCTGATTACTTGCCGCCGGTTCGTATTGTTGAGTAACGGGGGCGTCTGTGTTTTGGTGGGTTGTCAAGCGTTGGCTGCCGAATGCTAAGTTCGCCCTGTGGTCACTGAGGCATCCGGGCTGCCCCTTCAAGCAATTCTATGCCGAATGCACGGCGAACTCCCTTGCCGCAAACAAGAATCGTTCTTCACTTGGGCCGAGCCTCAAGCCAGGGCGCGCCACGAGTGCGCAGCACACCTTCGATAAATTCCTCGCCCATGGTCTCCGGCCAAATGATGTCGTCGTCGATTATGGATGCGGGACACTACGCCTGGGCGTCCTGTTCATGACGTTCCTTGAAGCCGAGCACTATATTGGTCTCGATATCGATGACCGCATTCTTGCGGTCGGTCGCGAGCAGCTCGCGGACGACATCGTTGCGACCAAACGTCCGACGCTCGAGGTCATCAGCGAGCAAAGCTTGAAGCGCGTGGCGGCCAGGCAGCCGCGATGGGTTTGCTCGAAGGGCGTCCTACAGCACGTCCCGCCCGAAGAACTCGATGACTATTTCGGTAGCCTCGCCCATCTCATCCATGCCGGCGCTACCGGCTTGCTGTTTTCAAAGGCCGGCCGCGAATGCGAGAGAACATCACCCAAGACTTGGGTGCATAGCTTCGATCGGTTGCATGCGGCGGCGGGGGGACACGGCATGCGACTCGGCCGCTTGAAGAAGCGCGGAACCTTCATGGAGCTGCGCGCGGCGTAAGGCTGTTGGGCCGGAGGGTGGGAGACTCCCAGGGCTGTTAGGGGTAGACAAAGCGCGCAAATAAGCCATAATTCCTATCATGGGTATAAATTCCGACCCTCGCTTCGGCGCGTCGGGGGCCGTCATGCTCACCCACGGGAAGATCTGGACCGCGATCGACGCGCTGGCGCGCCGCTATGGCCTGTCGCCTTCGGGCCTTGCCAAGCGCGCTGGCCTCGACGCCACCGCCTTCAATCCCTCCAAGCGCGTCACCACCGAAGGGCGCCCCCGCTGGCCGACCACTGAGAGCGTCGCCAAGGTGCTCTCCGCCACCGGGGCCACGCTCGATGAGTTCGTGGACCTGCTCGACAAGGGCCCATCTTTGCGCAAAGTCCCGCAGCCCATCCCGCTCATCGGCCTCACCCAGGCCGGAGCCGGCGGCTTCTTCGACGACGGCGGCTTTCCCGTTGGCGGCGGCTGGGATCAAATCCGCTTCCCCCGCGTTGACGACGAGAACGCCTACGCTCTCGAAGTGACCGGCGACAGTATGCAGCCGCTCTATCGCGACGGGGATATCTTGATTGTCTCTCCCAACTCCGCCGCGCGAAAGGGAGACCGCGTGGTGCTGCGCACGACCGACGGGGAGGTCATGGCCAAGATCCTAGTGCGGCGCACAGCCAAGACCGTGGAGCTTGCCTCCTTCAACCCCGACCATCCCAATCTCGTCTTTCCGGTCGAGCGGATCGATTGGATGGCACGCATCGTGTGGGCGAGCCAATAGCAACGGGGATCGGGATGAAGGCCCTCTCTCTGCTCTTCTCGCTCCTGCTCGGCGCCGCCGTCCTCCTCATCTTCGTTCAGCCGTGGGACGCGCTCGAAAGGATGTTGGACGCCGCTGCCACGCGCGAGGCAGCTCCAGCCAAGCCTCCAACCCCGCCGGAATCGACCGCCACGGTCGAGACCACGCCTCCGAAACCTCCCGAAACCGCTGCGCCGCAAGGAGCAGCCTCGCCGCCCGAAGCGCCAAAGGCCGCCGAACCCGCCGATCCCAAGACCCACATGCTGGCAGCCGAAAAGGCTGAAGCCGAGCGGGACGCCGCCCTGCTACAGAAGGCTGCCCCACCGCCTCCACGCGAGACCAAGCGCTATTTCAAGGTCAGGGTGCGCGACGCCGGCACGCTGGAAGCCGGACTCCTTCCCACCGACACGGTGCTGATCAGGCTCGAGGGCATCGAGGCGCGCGAGGCTGACGAGAGCTGCAAGACGGAGAGCGGCAAGTCTTGGCCCTGCGGCGCCAAGGCCCGCGCGGCGCTCACCCTCTTCATCCGCTACCGCGCCGTGACCTGCACCGTGCCGCAAGGCGGCGAAACCAAGGATTTTGCCGCGCGCTGCAGCGTCAGGGGACAGGACCTGTCCACCTGGCTGGTGCGCCAGGGCTGGGCGACGCCGCAAGGAGGTGCTGAGCCTGAGCTCGCCAAGGCGCTCGACGCCGCCAAGACCGAGCGCCTCGGCCTTTGGCAGTCCGACTAAGGTACATCCAGGCTTTGTGATGCCTCTGTCACAAACTGAGGCTAGCCTTGCCGTCTCCTAAATAGCTTCCCAGCCCCGGTGCGCCCCAAACGGCCGGGGCTTTTTCTTAAGGCGAACCGGCACCGCTTTCAGTTGACGGGCCAGATCACGCCGAGCCGGAGCTCAATCGAGGCTGCCGCATGGCCTTCAAACTCACCCATGCCAAATACGACCGGAAGACCGAGCGCGCTTATGTCGAGCTCAGAGACGAGGATGATGACGGAGGCGAGATATTGGCGGTCACCATCTTCTCGTTTCGCACCACGGCAAGGCTGTCGAAGAAACAGATCGAGCAGGACATCGTGCGCAAGGCGCGCCACATTCTGAAGCGCGCCGGCGGTTCTATTTGATTTTCGACGCTTCGGGTGCCATGGGGCCGCCCCCGACCAGCCAGGACATCGTGCCGCCCCGGCCTCGGGCCGTGACGTTCGGCACATGAGCCGGATGGCCATCGTCCGGTTGCGGTTCGGCGTTGCTCGCCTCCGTCCAACACAACGGGGGCTCGAGATGGTGGGGAAGCAGGGTGAAGGCGTCGCCCAGGCTTTCCATGATCTGATCCTGAGTGAGGTTGCGGGCGAGAGCGAGGTTGGTACCCTCAAGTCTCGCGCCAACGAGCTTGGCGCCGGCGAAATCCGTGCGGTTGAGCAAAGCGTGGCTCAAATCGGCGTTGGTGAGATTGGCGCCGTCAAGCCTGGCATCGGTCAAATCGGCGCCGGAAAGGTCGGCGCCCGCGAGGTTTGCGCCGGACAGCGTGGCGAAGCGCAACGATGCGCCGCGCAGCCGTGCCGAGGCGAGGTTGACCGGGCCGCCATTCATGGCGCCCATCTGCCGCTCGGCGGCGCTCAAGGAGAGCCTGATGAGGTTGGGCACCGTGGTGGGGTTTTGCCGTCGCCAGTCGTTCCACGAACGTGGCCCGCGGCGCAAGACTTCCACATGTTCGGAGTCGGCTAACACAGTTTGCGAGGAAGGAAGCGGAAGGAACGTGCCCCAATTAGCGGAAAGGAGGCTACTTGGACTGTGTGACACCCCCGTGAAGCAGGAAGTTATGCATAGGTGCTTGGCCCATGCTATTATGCGTTTGTTGGAAGTCCATGCATGAGCGACACAGCTGATCTCACAGTTCGCGTGCTCGATGATCGCGACATCGTCGTGGCCGGCGCAGAGTTCGAGGTGACCTATCGAAGAGAGGGTCATCTCGGGATGCTCGTTGCCACCGACGCGCTGCGCGAGCGACTGACAGCCTCAAAGGCGCGCTTCCTGGCAGAGGCCTGGAAGGCGGCGTACAAGAAGGCGAGGACGCTCGGCTGGCTCTCGTCCTAACCCGCGCTCAAGACTAGTCCCGGTTATTGTTTGCCGTCGTCGGCATCGCCGCAGGTCGCACGAGGCCGTACCGCGACTGTGGATAAATGGCGACAGAAGTACCGTCCACCTTCCTGCCTTGATTGTGAGGAAGAGTGACCTTAGCGGGCAGGTCAGTGACCTCGTATTGCGTATGACCGGTCCCGCTGGCGGCTCCGGGTCCCTCCGCACCCCCCTCCGCGCCTCGCCGGGGCCGCTCCATGCAGATCCTGCCAAATCCTCGCAGATCCGCTGCCGTTCGGCGCATATCCGCGCCAATAACCCGTCCCAAATGCTAAGAGAGCCCGGCTTGGGGCCAAGCCGGGCTTCTCATCAGTCGACGACAAGTTGGCGTGGCCGGCGCGGGGGGCGCGTGGCAGCGGGGCTGCTGCCGTTCCAGCCACGGCATGCCTAGAAACCCGCGGATGCCTTTCTCGGTTCCCGCGGCCTTGAAAAAATATTCTCCATGCTGCGCTGAGCCTTAGCGCCTGACCCTCATTCCGCTATGGTCATGGCCTGTCATCAAGGGAGTCGACGCATGCGGAATGTGACGAGACAGGTTTTGACCGGGCTTGCGCTCGCGGTGAGTCTTGGCGCTGCTCCCCTCGCGGGCGCTCTCGCGGCAAGCGAAGGCGACCCGGCCTCAACCGCCGCTCCAACCTGTCGCAAAGCCGAGGTGAACCCGGTCACCGGCCACGTGCTCTGCGTCGAACCGCTCGGCGCGCCGGTCGAGCCCCCTCCGTCAGCATCCGACGTTCCTTGCAAGCCTGACGCGCGCGCCGACCAGACCTGGACCTGGGGGCCGAAGTGCAAGTCCGAGAAGCCCGGCGAAGGATGACCAGCCCAGGAGCTGACCAAGTCGGCACCTAACCCGTTCGCAGAGTCTGTTTGGCGCTACCGTGCTGCGCGCACCTTGAGCGGGATGTTCGATGCGCTGTCGCGCTTCGCGCCTCGAGCGGGATGTTCGATGCGCTATCGCGCTTCGCGCACCTCGAGCGGGATGTTCGATGCGCTACCGCGCTTCGCGCACCTTGAGCGCATTCTCTTATGCGCTACCGCGCTTCGCGCTACTTGAGCGCATTCTGAATCAGCGCGCGGGTTTCGGGGATGCCGTAAAGCTCGACGAAGGAGCCGAAGCGCGGGCCTTGCGTCTGGCCGAGCAGCACCTCGTAGAGCGCCGAGAACCAGGCGCGCAACGGCTCGAAGCCGTGCTCCTTGCCGACGCCATAGACCACGGCCTGAATTTCCTCGGCGAGCACGCCGGACGGCAGTTGACCAAGCCGCGCGTCGAGATCTGCAAGCGCCGCCCGCTCGCGTTTGTCGGGCGCGCGGTAGCTCTTCGCCGGCTTCACGAAATCATGGAAGTAGCGGATGGCGTAGCCGACGAGCTGGTCGAGCAGCGGATGCTGTTCCGGCGTGGCCTCCGGCGCGTAGCGGCGGATGAAGCCCCACAGAACCTCCTTGTCCTCCGAGTTCGAGGCGGAAGCGAGGTTGAGCAGCAGCGCAAAGCTGATGGGAAGCTCGGCCTTTGGCGGCTCACCCGAATGGATGTGCCACACCGGGTTCATCAGCTTTGCGTCCTGCTCCTCCTTGGGGTAGGCCGCGAGGTGCCCGACATATTCATCGACGGCGCGGGGGATCACGTCGAAATAGAGCCGCTTCGCCTTGCGCGGGCTCTGATACATGTAAAGGCTGAGGCTCTCAGGCGCCGCATATCTGAGCCACTCGTCGATGGTGAGGCCGTTGCCGCGGGACTTGGAAATCTTCTCGCCCTTCTCGTCGAGAAAGAGCTCGTAGTTGAAGCCTTCAGGCTGCTGCGCCCCGAGGATTCGGCAGATGTGACCGGAGAGCCGCACCGAGTCGATCAGGTCCTTGCCCGCCATCTCGTAGTCGACGCCGAGCGCCGCCCAGCGCATGGCCCAGTCGGCCTTCCATTGCAGCTTGCAATGACCGCTCGTCACCGGAACCTGGGTGAGCCTTCCGGTCGTCGGCTCCTTGTAGAAGATGGTGCCCGAGGCCGTGTCGCGATCGATGATCGGAACCTGCAATACCTGCCCGGTGACCGATGAGATCGGCAGGAACGGACTGTAGGTGGCGCGGCGCTCGGGGCCGAGCGTCGGCAGGATCACGTCGCGGATCGCGTCGTAATGCTGAAGCACCCTGAGCAGGGTCTTGTCGAAGCGCCCCGTCGTGTAGCACTCGGTGGCCGACAGGAACTCGTAGTCGAAGCCGAAGGCATCGAGGAAGGACCTGAGCCGCGCATTGTTGTGGTGGCCGAAACTCTGATGATCGCCGAAGGGATCGGGGATCTGGGTGAGCGGCTTACCGAGATGCTCGGCCACAATCTCCTTGTTGGGGATGTTGTCCGGCACCTTGCGCAGGCCGTCCATGTCGTCGGAGAAGCAGATCAGCCGCGTTGGGATCTTGTCCTCGGTGAGCACGCGGAAGGCATGGCGCACCATGGCGGTGCGAGCCACCTCGCCAAACGTGCCGATATGCGGCAGGCCCGATGGGCCGTAGCCCGTCTCGAAGATGATGGCGCCGGTCGGCTTCGGAATCCGCTTCAGGCGGCTCAAGACTTTGCGCGCCTCCTCGAAGGGCCAAGCCTTGCTCACATGGGCATGGGCCAACAGCTCCGAGTTGATCTCGATCTTGGGGAGGCGCGCCTTCTTCGTGCCCGAGCTTAAGTCGGCAAGTGGGATGCTCGCCTCCGCCTGGGGCTCCGACTTGCGGCGCTTGAGGCCCGCAGTTTTGCCGCGAGACTTGGCGCTCGCCGGCTTGGCGCTACGCACCTTGAGGCGAGAGGGCTTGGTCGGGGTTGGCATGGCAGGCGGGCGCTCGGTACTCATGACGAATTATGTTCCGACAAATTTCACAGATTTGTAAACGACGCCAGCCTTTCCGGCGCTTTCCGGAGCGGCGGTCATCAGTCTGTCACTCGGCGCTTGCTCGAAAAATCGCAATTCTCTACGGTCCGGCGCGGACTTGGCTAAGTGCGCTGTTGGGCGAAGTCGAGTAACGGGAGCCTGAACCATGATCGAGCCGTTGGACCACCATGCGGCGCTTGTCTATGTGATGGTTACCATTTCGGCCGTCGACCGCACCATGACCGACGACGAGCTCGCCCGCATCGGCGAGATCGTCACAAATCTGCCGGTCTTCGCCGATTACGACGAGAACACGCTGGTCAAGACCGCCGAGAATTGCGGCGAAATCCTCAGCGCCGATGGTGGACTGCGACAGGTGCTCAGGCTCGTGCATGAGGGGCTGCCGGCAAAGCTGCGGGAAACCGCCTACGCCGTGGCGCTCGAGGTTGCTGCAGCAGACGGCCAGATCAAGCCTGAGGAAATCCGCTTTCTCGAGATGCTCGGCGACACGCTGGAGCTCGACAAAATGACGACCGCGGCGATCGAGCGTGGAATCCGCGCCAGAAACATGACGCTATAGGAAGTTTTGACTCTGAATTCGGCTTCCGCCCCTGGGGGGTAACCAGATTTTTCACCATTTGGGGGAATTTTTTTCCGAAATCCGCCGAGATTAGCCGATAGAATTCGGGGATCGTGGCCAATCAAGGCCCGACCAGCCCTCTAGGGAGGACTTAATGCGTAAATACCTCCTCGCATCTGCCTTTCTTGTCGCCTTCAGCGCTCCGGCTTTCGCCGAGCAGTTCTATGTGGCCTTCGACCCGGCCAGTCATAAGTGCACGATGATGCATGACATTCCCGGCGACAAGATGAAGAACATGGGTGGCCCATACAACTCGAAGGAAGAAGCCGAAAAGGCGATGGGCGGCATGGAAGCCTGCGCAAAGTAGCAGCGCTCCTGAGCTGATTTGCTGAGCGTCCGCCCTCAAGGGGCGGACGCTCCTGCATTATTCCCGGAACTTGCGCCCCTCTTCGCTGTTCTGTCGTATGATTTTGCGACACGAATGGCCGCCGATCCCGGCCGCGCTTAGGAGGACATGCCGATGATGAGTTGGGGTAGAGCCGAGGACAAGGCCGGCAGGTTTTTGAAGGAGCTCGACGCGCAAGAGTTGAACGACCAGCTCGGCGCCGTGCGGGACTATCTGCGCGACCTCACCGGCTCTTTCAGCAAGATCGCCAACCGCCGCTTGGGCTACGCGCGGGGACACGCGACCGATACGGTGCACGAGGCCGAGGAGCTGATGAAGGGCAATCTCGCTGCGTCCTTGGTCGTGGCGCTGGGCGTCGGCGTGCTGGTCGGATATTTGATCCGCCGCGGCACTGAATAACCGCGTGGGGCGCGCGTCCCCCGCTTTATCGCCGCGATGAAGCCGCCCAAGACGCTGTCGGCCTTGGCCGTGCCGCTCGATATCGAGCCGATGGAAGCCAAGCTCGTCGAAGAGCTGCCTGAGGGCGGCTGGCAATATGAGCCGAAATGGGATGGCTTCCGCTGCCTCGCCTTCCGCGCCGGAGGCGACGTGGATCTCAAGGCCAAGTCCGGCAAGCCTCTCGCACGCTATTTCCCGGAGATGGTCGCGACCCTCGCGCGTCTTCCGCAGACCTGCTTCGTGCTCGATGGCGAGCTCGCCATTGTGACGGACGGGGAGTTCTCCTTCGACGCCCTGCTTCAGCGCATTCATCCGGCGGAAAGCCGCATCAAGCTGCTCGCCACCGAGACGCCGGCCATCTTCATCCTATTCGATATGCTGCTCGATGCGTCGGGCAAGAGCCTGATCGAGGCGCCGTTGACCGAGCGGCGCGCGGCGCTGGAGACATTCTTCGCTTCTGCCAAACAGCAGCACGCGCTCAAGCTCTCGCCCTACACGTTGAGCCTCGCCGAGGCTGGACGCTGGCTCAAGCAAGGCGGCACGGCGCTCGACGGTGTCGTCGCCAAAGAGCGCGACGGACCCTACGTCCCCGGCGAACGGGCGATGATGAAGGTCAAGCAACGCCGCACCGCCGACTGCGTGGTTGGCGGCTTCCGCTATCGTACGGCGAGCCAAGAGGTCGGCTCTCTGCTGCTCGGGCTGTACGATGCCGACGGGAAGCTCGACCATGTCGGCTTCACTGCGACCATCGCCAACAAGGACCGCGCGGCGCTGACCGCGAAGCTCGAAGCCCTGGTCTCGCCTCCTGGCTTCACCGGCAAAGCGCCGGGAGGACCAAGCCGGTGGAGCACCGAGCGCTCAGAGCAATGGCAGCCGCTGAAGCCGAAGCTCGTGGTCGAGGTTGCTTTCGACCACGTGACCGGCAACCGCTTCCGCCACGGCACCAAGCTGGTGCGCTTCCGTCCCGACAAGCGCCCCAGCCAATGCAGCTTCGAGCAGATCGCGCTACCGGCGAAACCCTCCAAGCTCGTCTCCGCAATGCTGAAATCCTAGAGCACGCTCCCGCTTGACAGCCGTGCCGCATTGCCCTAACACTTAACCTTATGGTTAAGTATCAGGACACCGCCCTCGACCGAACCTTCGCCGCGCTTGCCGACCCGACGCGGCGGGCGTTGCTCGCGCGTCTGAACAGCGGGGAGAGCGCCTCGGTGAGCGAGCTTGCGCGTCCGTTTCCGATGTCACTGCCGGCGGTCATGAAGCACCTCGATGTGCTGTCGGACGCAGGCCTGATCAGGCGCACCAAGACCGGCCGCATCGTCGCCTGCGAGCTCACGCCAGAGCCGATGGAAACCGCCATGAATTGGCTCAATCGTTATCTACAATTCTGGTCAGAGCAACTCGATCGCCTTGCCGCATTCGTGGAGGAGGAATCATGCCCGCCCAAGCAAAAGTCGCCGTCAAACCAAGCCTCACCCTCAAACGTCATCTCAATGCGCCGCCCGAAAGGGTCTACGCCGCGTGGACGGACCCGCAAAAATTAAAGACCTGGTTCGGGCCCGAGCATATCGAGACGTTGCGCGCCGAGGCCGACGCGCGCGTGGGCGGCCGGTTCCGCATGGTCATGCGTGACGCCGACGGCGAAGAGCACGACGTGAGCGGCGTCTATCGCGAGGTGGTGCCGAACAAGAAGCTCGTGTTCACCTGGGCTTGGCGCTCGACGCCGGAGCGCGAGTCGCTCGTGACCGTTGATATCAAGCCTGAGGGCGACGGCTCGCTGCTCACGCTGATCCACGAGCAGTTCTTCGACGAGGAGGCGCGCGATCGCCATCAACATGGCTGGAGCGGCTGCCTCGACAAACTCGAACGGTATTTTGCATAACCCCCAAAGAGGAGAGTGACATGGCACAAGCAGCACAGAAGCAGAAGGCCGAGCAGGACGAGGCTTGCGCAGGCGAGCCGGCCAGGCATGGCAGCTTTTGCTGGAACGAGCTGATAACCCACGACCCGGCGGGGGCGAAAAAATTCTATGCCGACACCATCGGCTGGACCTTCGACCCCATGCCCATGCAGGACGGCGGCACCTATTGGGTGGCCAAACAGGGTGACAAGATGGTGGCCGGCATCTTCGAGATGAAGGGTCCCGACTTTGCCAACGTTCCGGAGAACTGGATGCCCTATCTCGCCGTCGATGACGTGGACAAGCGCGTGAAGAAGGCGACCGCCGCCGGAGCCACGCTGATGCGCCCGCTGTTCGACATTCCGGGCATCGGCCGCATCGCCATCCTGCGCCAGCCTGGCGGCGCCGGCGTTGGCTGGATGACGCCAGCGACAGCTTGAGCGATTGGTACACGAGGCGCGAGGGAGCTTGCTCCTCGCGCCTCGAACAAGCAAGCGCCGACAGGGCTTGATCTGCCACACGCACGCCAACGCGCAACACCCTCGGAATTCAGGAGCATCCCATGCAGATCGTCACGCAGAAAATCTCGCCGTGCCTGTGGTTCGACACGCAAGCCGAGGAAGCCGCTAAGTTCTACGTGTCGATCTTCAAGAACTCCAAGATCAACACCGTCGCCCGCTACCCCGACGAAGGCCGGGAGATCCACGGCAAGGCTGCCGGGTCGGTCATGGTCGTCGATTTCGAGATCGCAGGGCAGAAATTCGTGGCGCTCAACGGCGGCCCGCAGTTCAAATTCGACGAGGCCGTGTCCTTCCAGGTCTATTGCGAGGGCCAAGACGAGGTCGATTACTTCTGGGGCAGGCTCACCGAGGGCGGCGAGGAAGGCCCCTGCGGCTGGCTCAAGGACAAATTTGGCCTGTCATGGCAGGTCGTCCCCGTCGCGCTGCTTGAAATGATGCTCGACCGCGACGCCAGAAAGTCGGCGCGGGTGATGAGCGCCTTCATGCAGATGAAGAAATTCGACATCGAGACGCTGACGCGCGCCTACGAAGGCGAAACCGTCTGATCGGCTTGGCGTTCAACTCCAATTCCCCCCTAGCAAAGGAGACGAAAATGCAAGTTCAGCCCTATCTTCAGTTCGACGGCCGCTGCGAGGAGGCGATCGAGTTCTACAAGAGCGCTCTCGGCGCCGAGGTGGAAACGATCATGCGCTTCAAGGACGGCCCTGACTGCATGGAGATGCCGGCAGGCACCGAGGACAAGGTGC
Source organism: Methyloceanibacter sp. (assembly GCF_050728395.1). Classification (GTDB taxonomy): domain Bacteria; phylum Pseudomonadota; class Alphaproteobacteria; order Rhizobiales; family Methyloligellaceae; genus Methyloceanibacter. The sequence goes on from NZ_JBOHJB010000041.1 coordinate 15,629, forward strand.
TGCATTCCTGCTTCCGCATCGGGGACTCGCAGATCATGGCATCTGACGGCTACTGCAAAGGCAAGCCCGACTTCCAAGGCTTTTCCCTGACCATCGCGGCGCCCAACACGGCGGAGGCGGACCGCCTGTTCAACGCTCTCAGCAAGGACGGCGCGGTGCAGATGCCGCTCGCCGAGACGTTCTTCTCGCCGCGCTTCGGCATGGTGGCGGACCGCTTCGGCGTCTCCTGGATGATCGTGACGATGCGGGAAGGCGCTGCGAAAGCGGCCTAGTAAAGTCGCAATCTCATTTGATCCTCGCCTTCCACCCACGGGAAACCGGAGAGCTTCCATGCCCTATGTCGATGGATTTGTGTTGCCGGTGCCGAAGAAGAAGGTCGAGGCCTATAAGCGCCTGGCGAAAAAGGCGGGCAAGATCTGGAAGGAGTATGGTGCGCTCGAATTTCGCGAATGCGTTGCCGACGACGTGAAGATGGGAAAGCTCACCTCGTTCCCGCGCAGCGTCAAGCTCAAGCCGAGCGAAACGGTGTTCTTCTCCTGGATCGTCTACAAGTCGCGGGCGCACCGCGACCGCGTCAACGCCAAGGTGATGAAGGACAAGCGGATCGCCGGCATGGATATGAAGGACATGCCGTTCGATGCAAAGCGCATGATCTACGGCGGCTTCAAGGTGATGGTCGACGCCTAGGCGCTGATGCCTGAGAGCAGCAGCAAGAAAGCCTTCAACAGGCCGATGACCACGGTACCGGCCACCACCAGGCTGAAGGCGCCGACGGCAAAGCCGGCCAGCACCGCAAGCCCATCCTTTTCCACCATGGCGAGCCCGATGATGCAGATGGCGAAGGCCGGAAGCCAATTGCCGAAGGGGATGGGCAAAGCGAGAACCACGGTCAGCACCAGGAGGCCGAGGCCGATCACGCGTTCGCCGGTCCAGGACAGCAGCACGCTCAGGCGCGGGCGCAGCCATCGTTCGGCACGCTCGAGATAGGGAAGCGCGCGGTTCACGACCGCATCGAAGTTCGCCCGCGAGACGGACTGCCGCGCGAGCCAGTCGGGAAACCACGGCTTGTGGCGCCCGTAGGTGAGCTGTGCCGCGAGCAGCACGAGCGGGGCGCCGAGGACCGCCGAGAGCAGCGGTATGTTGACCGGTATCAGATTGGGCAAGGCAAAGATGAACAGTAATATGCCAAAGCCGCGGTCGCCGAGCGCATCGCGCAAGCTGCCGAGGCTCGCCTTGGGCTGATCGAGGTTCGCCATATATTCGCGCAGCAGCACCGACGTGCGGCGGCTGTTCGCATATGGCTTCGCCGAAGCTTGTGGGGCGCTTTCGGCCGCGGGCGCTCGGGAAAGGCCTATCGTCCTGTCGTCCATTGCCAGGTCATAACCCGCCGCCTGGGGCTTGGATATGCCGGCAATGTGACAATCGTTATGGCACGCGAGGGGGCGCCACCGAACTTTTAGCGGTCTTGCTCGGCAGCGTCCTTATCGGGCGAATTCGTCAGATGGAACGCAGGAAAGTCGGACGGCATTGTCGGCGTGCTACAGGCCGCGGTCAACAGCACCGAGCCCAAGCACAATAACTTTGCCGATCCCCCGATCACATCAACTACAACAGGCCACATCCCCAATTTGCGCTTCATGCGGCACTCCCTCATTTGCCGAGGAAATGCCCCCCAACCTAATGCATCAACTTCATCGCGCCGGTGTAAAGCGCGCCGCCGATGACGCACGGCACGGCGATGTAGATTTGTCCGAGCGCGCTCGCCGCCACGCAGCCGGTGGCGATGGCGATGGAGCCCGCGGTGGCGGCCTTCGACATGCCGGCTTCATTGGTGGCCTGGAGCTTCTGCGCGTCCTCGATGGCGCCGAACTGGTCCTTGCGGACCTTCTCCGATTCGAAAGCCTCGGCGGCCACGATCACGTCGCGCAACGGCTGGGAGATTTCTTTCGGCTGCCGCTCATATTCGGCGCGGTAAAGACTGAGCAGATCGCGATTGCGCTCGGCGTAGGAGGCGAGCGTCCATTTGGCGGTGGCACCGGTCGAGATCTTGTCGACCGCGCTCGGATCGTTTCTCCAGTTAGAGAAAATCTTTTTCAAGGAGAAGTTGCCGTCGTTCTTGTTCTTGGACCAACGCAAGCCCTGCATGATGCGCACCACCGGCTCATACTGCCCGGTGGCGACGTAGTAGCCCCATAAAGTGTAGACCACGGAGGGCCCGTCGCTGAGATCGACCTCCATCAGCGTCTTGGCCTTGCCCGAGAGGTAGGAGTCGATCAGCGGCAGGCGGAGCGCCATGCGACCCTTGTACTTGGTCAAAAGCTCCCGCCAATCCGGGCGCCCGGAATAGGCGATCGCCCTGATCAAGACGGCCTGGTCCTTGTCGGGCATGGGCAGCATCTTGCCGACGAGGGCCGGGCCATCCTTTGGGTTGGCGCCGAGCACACCGGCGATGAAGCCGGTGCAGAACGCCCCCTTCTCCTCATCGGTGAAGAGGCCAAGCTCGCGCATGGCGCGCACTGCCGCAGGCACGCGCCACGGCGTCGGACGGGCGTGGTAGTTGTAGACCCAGTCGACCAGCCGCTCGGGTGTCGCGAACGACGCTTCCGAGCGCTGCGGCTGCATCGGCTCAGGCTCGGGCGAAGCAAGGACGGGCACCGGCGCCGGGATCGGCTGTGGCGGCGAGGCGTGGGTGATCACCGGCGCATTGGCGGCGGGGAGCGACTCCTCAGGCGGCGCGAGAAGCTGCGGCGTCGCCGGCCTTACCTGCTTCGCGACGGAACTCGTTTGCGGAAGCTCAGCCTGCTCGGTCCCTGATTGAGCGGCGCATGGGAGCGACAGTCCGAGAGCGCAGGCAAACGCGGCCACGACCACGATACGCATCGGTCATCAGCTTCCTGCCCCCCGGCCCCAGCGTGATGACGATCCCTACTCGTTAACGCCTGCGGGCTATGCTCCCGCGGCAGGGTCAAAAATCCCCAAGTTTCGTGGCTTTTTCAGGGCCGGTAACGTTAACCATTCGGCCTTTCCTGCCGGAATCCGCAGGCTAGCGGCCGTAGGAGGATAGCTCCATTTCGCGCTCGGCGGAGGGCTCGAGCTTGGCGAGGCTAAGCGCTGCTTCGTCGCATTGGCGCACGATTTCAGGGACTGCGGTGATCTCCCACAGCGACCCCTGGCAGAGGGGCCCGAGGGCAAACAGGCCGCGCGTCGGCGCCCCGCTCTTGCTTAGGATTTGGCCGTTCGGCTCGACGGCGAGCCCGAGGCGATGAGCGTCGGCGCGCGCCGCACCTTGAGCGACCAGGCTCTGGATCAAGGGAGAGTTGAGATCGGGCCGGTGGCCGGTGCAATCAAAGGCGAGATCGACGGTCAGCGCCTCGACCCGCTCAGACCCGCGCGGCCTTAGCGTCAGTCTGAAGCCATCGCCGTCCTGCTCGACCGCCGTCACGCTGCCTCGCAACAGCACCGCCCTGCCTTCGGCGAACTCGGCTTCGACGCGGCCATGCACTTCGAGCGGCAGCCGATGGCGATGTGCGTCCCATAAAGGACGGACGTGGCGCAGGAAGCGGGATTGCTCCTCGACGGGCAAGCTCCGCCAGATGTCTTGCAGCGAGGAGCGCAAGCCGTTGATGACCGACTGCCAAGGCGTGCCGTGCGCCTCCGCCGTGGCGCAGGCGATGGCCACCGATCCGGTCAGGCCTGACACGCGCTTGGAGCGAGGCAGTCCAATCTCGTGCGGCACGACGCCTTTCGCCGCATGCGGGCGCGGAAGTTGCCCGCGCCTGGAGATCACAATGGCCTTGCCTTGAAACCCGTCACGGCGGGCGCTCAAGAGCACGTCGACCATGGTGAGGCCGGAGCCGATCAGCGCCACGGACCTTGCCGAGGCAAGGCGATCGGAGGGCAGCGCCTCGAACGGCGCGAGCGCCCCCGTCGTTGTCGACCGACTGAGCCCGTAGGCAGTGGCGAGCAGCACGCAATCCGCCTCAAGCGGCTCCGACCGGTCGAAGCGCAGCGTGAAGCGGCCGCCATCGTCGATGCAAGCCGTCGCCACGGCGTTGACGATCGTGAGCTCGACGTCAGGCCTTGCCTCGGCCGCCTCGAAGAAGCGCTGGCGCACATATTCGCCGAAGAGCTGGCGCGGAAGGAAGGTATGGGCGAGGCCCTCATGCAGGCCGGCATGATTTTCGCCCTGATCGAGCTGGCGAAAGGCCCAGTTCAAAAAATCGCCGGGCTGGCCGGCGCGAACCGAAAGATCGCGGGTGCGCACATTGAGAAGATGCAAGGGATGGTGGGCGCCATAGGCGACGCCGCGCCCTAGCGAGGCGCTCGGTTCCACCACGACGAGGCGGAACGGCCGGTCGATCCGGGCAAGGCAAGCGATGGCCGCCGCCGCGCCGGTGAATCCACCGCCGACCACGCCCACCGTCAGTGGCGCCTTTCGCATCTCGCCCCCTTCAAGTTTCGCTCGCTCTAAAGTGCTTAGGCCAAATCAAACTCCGGAATAAAGACGAGGGCATGACTCGGAGCACGCGACGGTGTCGCGCGATCTCGCGTCATTTGGGCCTTGCGCGGAATTTCATTTCGCGGCGTGCACGATCAGCGAGAGGAGATTTCCCTCCTCCCCGTAGCGGCGCTACCGGCAGATTTATTTCAAGTCGCGATGCCGATGACGAAACGAAGGCGCGGCTACTTGCGTGCAAAATCGTGCAGGCCCCTTGTCGCGGCACCCCTCGCCGCCCTCTCCCCACCGGCGCATAGAATGGCCATTGCGGACGCCCTCCCCGATGTGGAAATTGGGAAAAAAGAGCGCAACGGTGCGTTTGATTGGCGGCATTATTGGCGCCAAATCGAGTCGCTGGTAACAATCCCTTCGTTTCACAGATCAACGGCCTGGCAACCTAAGTCCCCAAAGGAGGCAATCATGGCAACTGCGGCACCCGGGAAAACTGGTTCATCCCTCTCCGACGCACGCTGCGATGCGTTGAGCGAGATTCTCGCGGAAAGTTGGTGGCTGGTCGGCCTGCGCGGCATTCTCGGCATCATTTTCGGCTTGATCTGCCTGCTCAACCCCACCGTCGCCGTGCAAGTCTTCGTCATTCTCTTCGCCGCCTATATGCTTGTCGACGGCGTGTTCGCCATCTTCTCCGGCATCAAGGCCGCCCGCAACGGCGAGCGCTGGGGCCTGCTCATTCTCGAAGGTGTCGTCGATCTCGCCGCTGGCGCCGTGGCCGTTCTGTGGCCCGCCATTACCCTGATCGCGTTGGTCTTCGTCATCGCAGTCTGGGCCATCGTGTCAGGCGGGTTGATGCTCGCCGCGGCCTTCACCCTCAAGCGCGACCACGGACGCTGGTGGCTTGCGCTTGGCGGCATCGCTTCGGTCATCTTCGGTATATTGCTGATCATCGAGCCGCTGATCGGCGCCGTGGTGCTGACCATGTGGATCGGCGCCTACGCGCTCGTGTTCGGCGTCCTCCTGCTCGTGCTTGGCTTCCAGCTTCATTCAAAGCGCGAGGAGCACACGCGCAAAGCGCCCCCCGCCGCGGCGGCGGCGAAGAAGGCCTGAATCAACACAGACGGGGCGCCTCGCAACGGGCGCTCCTTCTGCCTCGGTGCATCGGTAAGGTGACGTCCCCGAACGAATGAACGTGGCTCAACGTTAGGCTTCCCATGCCCGCGTCCAGCGTCCCAATTCTCAAGCTCCCCGGAGGCGGATGCGTGCCTCGCCTCGGGCAGGGGACCTGGCGGATGGGCGAGAGCGCGCGCCGCCGCGCCGAGGAGGTCGCCGCGCTCAAGCTCGGCCTCGACCTCGGCATGACGCTGATCGACACCGCCGAGATGTACGGCGGTGGAGAGGCCGAGAGGATCGTGGCCGAGGCCATCGAGGGGCGCCGCGACGAGGTGTTCATCGTGAGCAAGGTGCTGCCGCAGAATGCCTCGCGCACAGGCACCGTCGCCGCCTGCGAACGTAGCCTGAAGCGCCTCAACACGGACCGCCTCGATCTCTATCTCCTGCATTGGCGCGGACGTTATCCGCTGAAAGAGACGCTTGCCGGATTTCAGTCCCTTCTGCGCGACGGCCTGATCAGGGCTTGGGGCATGAGCAATTTCGACGCCGGCGATATGGAGGAGCTTGCCGCGCTTTCGGGCGGCGACACCGTCGCCACCAACCAGGTCCTTTACAATCTCGCGCGGAGGGGCATCGAGGCCGATCTCATCCCGTGGTGCCGGGCCCGCGCCATTCCCATCATGGCCTATTCGCCCGTCGAGCAGGGACGCATCGTGCGCGACCGCACGCTTGCCCGCGTTGCCGCGCGCCACGGTGCTGCGCCCGCGCAAGTAGCGCTCGCCTGGCTGCTCCGGCATGAGGATATGATGGTGATCCCGAAGGCCACGAATGGGGCGCATGTGCGCGAGAACCGGGCCGCGCTCGACCTTGCCCTCAGCCCGGCCGATCTCGCCGAGCTCGATAATGCCTTTCCCGCGCCTCGCGGCACGAGGCCGCTTGAAATGCTGTAGAGGGCTCCTGCCACCCACGGCATTGTCATCATGGCGTCACGCAATTTCGCTGTTGAGTGGGGCAAGCGCGAAAGAGCGCTGTGAGTCGAAAAAACCTTCGAGGATGCCGGTGGCCTTGAGCTGGATGCCCTGGATCTTTCTTTCCGTCGCCATCCTGTTCGAGGTGGCCGGTATCACCTCGATGAAGCTGTCGCGGGGCTTCGCCGAGCTTCTCCCCTCGATCGGCGTCTTCGTGTTCTATATCTGCTCGGCGGCGGCGATCATTCTCGCGCTCCGCCGGATTGAGCTGTCGGTTGCCTATGCCATCTGGTCGGGGGTCGGCACGGCGCTCACCGCGATGATCGGCTTTGCCTATTTCCGCGAGCCGTTCACACTCGTCAAGCTCGCCTCGCTCGCGCTCGTGGTGGCCGGCGTGGTCGGCTTGAGCTTCGCCAGCAAGACCATCGACTAATCGGCAAGGCTTGGCGCTTCCTGCTAGTCTTCGCGCATGGACGGTCTTCTCGGCCAGGGCGATGGGTTGATCAGGCTTGCGGTCTTCGCCGGCGTGTTCCTGCTCATGGCGGCGATCGAGTTCCTGCGCCCGAAGCGGCGGCTCAGTGTCTCAAAGGCGCGGCGCTGGCTCACCAATCTCGGCATCGCCGGGGTCGACACTCTGGTGTTGCGGCTGATGGCGACGCTCGCGGTACCGGTGGCGGCGGTCGCCGCGGCGTTCTTTGCCAAGGAGCGGGGGCTCGGCCTGCTCAATCAGGTCGACTGGACTTATTGGCTCAAAGTCGTGATCGCGCTGCTCGTGCTCGACCTTGCCATCTGGGCGCAGCACCTCGCCTCGCACAAGGTGCCGCTGTTCTGGCGGCTGCACCAGGTGCACCACGCCGACCGCGATATCGACGTCACCACGGCGGTGCGCTTTCATCCCGTCGAGATCGCGCTCTCCATGCTGTGGAAGATCGCCGTGGTCATACCGCTCGGCGCTTCGCCTTTCGCTGTGTTCCTGTTCGAGGTGATCCTCAACGCCTGCGCCATGTTCAACCACGCCAACATCGCGATGCCTGCCTGGCTCGACCGGGTGTTGCGGCTATTCATCGTGACGCCGGACATGCATCGCGTGCACCACTCGGTGCTGCGCAGCGAGCATAACCGCAATTTCGGATTCAACCTGTCGCTATGGGACCGGCTGTTCGGGACCTATCTTGCGCAGCCTGAGGCCGGGCATCAGGGCATGACTATCGGCCTGCCGCCCTATCAGAGCGAAGCACCGACGCGGCTTGGCTGGAGCTTGTGGTTGCCGTTCGGGCACCAAAAACCAGAAGCCAGAAATCGGGACTAGAAAAAGTTCATCGGGAAATAGCGCAGGAACAGCCCTTCATAGCGCCCAGAAGCGTGCACCTGCTCGAGCCCGTAGTTCAAGATCTCGACCAGCTGACGATTGCCCTTCTTCACCGCGATGCCCACGCCCTCGCCGAAATATTTGGCGTCGAAATAGGGACCGTCGCGGAACTCGCAGCACCCATCGCTGGTCACGCCGTTGAGCCAGAAGGTGAGCCCGATGCCGTCGCCGAAGACGAGATCGACCTGGCCCCCTTTCAGCGCCATCTGCGCCTCGTCGGCGCTGTCGAACGGCACGGCCTCGGCGGCCGGGAAATACTGCTTGAGGAAGGCCTCGTGGCCGGTCCCGCGCGCGACGGCGACCTTCTTCCCCGCTATCGTCTCCGGGCGGATGTCTTTGAAGTCGCTCTCCTTGCGCGTCACGAAGCGCGCGGGCGTCGCATAATAGCGGCTGGAGAAATCGGCCTTGGTGAGAGCCTCGGCGTCGATGCGGATCGAGGCGATCGCCGCGTCGGCCTCGCCGTTATCGAGATCGGTGTAGAGATCCTCCCACTCCACCGGCCTGATATCGCACTCGACCCCGAGCGCCTCGCAAATGGCGCGGGCAAGGTCGACGTTGAAGCCGGTCAGCACGCCCTCCTCGTCGAAATATTGGAAGGGCGGATAGTCGCTGTCGGTAATGAAGCGAATCCGATCGACATGAATTTCGGGCTTGGGGCGAAGCACATCGCCCTGCCAGACATCGGGGACGATCTCGCTTCTGGTCTGGGCAGAGGCCGGCGGGATTGCGGCAATGAGTGCGAGAGCCGCGGCGACAAAGGCCAGCACCCTCACAACCTTGCCCCCCGACTCAATGGCGCCGCACGCGTTCACGGCACTTTTCTACTTTGCCCTGAAACGTGTTGCTAGATGCGATCGCGCACTCATAGATTGTACGACTGCATCAGGTACAATTTGAAGTAGTTTTAATGAAGATGTTGATTATTTTGGTTGAATATTGCGGCAGTTCCACAACTTCCAAATACTCGTGGGGAAGTTGTGGGGGGCGGTCGCGTGCGGCAGGACAATCTTGCGCGTCATGCTGAAAGCGTTTGGGCGCAACACGCCGACGCGCCCCCTCTCTGCGTATCCGATTATGAATTTCTGCTTGAACGTTTCGTCGACCGCGCCACGCTCCACCGCGCCGAGGCGCTCGCCAAGAAATGGGGCGTGCTGCCCCACGCGGTGATGATCGCCAATGGCTGGCTCAGCGCCTCGGACTACTACCAGGCATTGGCGCGGGCCTGCGGCGTTCCTTTCCGCGGCGAGATCGGACCGCATGAGGTCAGCGCGCCAGCTTCGTTGCGGAGCCCGCGCGAATGTCTTGCCCGCGGCGTACTCAAGGAGCGTGCGGGAGGAGGCGCTTATGTCTTCGCGCCGGAGAAATTGCGGCCAAACGCGGTCGAGGAGGTGCTTGCCAGACTTGCGCCGCATTGCCTCTCGCTCGCCTCGCCCGAAATCCTAAGGCAGGCGGTCTGCGGGCATTTCGCGCAGACCTTCGCGGCCGCTTCGGTCGACGGCCTCCATGCGCGCTTTCCGGACCGGAGCGCCAAAACAAGTCTCACAGCATGGCAGCGCCTGCTGCTCTTCTCGCTCCTCCTCGGCTTTGCGGCTGCACTAGGCCTGCATGCACAGCTCGCTTTCCGCGCGCTTTCGCTTGCGCTCGTTGTCATCTTCCTGCCGGTGATCGCGCTTCGCGTCTTCGCCGCCTGCGATCTCTTGCGCCGGACGCCTCCGAAGGATGCCCGGCCACGCATGCCCGATGCCGAGCTCCCGGTCTATACCATCCTCGTGCCGCTCTACCGCGAGGCCAATATGCTCGCCTCGCTCACCTCCTCGCTCGCGCGCCTCGACTATCCGGCAGCGAAACTCGACATCAAACTGATCTTGGAGGCGGTCGACGCCGAGACGATCGCGGTGGCGCGGAGGCTCCATCTCCCCGGCAATGTCGAGATCGTGGTGGTGCCGGACATTCAGCCACGCACCAAGCCAAAGGCGCTGAACTATGCGCTGCCGCTCGCCCGCGGCGAATATCTCGTGATCTATGACGCCGAGGACCGGCCCGAGCGCGATCAGTTGCGCAAAGCCATCGCCGCGTTCCAGGAGGGTCCTCCCACGCTCGCCTGCCTCCAGGCGAAGCTCGACCTCTATAACGCCACGGACAACTGGCTCACGCGTCAATTCACCATCGAATACGACGCGCTGTTCGATGGGCTCCTGCCGGCGCTCGACCGCTTGCAACTCCCCATCCCGCTCGGCGGGACCTCAAATCATTTCCGCGTGTCGGCGCTGAAATGGCTGATGGCCTGGGACCCCTTCAACGTCACCGAGGACGCCGACCTCGGCACGAGGCTCGCGCGCAGCCGCTACCTCTGCCAGGTGCTTGACTCGATGACCTTCGAGGAGGCGCCGCCGCGGCTTTCATCCTGGTTCCCGCAGCGCACGCGCTGGATCAAGGGCTACATGCAGACCTGGTTCGTACATATGCGGCAGCCTGGGAGACTGTGGCGGGAGCTTGGGGCGGCGGGGTTCCTGGGCTTCCAGGTCATGATCGGAGGCACGGTGCTGTCGGCGCTGGTGCATCCCTGGTTCTATGCACTTGCTGCCTTCGACCTCGCACAGGGCGCCTTCCTGGCCTGGCCCGGGGGATGGCTCGGACTGCCGTTCTGGCTCCTCGCCTCGCTCGGGCTCGGGCTCGGCTATCTCGCCTCGATGATGCTTGGGTTTTTGGCGCTCAAGCGTCGCGGCGTGCGGGACCTGCTCAGCCAAGTGCCGCTGATGCCGTTCTATTGGTTGCTAATCTCAGGTGCCGCCTATCGCGCCGCCTGGCAGTTCGCGACCGACCCCTTCACCTGGGAGAAGACCGAGCACGGGCTTAGCCACGGCATTGATCTTCCCCACCGAAGGTAGGATTTCGCGAATGCAATTCTCTTTACGTCGACGCACGTAAAGGGTCGCGGCATTTTCGCGTGACGCGATGCTGCATCCGGATCAACTCTAAGCCGCTGCCGGCGACCGCGTTAGGGCCGCGACAATACGCGGTCAATGACCTGCTTAGCCTCGACCAGCGCCTCTTCCTTCTGCATCACCAAGGTCTGCAGGGTCGACCGCGCCAAGAGCGGCAGGTCGGAGCGCGTGGGATAGATACCCACGCACCAACCCGACCACTGACGTTGGGGCAGGATGTCGTATCCGCGATAATGCCAGGGTTCCGTCGTCGTCATCTGAGTGGGCCTCGCACAAAGGTGGAACCCCCCGAGGCCTGACCTTAGCGCAACATTGACGGCGGCCAAAGCGCCTCAAAAGAAGAAGCCCCGTTACGGGGGGCGAACGGGGCTTCAGGACTCCAACTCCTGCTAGGAGTGGCGGGAAGCGAGGGAAACCTCCCCGCCACAGGCTCCTGGTTAACATCATCGCTTGGCCGGGCGGCGAGAGCGCCGGTAGCAGTCGGGTGTCCCTTTGGAGGTACTCCGCGGGGCGCGAACGCGAGCGAGCGTTTCAGACCCGGGCCATTGAAAAATTGGAGCGGGTGAAGGGAATCGGACCCTCGACACGTAGCTTGGGAAGCTACTGCTCTACCACTGAGCTACACCCGCCTCAGCCCTAGGATGGCGCAAAGCCGGCCTGGAAGGCAAGATTTGCCTCACAGAGTGGTGATGGGGTTTGCCTTGCGGGGCCCAGCCCGATCGTGAGACCTAGGAATCAGCCGTCGTTTTCAGGGGCCGAGCCATGACCGAAGCCGCCCTCCAGACGCGGGATGAGAAGTTCCGAGATCCCGATTGGACCGCCGCCGGCGAGCGGCGCGCGCAAGTTCCCCTCGACGCGTTGCGCACGCTTTGGATCAACACCGGCAGCCTGTGCAATATCGAATGCGTCAATTGCTATATCGAATCGAGCCCGGAGAACGACCGGCTCGCCTATATCAGCCGCGCCGAGGTTTCAGCCTTCCTCGATGAGATCGAGCGCGAGGCATTGCCGACGCGGGAGATCGGCTTCACCGGCGGCGAGCCGTTCATGAACCCCGACTTCCTCGCCATGCTCGGCGACGCGCTCGCCCGCGGCCATTGCGCGCTCGTGCTGACCAACGCCATGCAGCCGATGCAGCGTCCGCGCATCAAATCGGGGCTGCTCCGCCTGCGTGAGGCGCATGGCGAGCGGCTCGTGATCCGCGTGAGCCTCGATCATTACGGCAAGGCGCTGCATGAGGAGGAGCGCGGGCCAGATACTTACGACAAGACCGTCGAGGGCATCGACTGGCTCGCCAGGCACGGCTTTGCCCTCGCGCTCGCCGGCCGCACCTATTGGGGCGAAGGCGAGCGTTCGCTTCGCGACGGTTATGGGGCACTTGCGCGCGCGCGCGGCTGGCCGATCGACGTGACCGATCCGGCGGAGCTCGTACTGTTTCCCGAGATGGACCTGCGCGCCGACGTGCCGGAGATCACCACGGCCTGCTGGAGCATTCTGCACAAGAGCCCAAGCGATTTGATGTGCGCTTCGAGCCGCATGGTGGTGAAGCGCAAGGGCGCCGCGCGCCCGGTGGTGCTGCCCTGCACGCTGCTCCCCTACGACCCGGCCTTCGAGATGGGGGCGACTTTGGCCGAGGCCGCGCGCACCGACGGCGGCATGTTCGCTTCAGGCGCGGTCAAGCTCTGCCATCCGCATTGCGCCAAGTTTTGCGTACTCGGCGGGGGGAGTTGCTCTGCCTAGTTCCAACGGCCACGAGCGCTGAAACTGTCTACCGTCACCCCCGGGCTTGACCCGGGAGTCCATTCCGTTACCTCGCCGCAACATGCGAACATTCTATGTTTACATCCTGGCCAGCCGCAAAAACGGAACGCTCTATACAGGGGTGACGAGTAATTTGCCTCGTCGCGCCTGGGAGCATCGAGAAGGTCTGAATAAGGGCTTCACGCGGCGCCACAACGTGAAGCGACTTGTCTACGTGGAGGAACATGCGGGCGCCGAAGGCGCAATCAAGCGCGAGAAAGCCATAAAATCCTGGCCACGGCAGTGGAAAATAGAGTTGATTGAGAGGGACAATCCCGAGTGGTTCGATCTCTACCGCCAACTCAATCGCTAGGTCACGGAATGGATGCCCGGGTCAAGCCCGGGCATGACGAACTGAGGTGTTGCGCGTAGAATCAAACCTGTTTGAAGTGCTTCGAGAGTTTCAGGCCTTGCGCCTGGTAATGCGAGCCGATGCGCTCGCCGTAGAGCTGATCGGGAATCTCGGTAAGCCGGTCGTAGACGAGGCGCCCGACGATCTGCCCATCCTCCAGGATGAACGGAATGTCGAGGCTGCGCACCTCGAGCACCGCCTTGGCCCCCGGCACCTTCCCTTCGGCATAGCCGAAGCCTGGATCGAAGAAGCCGGCATAGTGCACGCGATACTCGCCGATCAGCGGATCGAACGGCGCCATCTCCGCCACATAGGCGGGCGGCACCGACACGCTTTCCTTGGACGCGAGGATGTAGAACTCATGCGGGTCGAGCACGAGGCGGCGGTCGGCCGCGAGACGCACGCTCTCCCAGAACTGATCGAGCC
>NZ_JBOHJB010000042.1:0-28418 GCF_050728395.1 Methyloceanibacter sp.
ATCCCGCCACAGGATCGAAGCGGCGGCTTCAGGCGAAGCGACGGTGTAGATCGCATGCTCCAGCATATAGACGCGATTGGCGGTGGCGATGGCCACGGCCCCACCCGATCCGCCCTCGCCGATGATAACCGAGACGATGGGCACGCCGACGGAGAGGCAGGTGTCGGTGCAGCGGGCGATGGCCTCCGCCTGCCCTCGCTCCTCGGCGCCGATGCCTGGATAGGCGCCTGCCGTGTCGACCAGACTCACCACGGGAAGCGAGAAGCGGTCGGCCATCTCCATGAGCCGCTGGGCCTTGCGGTAACCCTCAGGCCGCGCCATGCCGAAATTGTGCTTGATGCGGCCTTCGGTGTCGGAGCCTTTCTCGTGTCCGATGATCACGGCCGAGCGCCCTTTGAGACGTCCGATGCCGCCGATGATCGCCTGGTCCTCGGCGAAGAAGCGGTCGCCGGCAAGCGGGGTGAAATCCTGAACGAGCCCGTCAATGTAGTGGCGGAAGTGGGGCCGCTCGGGATGCCTCGCGACTTGCGTCTTTTGCCAGGGGGTCAGCTCCGAATAGGTCTCCTCCAGCGCCTCGCGCGCCTTGGCTTCGAGCTTGGCAAGCTCCTCCTCGATGGACATGGAATGCTGCTCGGCGGCGAGAGCTTTGAGCTCGGCGACCTTGCTTTCAAGCTCGGCAATGGGCTTTTCGAAATCGAGATAGGTGCGCATTTGGCTAAAGGTGGCCCATGAGACCCGTCCTCGACGGGCTGCCGCGCTTCAACGGCGGCGGGAACGTGCTTTTAAGTGGCCTTGGGGCGAAACCGTGTCAACCGGCAACCCCCAGCCTCCGACTTTGGGCGAGGTTAGCTCCGTTTGGTTAAATGTACCTGAGCCAAAGGGTGGTGTTGCTCGACAAGGCGCCGCAGCCGCTCCTCGATGACATGGGTGTAGATCTGAGTGGTCGAGATATCGGCATGGCCCAAGAGCTGCTGCACCGTACGCAAATCCGCCCCCCGCTCCAGCAAATGGCTGGCAAAGGCATGGCGCAGAACATGCGGCGAGACGCGCGACGGTTCGATCCCGGCGGCGATGGCAAGCGCCTTCAGCTCCTGGCCGAAGCGCTGGCGGGTTAGATGCTGACTGCCGCTCCCTGAGGGAAACAGCCAAGGCGACCGCGCGCGACCTTGTGCCTCGTCGGCCGCGAGCGCCGCGACATGGTCGGCGAGCGCCTTGCGGGCAGAGTCGTTGAGCGGCACGAGGCGCTCGCGGCCGCCCTTGCCCTTGATGGTCATCACCTGGTCGTCGCTCACGAGCACACCGCGCGGCAGGCCGATCAGCTCCGAGACGCGCAAGCCCGTGGCATAAAGCGTCTCGAGCAGCGCGTAGATGCGGAGTGCCCGCCGCCTAGCGGAGCCTTCGCCTGCCTGCTCCACACCATGCGCCGCCGTCTCGAGCAGGCTCTCGACCTCGGCCAGCGAGAGCAGCTTCGGCAACGGGCGTCCGAGCTTCGGGCTGTCGATCGCCGAGCAAGGATCGTCGGCGCGGATGCCCTCAGCCAAGAGGAAGCGGAAGAACTGGCGCAAGGCCGAGAGCTTGCGCGCCCGCGAGGTCGGCGCGAGCCCCTTGCGGCTGAGCCCCGCGAGATAGGCGCGCACGCTATCGGCCGAAGCGTCGCGCGCGGTCCTCCGCTTGGTGGCGAGGAAGGCAAGAAACTCGCTCAAGTCGCCTGTGTAGGCCTCGATGGTTTTCGCGGCGGCGCCGCGCTCGGCCATCAGCATGTCGAGGAACAGCGCGAGCTCCGCCCCGTTGCTTCTGCCTGATCGGCCTTTCGTGCCCACCTGCTCAGGCCTTTCCGCGCGCGGGCCAATGGGCGTAGAGCGCCTCGAAGGCGAGACGGCGCGCTTCGGTCTCGAGCCCAACGCGCTTCAAGGCGCGCAAGCCGTCGCCGAGCGCGATCAGATGGGCGCCCTGCGGACCGTCAGGCCCAAACGCCGCCCCCGCAAGCAGGATGGTGCGGCCGGTATCGCCGGCATCGGCGGCCTCCTTCAACGTGCTGAGCAGGCCCGTCGGCGGCAAATAGCCGTCGTCGGGCTGCGGGGTCTTGGCGGCAAGGTCCCAGAGCGGGATGGGAACCTCCTCGCCAAGCGCATCGAGCGCGGTGACCAACCGTTGCAGCAAGGGGCCAGGGAGCCCGGCCTTCAGCGCGATGTCGACGCCAGAGTCGAGCGCGCTGCGCGCCCGCTCGCTCAAAGGATCCGTGGTCACCAGCAGCAATTGCCAACTGCGCACGCGGTCGCCGGCCTGTTCGGTCAGATCCCAAGCGGTCTGGTCGTCGCCGGCAAGCGCCGCCACGCGCACGCTCGTCTCGGTAAAGCTTGCAGCTTGCGTATTCTGTAGCTCCTTCGATTGCGCCATGGCTTGCGCCATCGGAATTTCCATCCTTGCGTCCTTGCCGCTGGCGAGCAAAGCGTCGATCGACTCGGCGCGGATCTTCGCCGATGTCTGCGCTTCGAGGGAGGCAAACAGCTTCGCCCGCAACGCCCCCGGCGATTGCGCCGATTTGGGCAGCCGAGGTGCCGCGTCCCGGTAGACGGTGGCGAGCGTCTCGCCGTCGATGATGTTGAGCGAGGCGGCGCGCTCCGCCGCGGCAACGCGAAGTTCCGGCCCCGCCTCGTCGTCGCGCGCCAAAAGAAAGAGAAGCTCGGGACTGGCCTTGGCGGCGATGTCAGGCCGGCTAGCGGATTGGCTGAGTTTCAAGAACAGATAGTCGAGAATGTCGACGCTTCTTGGCAGCGGCCCGCGTGCGCCCTGCCCGGCGATGGCCCGCGCCGCGAAGGCCATGTCCGCGCCATTGTCGTGGGCAACGTCGAGCGCGTTGCGCGCGGCCTCCTTATCGCCGCTCACCGCGGCGCAATAGGCCGGGATCAGGAAGCTCGCGCCCTTCGCAGCGCCGTCGGCCTGCCCCGTGCTGAGTTGCAGCGCGCAGGCCTCATCGTTGCGGCCGGCGGCAAGCAGCGCCAAGGCGTAGGCCGCGAGCGCGTCGGGCTCGTTGGCATCTCCAAGCATGTCGATCAACTCGTTGACGCGGCCCCCGCGCTGAAGCGCCGCGATCTTCACCTCCGTCTCGCTGCCATAGCCTTCGGGGCTCGTGGCGAGAGCGCGGGCGAGCAGGCTCGCGAGCGCTGGCGAGGATGAGGGTATGGGAACCTGGGCGAGCAGCCTCTGCATGGCGTTTGCGTCGAGCCCGCGCCACAGATCGGGCGGAAGCGCACTTTCCCCGCGAGATTCGCCAGCGCTCAGCGGCGGCGGCGCAGGCGGGTGAAGCTGCGAATCCCAATTTTTGGGAGGCAGAACCGATGGCCCACCCGGACCTTCGTCATCTTGGAGCGGAGCTTCGCCTTGCTGCTGCGAATTCCAATCTCCGGCGGGCGCCCCCGGCAGCCCACGCGGACTCTCATCAACTTGCGGCGGAGCCTCACCTGGCAGGACGGGAAGTTGGCGCCGCTCGACCTGCGCCAGAGCCGGTTCCCATCCGCTGAGGATGGCGGCGATCGTGATGGCTAGGCCGGCGAGGAGACTCTTACTCGGTCCGCACCTTGACGTTACGCAAGGACTTGGAGATTTCCTTCGGCTCAGGCTGGAAATATTCGGCGAGCACATAGAGGCTCCCAGTGACGACACCGGCGATCACCCCCAAGACCATCAACAATCGGAAGAGTGTCGGCATCGAGGCGCTCGTGTCCCGTTAGTGTTCTTGTCCTTCTCCGCTAGACCTTAGGGCGCTCTTGTAGCCGCGAAGGGGGCCTTATTATGACCCCGACCGCAAGGCGCCATGCGGCCCGCGCTATGATGGACGATTCGAAAGGCCGTTGTCAGCACGAGAAAATCGTGGAACCGTGCCGCCAACGGATCGCCCCGGGCTGTGGCTCGGAGCGCCGTTTTTGACGAATGGATGACCTTCGACTGGCTGAGCGCAAGAAAGAACTGAAGCCCGAGCGCCTGGCATGGATCCGCGAGGCCCTTGCGGCAAGGAGCATCGTGCTGATCGGCCTGATGGGGGCCGGCAAGACAGCCGTGGGCCGCCGGCTTGCCAACCGGCTCGAACTCCCCTTCACCGACGCCGACAGCGAGATTGAGGCCGCCGCGGGCCAGACCGTGAGCGAGATCTTCGCCGAGCACGGCGAGCCCTATTTTCGCCAGGGCGAATCGAGGGTTATCGCCCGCCTGCTCCAGGGGCCCTCGCAGGTTCTCGCCACCGGCGGCGGCGCCTATATGGACGCCCTCACGCGGGCCAATATCAAGGCGCACGGCATCTCGATCTGGCTCAAGGCCGAGCTTCCGGTCCTGCTCCATCGCGTGCGCCGGCGGGACAACCGGCCGCTCCTCGCCTCCGATGACCCCGACAAGGTGATGCGCGAGCTCATGGAAAAGCGCTATCCCATCTACGCCGAGGCCGATATCACCGTGGAGAGCCGGGACGTGGCCCATGATTTGATCGTTGGCGACGTCGTTGAGGCCCTGGCGCGCTGGCTCGACAAGGAGGCCAGGGCGGCGGCCGCAAAGAGCCGCGGCAAGGTGTGAAGGATGCGAGACCGACTTGCCGCTTTGGCGCCCGATACACAAGAGACCACCATCACGGTGGGGCTCGGGATGCGGAGCTACGACATCGTCATCGGCGAGCGGCTTCTCGATGAAGCCGGACCGCGCATCGCCGCGGCGGTTCCAGGCGGGCGCTGTGCCGTGGTGAGCGACGCCAATGTGGCGGCACTCTACCTTGACCGGCTGAAGGCGAGCCTCGGCGGGCTTTTCCTTGGCGAAGTGGTGGTGGCACCTGGCGAGCCAAGCAAGAGCTTCCCGGTGCTTGCCCAAGCCTGCGAGCGGCTGCTCGAGCTTGGCGTCGAGCGCGGCGACACGGTGATCGCGCTCGGCGGCGGCGTGGTCGGCGACCTTGCAGGCTTTGCCGCAAGCATCCTGCGGCGCGGCGTCCGTCTCGTGCAGATGCCGACGACCCTGCTCGCCCAGGTCGACTCCTCGGTCGGCGGCAAGACCGGCATCGACACGGCCCAAGGCAAGAATCTGATCGGCACCTTCCACCAGCCAAGCCTGGTGCTCGCCGATATTTCCGTGCTTGCGACGCTCGCCCACCGCGAGTTCCGCGCCGGCTACGCCGAGGTGATGAAATACGGGCTGCTCGGCGACGCGCCCTTCTTCACCTGGCTCGAACAGACCTGGCCGCAGATCTTTTCCGGCGAGGGGGGGGCCCGCGCCTCTGCCATCGCCACGAGCGTCCGCGCCAAGGCTGCGATCGTCGAAGCCGACGAGCGCGAGGAGAGCGGGACGCGGGCCCTGCTCAACCTCGGCCATACTTTCGGGCACGCGCTTGAGGCTTTCGCCGGCTATTCCGACCGGCTCCTGCACGGCGAAGCCATCGCCATCGGCATGCGGCTTGCCTTCGCCTTCTCCGCCGAGCTGGGCCTGTGCCCGGCCGGCGACGCCCTCCGCGTCGAGCGGCATATCGCAGCGGTCGGCTTGCCCGGCCGCATCGCCGACATTCCCGGCGATCCGCCGACGCCGGAAAAGATGCTCAAGCTCATGGCCCAGGACAAGAAGGTGAAGGGCGGCAGGCTCGCGCTCGTGCTCGCCCGCGGCATCGGACAGGCATACGTTGAGCGCGATGTCCCTATGGAAGCTTTGAGCGCGTTCCTTGCGCGGGAGTGCAAACGCCGATGATGGGCTTGGGCATCACGCTTGGCGCCATCCTTGGTCTCTTGATCCTCTCAGCCTTCTTTTCCGGCTCCGAGACGGCGCTTACCGCTGCGTCGCGCGCGCGCATGCACGCGCTCGAACAGGACGGCAACCGCCACGCCAAGATCGTCACCTACCTGTTGTCGATCCGCGAAAGGCTGATCGGCGCCATTCTGCTCGGCAACAGCCTCGCCAACATCGCCGCCTCGGCACTCGCCACCAGCCTGTTTCTCAACCTGTTCGGCGAGGCCGGCGTGGCCTACGCCACGGTGTTGATGACGGTTCTGGTCGTGTTGTTCGCCGAGGTGCTGCCCAAGACCTACGCCATCGTCAACGCCGACCGCATGGCCCTCTTTGTTGCCCCGGCCGTGCGCTTCGTGGTCGCGGTGCTCGCCCCCGTCACCCGCGCTATGCAATTCCTCGTCCGCCACACCTTGCGCCTGTTCGGCGCCTCGGTCGGCGACGACGTCGAGGTGCTGTCTGCCCATGAGGAGCTGCGCGGCGCCATCGACCTGCACCACAAGGAAGGCGGCGTGGTAAAGCTCGACCGCGATATGCTCGGCGGCGTGCTCGATCTTCGCGAGCTCGCCGTCTCGGACATCATGGTGCACCGGACCACCATGGATGCGATCGACGTCGACCTGCCCACCGAGCAAGTCGTGGATGCGGCGCTGAAGAGCTCGCATACCAGGGTGCCGCTGTGGCGCGGCGAGCGCGAGGAGATCGTCGGCATCCTTCACGCCAAGACCTTGCTGCGGGCGCTGCGCGATGCAGGCGGCGATCTCGGCAAGCTCGATATCATGTCGTTGTCGACACCGCCCTGGTTCGTGCCCGACTCGACCTCGCTCAAGGATCAGCTCAACGCCTTCCTCAAGCGCAAGGCGCATTTCGCCATCGTGGTCGACGAGTACGGCGAGGTCATGGGCCTGGTCACGCTCGAGGACATCATCGAGGAAATCGTCGGCGACATCACCGACGAGACCGACATCGCCTCGATCGCCGCGCGCGTGCAGCCCGACGGGTCGCTGATCGTTGACGGCACGGTGCCGATCCGCGACGTGAACCGCATGATGGATTGGAACATTCCCGACGACGAGGCCACCACCATCGCCGGTCTCGTCATCCACGAGGCGCAGGCCATCCCCTATCAGGGGCAGCGTTTCAACTTTCACGGCTTCCTGTTCGAGGTGCTGCGCCGGCAGAGGAACCGCATTACCTCGCTCAAGGTGACGCCGCTTACCGCCGCGCGCAAGGCGAAGCGGGCGCAAAGCAAAGCCTCTTGAGCCTTACGGCGCCGACCTATGGCCCCTTGGCCCGCTCTTCCGGCGTGAGCGCGGAGACGGCAAGTGCGTGCACGCCGCCGGCGAGCTCCTCGGCCAGCGCCGCATTGACCATGCGGTGACGCTCAAGCCGCGATTTGCCGGCAAAGACCGCCGAGACCACCGTGACGCTGAAATGGCTCTCTCCGGTTCCGGGAGACGCATGATGGCCGGCGTGACCGTGGGAGTCGTTCACCACCTCGATCTCCGCCGGAGCGAAGGCGCCCTTCAGCTTTTCCCTGATCGACTCTTCGATACGCATCGGCACCTGATCCTTTCGTCATTGCTCGCTTTTCGGTGGCGGGTCGATCAGCCGCACGGCCAAGACAGGGGCTGCGGCCCGAATTTCCGCGGCGATCTTCTCGAGCCTGGCCACCGATCCGTCCAGGGCAACAATCCGCACCACAGGATTGAAATACGCAAGTGTCGGCCGTCCATTCGACACATCGAGATGGGGCCGCGAGGAGAGCTCCCGATAATAGGCTGCCATCGGGCCGGGCGCTGCATCCAGCGCAAAGCGATCATAGGCGAGACTCGATGTGACCACGATATCGGCCATGCCCTTGTTCGGCCGGAAGTTGATGCCAAGGATGCGGCGGTTCCGCTCGTAGTCGGCATAGCGATCGAAGATCACGCGCGCGCCGCTCGCCGCGACGATGGGAGGAACGATCGTGCGCGGATCGACGTCGGGAGAGTTGATCCGCAACGACATCGATAGCGCCGGGACGGCCGCGAGTAGGACGGCGATCGCCGCCACGGCCCCGCGACGATCAAAGCGGGTCAAGAGCTCGTGAATGAAGGACGCGCCAAGGATAATAAGCAGCGACACAAGCGGCAGCATGTAGCGGGAAAAATCGGGAAATGGCTTGAGCGGTGTGGCCTCGTGAACGGCGTACCACAGAAGTGCGAAGCTCGCGATCAGCGCAAGCGGCATCCGCCGCTCCCGCCCCGCGACGAACGGTGCCGCAAGACCGATGAGGCCTAGCGCAAGGAGCGGCGTGCCGAGACCAGGCCACAAGCTTTCGCGGAGATGGAACACGCCCCAGGTGAGGGGGAGCGGCAACGGCACGTCATGGCCGTGGATCGAATGCGCGAGCTCGGAATTCACGCCCCGCCGCCAACGTTCGATGCGCCTGATCGCCGGCAGCATGATGAGGAGAAAGGTGCCGATCGAGGTGGCGGCGACGGTTGCGGCCCTCAACCACCGCCGCTCGGGTCCGGGCGTGGGGACGAAAAGAATGGCAATGACCGCGAAAGGCAGGAACAGCGTGCCGATATATTTCGAGCCGGCGGCAAATCCGGCGAGGAGGCCGAGCAGGATGGCGCGATGCGGCGCCGGCTCCTGCAGCAACCTGATCAGTGCGGCGAGCGCCAGCAAGAGGAAGGCAGCGACGAAAATATCCTCCTTGAAGATGCGCGCATGCACGGTGAAAAGCGGCGTCGCCGCGGTCGCTGTCGCCGCCGCCAGGGCCGGCAGGTCGGGCAGCACGAGCCTTGCCAGGCTGAAGGTGGCGAACACCATGACGCCGCCGGCCAATGCGCCAAGCACCCTGACGAGCTGCGCCAACGACGGCAGATCCGCTGGATGCACCACGAGTGCCACGGCTTGCGCCAAATCGATCATGAACAGGGGATGGTAGTAGGCGTAGCGTCCCGTTCTGACGCCGCGAAGCTTGACGATCTCGTCCCATGCCGCGCCGATAGGATAGTCGATCAGGCTGAGCGTCACCGCTACCGAGACCGCCGCGAGCAAAAGGGCCGCCATGGTCGCCCAAGATACGGTCGGCCAAGACGTGCGCGCCCGCATTTTTGTCCCCGCTCCCCGCCTGCTGCCCCTGACCCGACAGGCTTCTGACATGTTTTGTTCAACAATGGCTGCTCCAATCGGAGCCGCGTTCCGACCTTTCGACTATCAGGCTTGGCCGCACGGTTCGAGGGGGAGAGCGCCGCGCTTGCCCTTCACAGGCCGACTACCCATAATTGCCGTAATGAAACTCGACTCGAAATTCTTCGACCGCCTCCGCGTCAAGCCAGACGCGGCGAGGCTCGTGCGCGACGCCTGCCCGACTTGCGAATGGCAAGGTTGCAGGGAGCCGGGTCTCTACCCTGCGCCCAAGGGCCGCGGGCATGACGGCGAGTATCACCGCTACTGCCTCGAACATGTCCGCCAATATAACAAGTCTTACAATTACTTCGCCGGCATGCCGGACGAGGACGTGGCCCAGCATCAAAAGGACGACACCATCGGCCACCGCCCGACCTGGTTCGTTGGGGTGAATTCCTGGGCGCGCAATCGCGCCACGCGGAACGGCGAGCGCCGCAACGGCTTTGCCCACCGATTCACCACGTATGACCCGTTCGGGCTGTTTGGCGCCAAGGCTGAGCCCGCGCCGAGCCAAGCCGGCGAGCCGCCCCGGGTCTTGCACAGGGCCGAGCGCAAATGCCTGCGCCAGCTCAATCTCGAGGACACCGCCACCAAGGCCGAGGTCAAGGCGCGCTTCAAGGATCTGGTCAAGCGTCACCACCCCGACCGCAACGGCGGCGACCGCCGCTCCGAGGACAAGTTGCGCGAAGTGATCCAAGCCTATAATTATCTGCGTCAGGCGGGGCTAGCTTGAGCGGCTTGGCCCTCACCCCGCATTATCAGGGCTTACGCTAGAGCGGGCCCGCATAGCATGCGATCGACAGGCTCTTAATCTCATGACCTTTGCAGCTACGACCAACGGCGCCGGCCTGCCGGACATGACAGTTTCGGTGCGTCAGGTTTTCGGCATCGACACCAATCTCGAAGTGCCGGCCTATTCGCAGGCCGACGAGCACGTGCCTGATGTCGACCCCGACTATCTGTTCAACCGCGAGGTGACGCTCGCCATCCTGGCCGGCTTCAAGCACAACCGCCGGGTGATGATCCAGGGCTATCACGGCACCGGCAAGTCCACCCATATCGAGCAGGTGGCGGCACGGCTCAACTGGCCGTGCATGCGCATCAACCTCGACAGCCATGTGAGCCGCATCGACCTCGTCGGCAAGGACGCCATCGTCATCCGCGACGGACAGCAGGTGACCGAGTTCCGCGAGGGCATCCTGCCTTACGCGCTGCAGTCCAACACGGCGCTGTGCTTTGACGAGTACGACGCCGGCCGCCCGGACGTGATGTTCGTAATCCAGCGGGTGCTCGAAGTCTCGGGCAAGCTCACTTTGCTCGACCAATCCAAGGTGATCAGGCCGCATCCGTCCTTCCGCCTGTTCTCGACCACCAACACCATCGGCCTTGGCGACACGAGCGGCCTCTATCACGGCACGCAGCAGATCAATCAGGGCCAGATGGACCGCTGGTCGATCGTCGCCACCCTCAACTATCTGCCGCATGACGACGAGGTGAACATCGTGCTGGCCAAGGCCAAGAGCTGGAACACCGACGCCGGCCGCAAGATCGTCGGCAACATGGTGCGCGTGGCCGAGCTCACCCGCAATGCCTTCATGAACGGCGACCTGTCCACGGTGATGAGCCCGCGCACGGTGATCACCTGGGCCGAGAACGCCGAGATCTTCAACGATGTCGGCACCGCCTTTGCACTGAGCTTCCTCAACAAATGCGATGAGCTCGAGCGCGGCCTGATCGCCGAGTTCTATCAGCGCTGCTTCGGCGAGGATCTGCCCCAGTCGACCGCCAACGTGGCCTTGAGCTGACGATGCCCTTGAGCAAGCGCAAAGAGGCGCCGCTCGAACCGTTCAAGCGGTCGCTCACGCTTGCCACCCGCTCCATCGCCGCCGACGGCACGGTGGAGGTGATCTTCTCAAACGAGCCGCCTGGCCTGTACGGCAAGACCGCGCGGCTGCCTGAACCTTCTCGTGTGCCGACCAGGAACGAGATCGCCGTGATCCGCGGCCACGCCGACGCCGCGGCCCTCGCCGTCGCCTGTCACGATCCGGGCCTGCACGCCAAGCTCGCGCCGCCGGGCGGCGAAGCGCGCGCAGTATTCGAGGCGATCGAGCAAGCAAGGGTCGAGGCCATCGGCGCCCAACGCATGCAAGGCGTTTCTGCCAACCTCACCGCGCGGCTCGAGCAGCGCTACGAGCGCAGCCGGATCAACGAATCGACGGACCGCTCCGAGGCGCCTCTGCCGGAGGCGCTTTCGCTGCTCGTGCGCGAGCGGCTGACCGGCCTCGCCCCTCCGGGGAAGGCCCGGGCCATCGCCAATCTTTGGCGCCCGTGGATCGAGAGCCGCGCCCGCGCAGTGCTCGATCGCATGCCGGACACGGTCTTCGACCAGGATGCCTACGGCCGCCTTGCCCGCGATCTGCTTGCCGCCTTGAACCTTGCCGATCAGCTCGACCAGACCGGCGACGAAGGCCAAGAGGGGAAAGAGGGCGAGCCCAAGCCCTCCGCGCTGGAGGCTGAGAACGAAGACGCGGAGGGACGCCAACACGCCGAGTTCGCCTCCGACGCCCAGGCCGATCAGGACTCCTTGACCGACGAGACCCTCGAAGAGCGCGACGAAGGCGCGGCCGACCGCCCCGATCGCGAGGCGGACACGCCCGACTCGACGCGCCGGCCCGAGCCTTGGCGCCCCAACCTCTCGGTGCTCGATAACCCCGAGGCCTTCGGCTACAAGGTGTTCACCCGCGCCTATGACGAGATCGTCGGCGCCGAGGATCTCTGCGACGCTGACGAGCTCGAGCGTTTGCGCGCCTTTCTCGACAAGCAGCTGCAAGCCTTGCACGGGGCCGTGGCGCGGCTCGCCAACCGCTTGCAGCGGCGCCTGCTTGCGCAACAAAACCGCGGCTGGGACTTCGACCTCGACGAAGGGCTGATCGACGCTGCGCGGCTAGCGAGAGTGATCGTCGATCCCATGCACGCGCTCTCCTTCAAGCAGGAGCGCGAAACCCAGTTCCGCGACACCGTGGTGACGCTGCTGCTCGACAATTCGGGGTCGATGCGCGGCCGCCCGATCATGGTCGCCGCCTGCTCCGCCGACATTCTCGCCCGCACGCTCGAGCGTTGCGGCGTCAAGGTGGAGATTCTCGGCTTCACCACCCGCGCCTGGAAGGGTGGTCACGCCCGCGAGCAATGGCTCAATGCCGGCAAGCCGGCCCTCCCGGGCAGGCTCAACGATCTCCGCCACATCGTCTACAAATCTGCCGATGCCCCTTGGCGGCGGTCGCGGCGCAATCTTGGGCTGATGATGCGCGAAGGGCTGCTCAAGGAGAACATCGACGGCGAGGCGCTTGCCTGGGCGCATCAGCGGCTCTTGGCCCGGCCCGAGCAGCGCCGCATCATGATGATGATTTCCGACGGCGCGCCGGTCGACGATTCGACGCTCTCGGTCAATTCCGGCTCTTATCTCGAGCGCCATCTTCGCCAGGTCATTGAGGAAATCGAGACCCGCTCCTCCGTCGAGATCGTCGCCATCGGCATCGGCCACGACGTGACCCGTTACTATCGGCGTGCCGTGACGGTAACCGACGCCGAGGAGCTCGCCGGCGTCATGACCGACAAGCTCGCCGAATTGTTCGACGAGGATCTTGCCTGGCGCCAATTCTACCGCGCGGCCCCCGGTGCTGCGCGCGCCAAGCGCCGCAAGTTGAACTAGCGGGGCGCCGTGGCGTCTTCCTCGGCGAGAGTCTGGCGCAATACCGCCGCCGCGATCCTCGCTATTGCGGCGTTCTTCATCGTCGCACCTGCCTTCGCCGACAAGACGGCAAGCGTGCTGCCCCGTGTCGAGCGGCTGGCCATCACCGCCATTCCCATCGACTTCGACCGCGACGATCCGGCGCGCAAGCAATTCGGCAAGCTCGTCTGGCGCGGCGGGTTCAATCTATTCGCCAAGTCGCCCTTCTTCGGCGGCTATTCGGGGCTGATCGTCGCTCCGTCCGGCAAGTCTCTGCTCGCTATTTCCGATGCCGGAACCTGGCTCAGGGCCAATATCGACTATGACGGGCGGAGGCTCAAAGGCCTGAGCGAGGCGACCATCGGTCCCATCCTCGGGCATGATGGAAAGCCACTCGCCGGCGTTGTCGAGCAGGACTCAGAGGGCTTGGAGCTCCTCGACGGCGACATTTCGAAGGGCGCCGCCTACGTCGCCTTCGAGCGCAACCATCGCGTTCTGCGCTATCCCTTCACCCCCGACCGCTTCGGGCCGCCTGACGGCGGGCTTACTCTTCCCGCCGAGACCAAGCGCATGAGCGCAAACCGCGGCATCGAGGCTGTCGCCCCGATCCGCACCGGCGGGCTCAAGGGCGCGACGGTTCTGTTTTCCGAGCGCCTACCTGACAAGAACGGCAATCTTCGCGGCTGGCTGATCGGGGGACAGGCGCCCGGCGCGATAGCTCTCAAGAACGTCGGCGGCTTCGACATTACCGACGCAGCTTCCCTGCCCGACGGCGGCATCGTCGTGCTCGAACGCCGCTTCCGCTACAGCGAGGGCGTGAAAATGCGCATTCGCCGCATCGCCGCCAAAGACCTCAAGCCCGGAGCGCTCATCTCCGGCGAAGTCCTGCTCGAGGCCAATGACAGCTTGAACATCGACAATATGGAAGGGATCGCCGTGCACCGTTCGGCCTCTGGCGAGACCGTCCTCACGCTGATCTCCGACGACAATTTCAGCCCGCTGCAGCGGACGCTTCTGATGCAATTCGCTCTGCCCGACGCCAAGCCGGTGCTGGCCGAGCCTCAGTCGCGCTAGGAGGCCGAGGCGGCGACGCTTTGCACCTTGGCGATATCGCGCTTGAGACGCCGCGCTTTCAGCGACAATTCCTCATCGCCGGCCTTGAGCAGATAGGCGTCGAGGCCGCCGCGATGCTCGACCGAGCGCAACGCCGCGGCGCTGATGGTGAGGCGTACGCGCTTCTTCAGCGCGTCGCTCGCCAGCGTGACATTGCACAGATTGGGCAGGAACCGGCGTTTGGTTCTGCGCTTGGCATGGCTGACATTATTGCCGGAGAGCACCGCTTTGCCGGTCAGCTCGCAACGACGGGCCATCGTACTTAGTCCTTGTCTCTAGACGTGCTAGGAAGCGGGTGATGCGGAACGGCAAGACAAAGGTCAAGCGTTCCCGCGAAATCGGCGGAGATATACGGGCCTGGTTGCCTGCGGTCAAGGCAATGAAAACCGGATATCTCAACCTCAGAATTGACGAATTCTGCGAATAATCCGAAATTTGGGCTGGGGGCGCCTTCCTTTTGGCACTACCAGTCTCGAGGGTTGGGGCCATGCCAATAGCGCGACATGTTTTGAGCCTTGCGGCTGTCGTAGTCCTCACCTGCGGGCTGGGGGGCGCCCCGTCGGGCGATTCCGCCTTTGCCGAGATCAGCATAGGGTCGGCGAACCGCATCACCGCGGTCTATCGCGTCGACCTTGCCGGCTTCAATCTCGGGAACTTCCAGCTGACCACGGTGTTCCGCGGCACCGATTACGAGATGCGCGGCGAAGGCCGCTTCTCGGTCCTCCAGGGGCTGATCTTCGAGTGGCACGGCACCACGGCGAGCAAGGGCAGATTCGGAGGGACCGGCCCCGAGCCCGCCATGTACAGCCTCAACTTCGAGGGCGGAGACAAGAGCCAGCAGCTGCGCATGACCTTCGACGGCGGCGCCGTCACGCAAATTTCGCGGATACCGAAGAAGCGGTTCAACCCGCACGTCATCCCCATCACCAAGGAGCAGCTCGAAGGCGTGCTCGATCCGATGACGGCCGCGTTTCTCTATGCCCGCTCGGGAAATCCCAACGGCGACCCGAAGGTCTGCGACCAGACGATTCCGGTGTTCGACGGCGAAGCGCGTTTCAACCTCATCCTCGAACCCAAGCGCACGGTGAAGCTGCAAAAGAATTCGTCGACCGGCTATTCGGGCTTCGCCGCGGTCTGCCGCGTGAAGTTCATTCCCATCTCCGGCTACCGTCCGGACAATCCCGGCATCAAGCTCATGTCGGAGACGAACGAGATCGAAGTCTGGCTGGTCTCGCTCCCCGGCACCGAGATGTACGTCCCCTACCGCATCGTGCTGCCGACCCTGGTGGGCTACGGCTATGCCACCTCGACCTCATTCAACGTCCAGCGAGGCGCAAAGCGCGCCAGCCTTCAGGAATAGCCCCTCTCGTTCCAGGCCGGCCAAGGGTTAACGGCAAGGCCTCCAATCCCAATATGTAGTAGCGAACAGATGCCGAAAATTAACGCTCCCCTGATTCGTCCGTGTTCCGTTCCCGTTGTTCCCCTGGGGTGCTGGGCCCCACATGAAGCCTGCGCGTCAACTGGTTGATTCACGGTCGCGAAGATGCACTGGGCGGTGACCTTTGACAGAGTGAGCTCGATCTGGTGGCGCCGGTGAAGAACGAAATCCGAATGGACCGAGTCAGCGATTCGGACGAGATTCGTTCCCCCCTCGTTCCAGACCCGGCGCGCCTGTCCTGATACGCTATCGGTAGGGCTTAGGAATGCGAGCATGAGCCGACTTCCCCCAAGTTCCGGAACAATGCGCGGCAGAGGCGTGACCGCGGTGCTTGGGCCGACCAACACCGGCAAGACCCATCTGGCCATCGAGCGCCTGCTCGCCCACGATGTCGGCATCATCGGCCTGCCGCTGCGTCTGCTCGCCCGCGAGGTCTACGACAAGATCGTGGCGCGCATCGGCCCGGGCAAAGTTGCGCTGATCACCGGCGAAGAGAAGATCAAGCCGCCGTCGCCGCGCCATTATGTGTGCACCGTCGAGGCGATGCCGCTCGATCTCGAGGCCGACTTCGTCGCCGTCGACGAGATTCAGCTCGCCGCCGACGGCGAGCGCGGCCACATCTTCACCGATCGCCTGTTTCACGCCCGCGGTTTCAGCGAGACGCTGCTGCTCGGCGCCGCCACCATGCGCGACGCCATCCGCGAATTGCTGCCTGGCGCCCACATCGTCTCGCGCCCGCGCCTCTCGACGCTTACTTACGCCGGCGACAAGAAGATCACGCGCCTGCCGCGGCGCTCGGCCATCGTCGCCTTCTCGGCCAACGACGTCTACGCCATCGCCGAGCTGGTGCGGCGCCAGCGCGGAGGTGCTGCCGTGGTGCTCGGCGCGCTCAGCCCTCGTACGCGCAATGCGCAAGTCGCCCTCTACCAGAACGGCGACGTCGATTTTCTGGTGGCGACCGACGCCATCGGCATGGGCCTCAATCTCGATCTCGACCATGTGGCCTTCGCCGGATTGCGCAAATTCGACGGGCAAGTGCATCGCGATTTGACCCCGGCCGAGCTTGGCCAGATCGCCGGCCGCGCCGGCCGTCATATGAATGACGGCACCTTTGGCGTGACCGGGCAGGTTCCGGCGTTCGAATCCGAGCTGATCGATCGGCTGGAGAACCATTCCTTCGATCAGGTCGGCATGTTGCAATGGCGCAACCGCAAGCTCGATTTCGGCTCGATCGAAAGCCTCAAGGACTCTTTGCGCGAGACGCCGGACCATCCTCGGCTCATCCGCTCGCGCATGGTCGACGACGTGATCGCGCTGGAGAATGTCAGCCACGACGCCGGCGTGCGTGAACTTGCCACCGGACGCGCCGGTGTCGCGCTGTTATGGGAGATGTGCCAGATCCCGGACTATCGCAAGATCTCCGCGGCAAGCCACGCCGAGCTCGTCGGCGCGCTCTTTCGCTTCGTGATGAGCGACGCAGGCCGGATTCCCACCGATTGGTTCGCGCGCCAGGTGGCTCTCGCCGACCGCACCGACGGCGACCTCGATACGCTGTCAAACCGGCTCGCGCAAATTCGCACCTGGACCTTCGTCTCCCACCGCGCGCAATGGCTCGACGATCCGGAGCATTGGCAAGGCCGCACCAGGGCGATCGAGGACATGCTGTCGGACGCGCTGCATGAGCGGCTGACGCATCGCTTCGTCGATAAACGAACCAGCGTGCTGATGCGGCGCCTCAGAGACAAGGAAGACCTCGTGGCGGAGATCGGCGCCGACGGCCGCGTCATTGTCGAGGATCACTACGTCGGCAGCCTCGACGGATTTCGCTTCACGCCGGACACGAGCGGCGACGGCATCCACGGGCGCGCCGCCCGCCACGCCGCCGTCAAGGTGCTGGCGCATGAGCTCGGCGCCCGCGCCGCAGCCCTCTCTGCTGCGAGTGACACCGACATCGTGCTGAAGCAGAACGGCCGCATCGCTTGGCGCTCATCGGAGATCGCGCGGCTCGAGCGCGGCGGCGGCCCGCTTAAGCCGAGGATACAGCTGCTTGCCGACGAGCATCTCGGGCCGGTCGAGCGCGAGCAGGTGTTGCGCCGCATCGAAGCTTGGCTTTCTGCCCAGCTCAACGGCCGCCTCGCGCCGCTTGTGGCGCTGAGCGAAGCCTCGGACCTCTCAGGGCTTGCCCGCGGCCTCGCCTTCCGCGTCGTTGAGACGTTTGGCGTGCTGCGCCGCGATGCGGTCGCCGGCGAGGTCAAGGCGCTCGACCAAACCGCCCGCGCCGGCTTGCGTAAATACGGGGTGCGCTTCGGCGCCTTCAACATCTACATACCGGCGCTGCTCAAGCCTGCCGCCGCCGATCTGCTGTTGCTTCTCTGGGCGCTCCATGCCGGCCGGGACTACGGCATCGACGCCGAGGCGCTGCCGCCGCGCCCCCAGCAAGGGCTGACCTCCGTCGAGGCCGACGGCCGCGTGCCTGAGCCCTATTGGCATGCCGCAGGCTTCCAGATTGCCGGTGCGCGCGCGATCCGCATCGACATGCTGGAGCGGCTGTCCGATCTCATCCGCGCGCGTGTGTCGTGGAGGCCGGTCGACGGCGGCGAGCCGGCGCCGCCCGGCGCCACCGGTGACGGCGGCTTTCGCGCAAGCCCCGAGCTCATGAGCGTGGTCGGCTGCTCGGGCGAG
Source organism: Methyloceanibacter sp. (assembly GCF_050728395.1). GTDB lineage: Bacteria > Pseudomonadota > Alphaproteobacteria > Rhizobiales > Methyloligellaceae > Methyloceanibacter. The sequence goes on from NZ_JBOHJB010000042.1 coordinate 17,892, forward strand.
GATTTCACCTCGATCTTGAGGGCACTTGGCTTCCGCCGCGAACGCCGTAGGCTTGAGCCGGCGGAGGCCCGCGCCATCGAGCCCGTGCATGACGGCAATGGCTCCGAAGCGCCGGCTCCGGCGAACGAGCCAACCTCTCAGCCGGACATCGCCTTCGATGAGATCTGGCGTCCAGGTAAGTGGAACGAGGGGCGAAAGCCGCAAGCCCACGAGACAAAAGGAGAACCGCGCCGCCGCGAACGGCAGGCTCAAGCCCCGCGCCAGCGCGAGCAGCAGCCGCGCCTTGAGCGCAAAGAGCGCCCGCGCCCGTCCGACTCTTCGCCCTTTGCCGTGCTCGCCGAGCTTCGCCGCAACCTTGCCGCCCGGCGCCCTGAGGGTAACTGACGCGATCAGATGGAAGGTCAACGGCTCGACAAATGGCTGTGGTGCGCGCGGCTCGTGAAGACGCGATCCCTTGCCGCCAAACTGATCGAGGGGGGCAAGGTCAGGGTCAATGGCGAGCGAGCGCTGAAAGTGAGCCGCCATGTGCGCATGGGCGATGTGGTGACCGGGACCGGCGCTGGCGCCGGGCGCCTCTTCGTGGTGCGGGTCGCAGGCGAGGCCGAGCGGCGTGGACCGGCGACGAACGCCCGGTCGCTCTACGAGGATTTGACGCCTGAGGCGCCTCCTTCTCCTTCGGTGCGCGCGCGGATCGAGGTCCATCGCGGGCCGAGGCCGACCAAGCGCGACCGCAGGCGCCTCGACGCGATCAGGGCCGACGATGCTTGAGTCGCGGTGTGGTCTCGCGGCCGCGCTTTGCGGACGTTCGATGGCAATCGCTTGCCTTGTACTGGTGTCGCTATTGGGATAGGCAAAGCCCCTCATCGCCCCCAAATAATTGGGGCGAGGGGGCCGGAAGAAAGGGCTGGGCGGAGCCGCTAAAGCCCTAAGCCAAGTGGGTTAGATGACGTACGTCGTCACGGAAGTCTGCATCAAGTGCAAATACACCGACTGCGTTGAAGTCTGCCCGGTGGACTGCTTCTACGAGGGCGAGAACATGCTCGTGATCCATCCCGACGAGTGCATCGATTGCGGGGTGTGCGAGCCTGAATGCCCGGTTGACGCCATCAAGCCCGACACCGAACCTTCGCTCGACCGCTGGCTCGACCTCAACCGCCAATATTCGGAAACGTGGCCGAACATCACCACCAAGAAGGCGGCACCACCCGACGCCGACGCCTTCGTCAGCGAGCCGGGAAAGTTCGACAAATATTTCAGCACCAACCCCGGCGAGGGGGACTAGGGCGCGACGCTCTCAAATTATTCACCTTACCGTCAAAATGTCGCATGTTGCGGTGCAAAACGGGCTGTGCTGCGGCACCGCATGACTTTCCGATTTACTAAAATTGTGTTATATTGGTGTTGAGATGGCGCGGATTGCCGCCGGTGAGCACCAAGAGAGGCGTCCCTAGTCGCGGGCACGCTTTTTTTTCCGTCTTGAGGGAGGTTACGCGATCGGGGGTTCCTGATCGACGCTCATTTTTGTGCTCGCTGCCGCGACAACCCTGGGATCTAAGCCTTGTAGGAGGCTGAGACGACTACGATGTAAGGTTTCGTATTGAAGCGGCGGAAAGATCGGCACAGCGACGCGCCGGTTCCATCAATTAACAGAGTGAGACGAGAGTAATGCCCGAGAAGAAGAAACCACAGCAAAGACACGGTTTTCGTACCAACGAGTATATTGTCTATCCGGCTCACGGAGTCGGTCGCATTGTGAGCATCGAAGAGCAAGAGATTGCCGGCGCGACTCTTGAGCTATTTGTCATCAACTTCGAAAAAGACAAGATGACGCTCAGGGTGCCGACTGGCAAGCTCGAGACGGTCGGCATGCGCAAGCTGTCAGAGGACAAGATCGTCAAGAAGGCGCTCGGCACGCTGAAAGGCAAGGCCCGCGTCAAGCGCACCATGTGGTCGCGCCGGGCGCAGGAGTACGAGGCCAAGATCAATTCCGGCAATCTCGTCGCCATCGCCGAGGTGGTGCGCGACCTGTACCGGTCTGAGGCCCAGCCGGAGCAGTCTTATTCCGAGCGGCAGCTTTACGAAGCGGCACTCGATCGCATGGCACGGGAGATCGCCGCCGTCGAGCGCATGGACGAGGCAAGCGCCGTCGCCAAGATCGACGATGTGCTCGCCAAGACGGCACGGCACGCGAAACTCGCGGCGGAAGCCGACGCGCGCACCCGCGCGGCCTGAAACTGACGCCCAGATCTGAATCATTAGGCCCGGCTCGTGCCGGGCCTAAGCTTTTTGAGGGACTAAAGCGCGATTGCGCCGGTCGGCGGTCCTTTCGGCGCCTCGGGCGCTGGCGGCGGGGAGCCTCCACCCTCGGGCAAAAGCTCGATCTGCTCGACATGGGTCACGTGGATCATCGGCCCGTTCCGCCACTCGATCCAGCCGCGCACCCTGAGCTTCTTTCCGGCAAGCGCCTTCGGATCGATGCCGGCGGCCTTGAAGGCCTCGCCGTCCTTGCGCTCGATCAGCACGGTGAAATCCTTGTGCCAATCCTTGTCGAAGTTGAGATAGATGCGTCCCCCCGAGTCGCCGACTTGCGCCACCACGCCTTCGACTAGCTGGTAGCTGCGGGTGAGACGCCCGAGGCGCTCGACATTGTCGGCGGCAAGGACGCGATAGGCCCAAGAGCCCCAAATCCCCTCGCCCTTCGCCCTCGCCCCGGCTTCGCGGGCAAGCAGCTCGCTCACGCAGGCATGGTTGTCGGGGAAGGAATAGACCCGGGCGAACCCGTTGCCGACAAGCTCGCCTTGCAGCCAGATGCGTTCCTCGCCCTTCACCACATAGACTTGCGCGAGCGCATGGTCGTGGCGATCGGTGCGGGCGCCGCCATAGCGAAGTTCGACCTCGGCACCTGAGGCAAGCTTCGACAGGGCCTCCTTCGCCTCGTTGACCATCGGCCAGGGACGATCGGCCTGCGCGGCGATGGGCGCCGTCGGCGCCTTGGCGTTGACGAGCCGCACGACCGTGCCGTCGGTGAGCTGAAGCGTCTCGCCATCCTTGACCTCCGCGACCGTGCCTTTCTGCGGTTCGGAGAGTTCGCAGGCGAGCGCCGATGCGGAAGGAAGTGCGAAAGTGAGGCAGGTTGCGGCGAGAAGAGACCCAAGAGCGACAGGCTGGAAATTTACCATCGGAAGCCCCCTTAACGCGATTATGTTCCTATTTTGTTCTACAATCTTGTAGACGTCAAGAAGAATCGCCGAACGGGTTTTTTTGCACAGGGGAAACTCGGTGAGCGCCAGCGTCCCACGCATGCTTGCGCGCGCATCGCACCGCGGATAGGCCTATATAACCGCTCGCGGCAAATGCCGGCGCGCCGATCGGGACCCCGTAGCTCAGTAGGATAGAGCATCAGATTCCTAATCTGAGGGTCGCAGGTTCAAATCCTGCCGGGGTCACCAATCACAATTAGCTCGCCGGCCCCTGCCGCAGAACTTTCTTTCCTCGGAGACTGGCATGGAAAACAAAGGGCAGGTTCTAACTGTGGCCTTGTCTGCTTTGACGACCGTCCTGGTGGCCGTTCTGGGCTTCTACGGCAGCCGAAGTCTCGAAGAGATCCGCAAGGACTCCGCAGAAATAGCGCAGACAAAAACAATAGAGCTGGAACGGGAAAAACTGAGGGCAGAACAGCAAGCTCGGCTAGAGAAGAATCTCTTGGAGTTTGTACCTAAACTTGTCGGCTCGGACGAAGCCGCAAGAAAGGCGGCCACGGCGGTCTTATTCATCCTCTATCCGAATGATGCGAAGTCTTATATCGACCGCGCCGCCGCATCGCTCGGAGAGGAGGAGAAAAAGTCCTTCCAACCGGCCATCAAGCAAGCAGAAGGTCTCGCCGAAAGGACAGGCTCCTGGACGATCGTGATTGGTAGCGATTCAAGTCTCGAAGCCGCCCAAGACGAAGCCAACAAGGCGGCGAAGCAGGGTTACACGCCAGCGGTCATATACAAGAAGGGCAAGTGGTTTGTCACAACGGTCGGCAGCTACCCCAGCCAAGACGTGGCGAACAGTGAAAATGTCGCTATTCGGTCGAAGATCCGAAGCAGCGCCTTTTCGGTGAACGTGAATAGCTGGTGCAATAGTCCCGTGGACAAGACCGGCTATTACGAATGCGGGTCATAGTCTGATGCCGCCAACCAACGGCACGAGGCCCTCACCGCCCTACAGCCAGCTCATGAGCCTTCTTGTGCGCGGCAATTGGGTCGCGCTTGCGACCGGTGCTCGGCGCTCATCTCGACTTTCGCCTGCAAGTGGCGGCCAGGTTTCGGGTCGCTCGAGCTGCGGCGGTAGCACCGTGAGCCCGTTGCCGATCGAGCCGAAGAGCTGACCCTCGTTGAGGCCTTTGGCTTGCGCCAGATTGGCGCCGCTCAAATCGGCGCGCATCAGCCGGGCTCCGCCGAGATCAGCCTTGTCGAGATTGGCGTTGCGCAGATTGGCGTAAGAGAGATTGGCGCGATCGAGACGCGCATGGGTCAAATCGGCCTCGGACAGATCGGCGCCTTCGAGATTGGCCTCCGACAGGGTGGCACGGCCGAGCCTTGCCCCGCGCAACCGCGCGTTCGCCAAATTGACCGGCCCTCCGGTGAGCGGGCCCAACTGGCATTCGATCACTGAGGGAGAGATGCCGGTGAGATCGGGGATGATCCAGGGATAGTCGTCGCGCCAAGCGTTCCACGCGCGCGCGCCACGTCGCAGAATCTCGCTCCACTCTGCGGGCCCACAACGCAATATATCCATGGGCTCTGGGACGCACACCATCGCCACACACTCAACGCCACAGATTTACTGGAACAGGTACGCAGAACTAGAACGCAGAACTGAAGCCAGGAACGTTAGAGCAAGTCGGCGGGCATTCCCATCGTGCTTTGACAGAACGATGACGGTTCTTGAGCGTGCGTGGCGCGCAAAACACAGTGCGCTTCGCCGGCGCGACGATCGCTGCGCCGCAGAGTCGATCGTTCGGCGGCCGCAACTGCCGGCGCACCATCGGCGTTTGTCTCGCCTGGAGAACCACTTATGCCTGAGAGTGGAACCACAACGGCAGAACTATCGAGACGCGATGCAGCCAAACGAACGAACCGCTCCTCAGGACGCGCGCGCGTTTGGCAACGAGACCCTGGCTCTCTCCATGCGGGACACGTGGCGGCCAAGTCACGGCCGGCGGCCTAGGCGCAAAGGCCGGCAAAATCACCAATAAATGAACGGCTTGCCGGACGTGACGGCTGGCAGCATGTGGCCCGGCGCGTCATAGTGCTGACCGCCTTCTTGAGAGGTCCAGATGACTCCAGCCGCCCTTATTTTCGTGGTTTGCCGCGCTCTCGCCGATCAAGGGCCGTTGGACGTGAACGGCTTCCCCGTCGACGGCATCAAGCTCGACTATGGGACCTGCCGCAACGAGATCGTGCAGATTTACGACCAGACCGAAGGCCGGAGCACCGCGCAGCATCCCGACCTGTCCAATCCCAATGTCTGCTCGCGCATGTCCTTGATGCAGACGGCGCCTTGGGAGAAGGATCATCCAGGCTGGTATGTGCGGCAGGTGAAGTGCCCGCATCCTGACGGCACCTTCCCCGGTGACACCGACGTCTAGCGGGCGCGGGGGCTCGATGCAGATTGGCTTAAGAGTCAGGCCCCGAGGAGCTTGGTCAGCATGCCGAGTTCGTCTTGATTGAGATCCGATATTGCCCAGAAATCGTATTCGCCGTCGCTCCAGTTCTCGATGTTGTAGCCGTTGCGGCGAAGCTGCTCGTGGCGCATCGGCCCGCTTGCGTGAGGCATGATGAACACGTTGATCACGCGGTCGCGGCGGCGGAACACGATCGCCGCCACTCTGCGCCCATCGAAATAGTCGACCCGGCCTCCGACCAGGGGGAAGCCTTGCGTCGCAAGGTCGCGCACCTTCGGCGCAAAGACGCATCAGCCGTCGATGCGGGGCGAGATCGTCGTCCTGCCGCAGTAGTCGCTGCAGCGGGCCATGCGGTCGGGTTGAGCGCTACGGCGTCGTCCCGATCGCTTGCCCTCCGCGTGGGCATCGGCTTTTCGCCGCGATAATCGTAGAAGCCGCGCTTGGTCTTCCGCCAAATTGACGCCCCGAGAGTGCGGTCGCCTTACGGAGCCGTGACGGTAATCACATTTGGTGCCGGCAAATCCTTCGCTGAGCTTTGTAGCGCCCAGAGGTCAGTCAGAAGTTGGATGATTCGGCTCGACGTATCCAATCTGCCTGAGGGATCAACTCTGATTGTGAACGGCTGGCCATTGTACTTAACCGACATCTCACCAGGATCTGGGCGCCGAGGTTCGATCGAAAAGAGATTGAATGGGGACTGGCCAGCGCCGTACTCCAACGCGAGGGAGTTGCCCACCCCCGTCCCCAGTCCTAGCTCCGTCCTGACCATTTCTCCGAGAAAAAAGATAATTTGCTCCAGAGAACGCGTCGTTAGTCTTATGCCCAGCCCAGCCACCTGAAGTTGATTATGGATAGACGAGCTTCTAGCTGCCTTAGATCCACAGTAGTATGCACCGCCTATTGCGATAGTAGTTTGTTTTATTGGTCTTCCATTCTCGTAACCCAGCGCGATGACAAGGGGATCACGAGGCGGGGTAGAAACAGAAAAATGTACATAGCGATAAGGATACCTCACGCGGGAAAAACAAAATCTGTACCCTCCTTTTTCAGTTTTTAACTGGTACTCATTGTTCACTTTAGCGAGATTTATTCCGCTTGTGCCCGACGATCCCAGCACGGCTGCAACTATTCTCGGATCCTTTACCTCGGCCGCTGTCAGACTTGGCCCCACCGTGTCGGTGGTATTGACGGGCTCCACGGTGAGCCCGTTCTCAATGAGAGTGTTGATAGCGGAGACAAATGCAAAAAACGTGTCTGGATTATGAGCACTCCCATGAAGCGTGTATCTGATTTTTCCCGAATATAGTTCGATATCCGAGATAAATAGCGGAAGTAATTGCGATGGATTAAGACCATTGAATTGGCCAGACAAATAATATGCAATTTGCTGCATCTTTAACGGCGTCTGTATGCCCCTATAAAATTCCTGAGTATTTAGGTTTGCTATATTGAATGTGGTGTTTGCATTCAAGCTCGTGCCAGCTGTCACATTTGGGCTGATATTCGCCATGCGTTGCTGGTTGCTGGCCAGGCCATTTAGCGGAATTGGGAAAAAGGACCCGGAGGACGCACCTAGGCTTCCATTTGCGGTAGACTGTCCGGACACGGTAGAAACATCGGTGAACTGGAGGGGATTTGAATAGGCGGCACGAAGAATGTTGAGCAAAATTGCTGCGCTTTTCGCGTCCGCTGTTTCATCGTTGTAGTGGGTAGCCCGGGGGCCGAAATGATCGATTATTCCGCATCCGCAAAGAAGAATAATCGATAAGGATGCCGCCGCTTTCGCGAAAACGGCGCGAGCATGTTCGAATGGCTCGGACATTCGCGCCCCGCTTTCGCAATGAGGTTCCACTGCAAAACAAAATGTCCAGAATCAACACTTAAGTGTAGCCTCCGCATGGGCGCAACCGGCTTACCCAGGTTGTCACCGTTGTTAACAAGGAGGAACCCATGGCCAACACGAAGGAAGGGGAACCGAAACGAAAGGGCCGCAGCCAAAAGGCAACAACGGCGCGACCGAAGAAGGCAAGAAGCAAGACGGTTCCCTCCCCAGGGCGTGAACCTTCAGTGGAGCTTGGAGATACCGGAGCGTTCAAACCTGGAGCAGGCACCTCAAATCACGTGTTCACAGGCATGATAAAGCGAACTGAGGAGGACGACCCAATAGTGTTTGCATTGCCCGGCGAAAGCTCGCGCTGGGTCAAGATACCCACCAATCAGATCGCGCACATGCTGTTCGTATCTATGATTAGATGCGACGGTCAGAGTTACCAGTTGGTGCAAGTTTTTCTGGAAGACCCGACTTCTGAAGCAGCCACCACATTCGCCGACTTAGCTGACTTGTACAGCGCTGCCCTCGCTGCTCCCGTGCCTATGCCCGAGTCACCTGCGCCGGAGGTCAAGGGCGAAGTCAATATGATGGCGCGAAGAGCATCGCCCACCTCCTGGCCTGGGCCGGGGCGAGGACCAACGCCCTGCCATTGGGATTGGAAACTAAGGCGCTGGATTTGTTAGAGAAAAGTCCACTGAAGCCGCAATCGCCCATGGCGTACCGATATACGCCCATTGGAGCGAAATCGAGCCCTCAGCGTGTGGGCATCGGCTTTTCGCCGCGATAATCGTAGAAGCCCCGCTTGGTCTTCCGCCCGAGCCAGCCGGCCTCGACATATTTCACCAGCAGCGGACAGGGGCGGTATTTGGAGTCCGCCAGTCCCTCATACAGCACCTGCATGATCGACAGGCAGGTATCGAGCCCGATGAAGTCAGCGAGCTGCAACGGGCCCATGGGATGGTGGGCGCCGAGCCGTATCGCCGTATCGATGGCATCGACCGAGCCAACGCCCTCATAGAGCGTGTAGACCGCCTCGTTGATCATCGGCAGCAGCACGCGATTGACCATGAAGGCGGGGAAGTCCTCCGACACGGCGGTGGTCTTGCCCAGGCTCTCCACGAACTCCTTGGCGCGGGCGAAGGTCACGTCCTCGGTGGCGATGCCGCGGATCATCTCGACCAGCTCCATCACCGGCACCGGATTCATGAAATGAAGCCCGATGAAGCGTTCCGGACGGTCGGTGGCGGCGGCGAGCCTGGTGATGGAGATCGACGAGGTGTTGGTGGCGATGACAGCCTCTGACTTGAGGAACGGACAAAGCGCCACGAAGATCTTTCGCTTCACCGTCTCGTCCTCGGTCGCCGCCTCGATCACCAGGTCAACGTCGGACAAGCCCTGAAAATTCTCGGCATAGGAGATGCGTGACAGCGTCTGCTTGCGCTCCTCTTCGGTGATCCTGCCCGAAGCGACCTGGCGGGTGAGATTCTTGTCGATCAGCTCGAGCGCCTTGTCGACCTTCTCCTTGGTCAGGTCGTTGAGCACGACCTCGTAGCCTGCAAGCGCGATCACATGCGCGATGCCGTTGCCCATTTGCCCGCTGCCGATGATCCCGATCTTGCGAATGGGCGTCATGTCATTCTCCTGCGGCGAAGGCTCGGTCAGAATTCCCTTCGCGCCAACTATTTCGTCCATGGTCATTCCTCATGCACCCGCTGGCTCAATACCCTGCCTTTTTCAGCTCGGCGTCGAGCTCGGGCAGGACGGTGAACAGATCGCCGACGAGGCCGTAATCGGCAACTTGGAAGATCGGGGCCTCGGCATCCTTGTTGATGGCGACGATTACCTTGGAATCCTTCATGCCGGCGAGGTGCTGGATGGCGCCGGAAATGCCCACGGCGATGTAGAGCTCAGGCGCCACCACCTTGCCGGTCTGGCCGACCTGGTGATCGTTCGGCATGTAGCCGGCATCGACCGCAGCACGGCTTGCACCCACCGCCGCACCGAGGCGATCGGCGAGCGGCTCGATCAAGGTCTTGAAGTTCTCGCCCGATTGCATGCCGCGGCCGCCTGAGACGACGATACGCGCCGCGGTGAGCTCGGGCCGTTCGCTCACGCTGATCTCGCTCTTCTCGAAGCTCGACAAGCCAAGCGCCGCAGGCGCCTCGATGACCTCGACCGAAACGGACCCACCTTCGGCGGCCGAGGCGAAGGCCGTGGTGCGGACGGTGGCGACGATCTTCTTGTCGACGGTCTTGACCGTCTCGAGGGCGTTCCCGGCATAGACCGGGCGCACGAAAATGTCGGGTGCCTTCACCTCGATGACGTCGGAGATTTGCGCTACGTCGAGCAACGCCGCCACGCGCGGAGCGACGTTCTTGCCCATGGTGGTCGCCGGCGCGAGCAGCACGTCATAATTCTGCATCAGCGGCACGATCAGATTGGCGACCTCTTCGGCCAGGCGCTCTTTGAGCTGCGGTGCTTCGGCGAGCAGCACCTTGCGTGACCCGGCAAGTTTGGCGGCAGCTTCGGCAACGGCGCGGCAAGTCTCGCCGGCGACGAGAATATCGACCTCGCCGCCGAACTTCTCCGCAGCGTCGAGCGCCTTGGCCGTCGCCGGGGCCAGAGTTTTATTGTCGTGCTCGGCGAGAAGCAGGACCTCCATCTAGAGCACTCCCGCCTCGTTCTTTAGTTTCTCGATGAGGATGGCGACGCTGTCGACCTTGATGCCGGCCTCGCGGCCCTTCGGCTCGGCCACGCCGAGCACTTTCAGCCGGGGCGCGATGTCGACACCGAGCGCCTCCGGCGTCGTTTCGTCGATCGGCTTCTTCTTGGCCTTCATGATGTTGGGCAGCGAGGCGTAGCGCGGCTCGTTGAGCCTCAAGTCGGTGGTGATCACCGCCGGGCGCGAAAGAAGCAGGGTCTCGAGCCCGCCGTCCACCTCGCGCACCACTCTCACCTTGCCGTTGTTGAATTCGATCTTCGAGGCGAAGGTCCCCTGTGGCCAGCCGAGCAGCCCCGCCAGCAT
>NZ_JBOHJB010000043.1:0-27296 GCF_050728395.1 Methyloceanibacter sp.
CCTCAAAGGGGGAGGGGATCCGCAGTCGAGGTGTCCGCACCAAAAAAACCGCCGGGCACGAGGCCCGGCGGCGGTCAATCGCGAAGTTCGCGTGTCGTCTTATGCGAGCTGGACGTTCGCAGCCTGCTTGCCGCGGCCGCGACGATCGTCCTCGATCTCGAAAGACACCTTGTCGCCCTCGTTCAGCGCCGGCACGCCGGAACGCTCGAGAGCAGAGGCGTGTACGAACACGTCCTTGCCGCCGTCTTCGGGCTGGATAAAGCCGAAGCCGCGCGAATGATTGAAGAACTTCACAGTGCCATTGACACGAGCCATGGGGGGAATTCCTTTCCCGTTTCGAGTTTCAAACAACGGGCCGTGGACTCAAGAGAGTCCTTTGGCGTCTTGAGATTTCAGGAAAGGTTGTCGTGCTCGTAATCGGCGCGAATGTCACTTTGCCGTCAGTCCAAGTCCGCGCCCAAAGCCTTGAGCGCCCGGTGCCAATAGTATGAGCAGAAGCCCGAAATTTGGCAAGATTTAATCGGCGCGTTTGGTGCGCCGCCGCAGCGGATATTTCTTATCCTCGTAGAGCTGGCGAATGCCGACATGATCGAAGCGGTCCTCGTTAACCTCGAGGATGGCGGCGGCAAGTCCTGCCTGTGACAACTCTTCCACGGCGAAGCGGATGGCAGCGGCGGCGCTGGGGAACCGGCGATAGGCCACCGGCTGGCGCATTCCCGGCCGTCCCTTGGGTGCGAACAATTCGGCGGGGGCACTATAGTCGAACGAGCGGGCCACGCGTCATGCACTCCTTCGCGCGGCCCCTGCAAGATGCGGGTCCGCGCCGAGCCGATGTCGCGAACCCAAAGGCCCCCAATCAGGTTCGAGCCCTTAGCTTCGCACGAAAAAGGCTCAAAACCAAACCGCGGATGAACATGCATCTCAGCTCCGGTTCAGCCGTACCTGCCTACGAAGACAGCCTGTGGCGCGAGTCAATCACCGCGCCCAAGTCCTGCACCGCGCCCAAGTCCTGCGGAGGCCGTCATGTGGAAGTTCGTGTTCGTGCTGCTCGTCACCGCGATCGCGGTCCTGATCGCGCAACTCATCGCCGACGCGCCGGTGATCCAGACGCGGGTCGGCGCGGCGATGCAGATGCAAACCACTTACGCCTATGCCGGGGTGAGGGGGTGAGAAGACCTTTCGCTCGTCAATTTCGCTAGGCGTTCTTTCTTGTCATCGCCCGGCACTCGGGTCTGGCTTCGCCAGCCCGAGCACAAGCTTGATGATCCGGGCGATCCAGTAAGCACTGCCATCAATGAAATTGCCAAAGCCGGGGTTACTGGATGCCCGCCTTCCCGGGCATGACAGACGCATGAGAATGTCGGCTAAGGCCACATCACCAAGGGCGGCATCGACGACAGGATCGCCTCGACATTGCCGCCGGTCTTCAGTCCAAAAATCGTGCCGCGGTCGTAGAGCAGGTTGAACTCGACATAGCGCCCGCGGCGGATGAGCTGCTCGTCGCGATCTGCGCCGGTCCACGGCAGGCCCGCGTTGCGCCGGACGATCTCCGGATAGATGTCTACGAAGGCGCGGCCGACGCTTTGGGTGAAGGCGAGATCGGCGTCCCAGTCTCCGCTGTCGAGATAGTCGTAGAAGATGCCGCCGATGCCGCGCATCTCTTTCCGGTGCGGCAGATAGAAATATTCGTCGCACCAGGTCTTGAAGCGTTGATAGTCGGCTGAGGTCTGGCCCTCGCAGGCGGCGCGCATCGCCGCGTGGAAGTCCTTCGAGTCCTTATCGTCTTGCGTACGCCGCCGCATCAGCACCGGCGTGAGATCGCCGCCGCCGCCGAACCAGCCCTTGCTGGTGATCACCATGCGCGTGTTCATATGCGCGGCCGGCGCATTCGGGTTCTTGGGGTGGGCGATGAAGGAGATGCCGGAGGCCCAGAAGCGCGGGTCCCGATCGGTGCCAGGGATCTGTGAGGCGAATTCCTTGGGCAAGGTCCCGTGCACGGTCGAAATGTGGCAGCCGACCTTCTCGAACACGCGGCCCGACATCAGGGCCATGACCCCGCCGCCGCCTTCGCCCCCGTCAGCCTCGGCCCTCGTCCAGGGCGTGCGGGCGAAGCGTCCGGCCGGCTCGCCGGCATAAAGCGGTGATCCCTCGACCGCATCTTCGACCGCCTCGAGCGCGTCACAGATCCGATCGCGCAACGACTCAAACCAGGTCCGTGCCAGATCCTTCCCCGCCTCGTAGGGACTAACGTCGGATGCCGTCCTTTTTGTCGATACTTCAGTCATCGAACTGCAACGTCGCTGAGCCAATTTTGTCCGGGGCATTGGTGCCGAGGCCGATTTCGCCACGGCTAGAGGGCGCTGGAATGATATGGCTGGTCAAGCCCGGCCTTGATCGCGATCAAAGTGCGGTATTCTCAGGCTTTGTAATTGTTGGCGAATAAAATTGTGCACTGCGCCAATTTGACCGGGACGCGGTCCTGGACAAGCTTTGACGCCGATGCAAGAAAGCAACGGGAGCCATGTCGGCCGCGAGCCGCGGCTGGCAAAGGAGAGGCATAAGCTTTGAGGCGCGCATGTCGACGCCGGCCCGTCTGGGGCGGACGCGGACAGTATGTTTTCCGCACGGCCGGCTTTGAGTTTATTGCGCCAACGGCAATGGGTTAGGAGCTTTGGCGACGTGGTCGACAGCACACATGTAACTCCCGCGCAATTTCCGCTTCCCGAAGAAGACGATCCGTCGCGGCGCGACGTGATCATGATCGCTGCCGGCGGCTTTGCCGCCGTCGGTCTCGGCCTCGGACTATGGCCGCTCCTGGACATGATGAATCCGGACCAGTCGGCATTGTCGATGGCGACGACCGAAGTCGATCTTGCTCCGGTGGCGGAGGGCCAGGCGATCACGGTGATGTGGCGCGGCAAGCCCATCTTCATCCGCCACCGTACCAAGAAGGAGATCGAGGAGGCCCAAACCGTGCCCCTCGACGATCTTCCCGACCCGCTCGCGCGCAACGCCAATCTGCCGGAGGACGCACCGGCGACCGACGAGAACCGTGCCGGCAAGAACCGCGAGCCCTGGCTCGTGATGATCGGCATCTGCACCCATCTCGGCTGCATCCCGAAAGGGCAGGCGATCGGGGACCCGAAGGGCGATTATGACGGCTGGTTCTGTCCCTGCCACGGATCGCAATACGACAGCGCCGGCCGCGTGCGTAAAGGGCCTGCACCGCAGAACATGGCGATCCCGCCTTACGCCTTCCTTTCCGACACCAAGGTCGAGATCGGCTGAGCTGACGGGTCATGGCGCAATCATCTTCTTCATACGAGCCGTCAACCGGCATCGAGAAATGGATCGATCAGCGGCTGCCCGTTCCGCGGCTGATGCATGAGCAATTCCTGGTGTTCCCCACGCCGCGCAATCTGAATTATTGGTGGACGTTCGGCGGCATCCTCAGCTTCATGCTCGTGTCGCAGATCGCGACCGGCGTCGTGCTCGCCATGCATTATGTGGGGACGACGGACCGCGCCTTCGACAGCATCGAGCACCTCATGCGCGACGTGAATTGGGGATGGCTCTTGCGCTACACCCATGCCGTCGGCGCCTCGATGTTCTTCCTCGCCGCCTATGTCCACACCTTGCGCGGCCTCTATTACGGCTCCTACAAGGCGCCGCGCGAAGTCATATGGATCCTCGGCGTGTTGATCCTGTTCATGATGATCGCCACCGCCTTCATGGGCTATTCGCTGGTGTGGGGGCAGATGAGCTTCTGGGCGGTGACAGTGATCACCAATCTTTTCTCATCGCTCGATGCGGTGGTCCCGGGTATCGGCACGCGGCTCGTGGAATGGATCTGGGGCGGGTTCGCCGTCGGCGGACCGACGCTGACGCGGCTTTACAGCCTGCACTATCTCTTCCCGTTCCTGATCGCCGGCGTCGTGGTCTTGCACATCTGGGCGCTGCACATTCCCGGCAACAACAATCCGAGCGGAATCGACGTCAAGAGCCCGCGCGAGACGATACCGTTCCATCCCTACTACACGATCAAGGACGGCTTCGCGCTCGCGCTGTTCGCGCTGTTCTTCGCTTGTTTCGTGTTCTACGCGCCGAACCTGCTCGGTCATCCCGACAACTACATTCCGGCCAATCCGCTGCAAACGCCTGCGCATATCGTGCCGGAATGGTACTTCCTGCCCTTCTACGCGATTTTGCGCGCGATCCCGAGCAAGCTGTTCGGCGTCGCCGCGCTGATCAGCTCGATCGCCATCCTGTTCTTCGTGCCTTGGCTCGACACTTCGCGCGTGCGCTCGACGAGCTACCGGCCGATCTACAAATGGTTCTTCTGGGCATTCGTGGCGACCTGTTTCGTGCTCGGCTATCTCGGCTCGCAGCCGCCGGAAGGCGTCTATCTCGTGCTCGGGCGCATCCTCACCGCATACTATTTCCTGTTCTTCCTCCTGGTCATGCCGGTGGTCGGATGGATCGAGAAGCCGAAGGCCCTGCCGGGAAGCATCACCGAATCAGTGCTCGGGCCGCAAGAGACGCCGGCCGCCGCACCAAAGCCCGCGCCTCGCCGCCGCGCGCCGGAGCCGGTGGCATGACAAAGCCGTCGCCGATCGGTCTTGCGCTCATCGCGGTCTTCGCCATGACAGCTCCGCTGAGCCTCGCCGGCGCCGAGGAGGCAAAGCAAGCGGCCGAGCCGGTGAGCCACGAAGCGCAATTTGAGTCGCAGAAATGGAGCTTCACCGGACCCTTCGGATCCTTCGATAACGCTCAGCTTCAGCGCGGATATCGCGTCTACAAGGAAATTTGCTCGAACTGCCATTCGATGCGGCTGCTTTCCTACCGCAATCTCGGTGAGCCTGGCGGCCCGGAGTTCTCGCCCGAGGCGGTGACGACGCTCGCCAGCCAAGTGCAGGTGACGGATGGGCCGAACGACAAGGGCGAGATTGTCCAGCGCCCGGCACGTCCCTCCGACCGCTTCCGGTCGCCCTTCCCGAACGATGGGGCGGCGCGGGCCGCCAATGGCGGCGCATTGCCTCCGGATCTCTCGACGATGGCCAAGGCGCGGCCGGGCGGCCCGGACTACATCTATGCGCTGCTCACAGGCTATCGCCAGACGCCGGCCGGGTTTGAGCTTGCCCCCGGCATGCACTACAACATCGCCTTCCCGGGGCATCAGATCGCCATGCCGCCGCCGCTGTTCGACGGTGCTGTCCCCTACACCGACGGCACCAAGCCCACGGTCGACAATTATGCGCGGGACGTGTCGGCCTTCCTCATGTGGGCGGCCGAGCCCAAGCTCGAAGAGCGGCATGAGCTCGGGGCGAGGGTGGTCATCTTTCTCATCGCCTTTGCCGTCATCATGTTCCTGGCGAAGCGCACGGTCTGGGCGCGCCTGCATCCGAAAGCCGCGCACACGGCGTGATCTTGGCCTGCGCCAAAGTCTCCAATGCGCCTCCGGCGTCGTCATTGCCGGGCTTGACCCGGCAATCCAATGGTGACTCTCCTAAATCGAGCGACCGAGCCAATCGAAGGCTCTATTGGATGCCCGGGACTTGGCCCGGGCATGACGCAAGAGGCGACGTGGAGACGTTCAGAATGACGCGTGCGGTGTTGATGGTTGTTCTTGCGCTCTGCGCCCTGTCAGCCTCGGCCGCCGAGCAAGCGCAGGCGCCAAAGGACATGGTTCTGCTTACCGTGAGCGGGACGATCGGCGAGAGCAATCGGGGCGCGCTCGATCCCAAGAAGGACAGCCTGCTCGCACTTCAGAAGGCCGATTTCAAGAAGGCCTACGCCTTCGATCGCGCCATGCTGCTCGGACTCGAGCCGGGCACGGTAACGGCGAAGACTGCCGAACTCGGCGCGCCGGCCACCTTCAAGGGTCCGCTGCTCCGCGAGGTGCTTGGCCGCATCGAGGCGGCAAAAATGAAGATCAATTTCGTGGCGGTCAATGGCTTCACCGGTTGGCTTAGCCCGGAGGATGTCGACCGCTCGGACTGGATTCTCGCGCTCGAGGCCGACGGCGTGCCGCTCGGGATCGGCCAGCAGGGTCCGCTGTGGTTGATCAACACCCGGGCAGAAGGCGTGAAGCCCGGCGACGACGGCCGCGGCCGTTGGGTCTGGGCCGTGTTCTACATGCGGGTCGGCGAGTGATTCCTAGAGCGCCTCATCCTTCGAGACGCGCCTTCGGCGCTCCTCAGGATGAGGGTGTCGACCTCATGGTGAGGAGCGCTGCGCCATCAGCGCGTCTCGAACCATGGACCATAGAGCGAGGAGATTGGTATGACGCGTGCGGTGCTTGGCATTATCGGCGGCTCGGGGCTTTACGATCTCCCCGGTCTTGAGAAGGTGCGCGAGGAGCTCATCGCGAGCCCTTGGGGCGCGCCGTCGGCGCCCCTGTGCATCGGCGAGATCGCCGGGCTCCCCATCGCGTTCATGTCGCGCCACGACAAGGGGCACAGGCTCTCGCCAACCGACATCAACTACCGCGCCAATATCGACGTGATGAAGCGGGCAGGCGTCACCGACCTCGTTTCGCTCTCGGCCTGCGGCTCGTTCAAGGAGGAATTGCCGCCAGGCACCTTCGTCCTGGTCGACCAGTTCGTCGATCGCACCTTCGGCCGCGCCAGCTCGTTCTTCGGCAAGGGCTGCGTGGCGCATGTGTCGATGGCACACCCGGTCTCTCCCCGCTTGCGTATTCACCTTGCCCAGGCCGCGGAAGCCGAAGGCATCTCGTTCGCCCGCGAGGGCACTTATGTCTGCATCGAGGGGCCGCAATTCTCCACGCTCGCCGAGAGCCTGACCTATAAGGGGCTCGGCTATTCGGTGATCGGCATGACCAACCTGCCCGAGGCCAAGCTCGCCCGGGAGGCGGAGATTTGCTACGCGACGGTGGCCATGGTCACCGATTTCGACTGCTGGCATCCAGACCACGACGCTGTCACCGTCACCGACATCATCAAGGTGCTGATGGCCAATGCCGAGAAGGCTGCCGGGCTGGTGGCCAGGCTCGCCCGCGATTTTCCGCGCGAACATGAGCCTTGTCTTGTCGGCTCTGATCGGGCGCTCGACACCGCGATCATCACCGCGCCCGAGGCGCGCGATCCGGAGCTGCTCAGGAAGCTCGATGCGGTTGCCGGCCGTGTGCTGAAGGGCGCTTGACCCTTGCGGCGCTAGCCAGCCGCGCTTCGTTCCACTATAGGCACTGAAGCCGGCGCCCCGCTCGCCAACATCACGGAGGCCCTCGCATGAGCCTGACCGAAGACATCGATCTCAAGGACCTCGTGCGCACGATACCCGACTATCCGAAGCCCGGCATCATGTTCCGCGACATCACCACGCTGCTCGGCCATGCCAACGGCTTGCGCGCCTGCATCGAGCGGCTGGTCGCGCCGTTCACCAACCGGCGCATCGAGTCGGTGGCGGGCATCGAGGCCCGCGGATTTATCCTTGGCGGCGCCGTCGCCGATCGCTTGCGCTGCGGCTTCGTGCCCATCCGCAAGAAGGGCAAGCTGCCGGCCAAGGCTATCGGCCAGGAATACGAACTGGAATACGGCATCGACATCATCGAAATCCATGAGGATGCGCTCAAACCCGGCGAGCCTGTTCTGCTGGTTGACGACCTTATCGCCACCGGCGGCACGGCCGAGGCCGCGGTCAAGCTGCTGCGCAAGCTCGATGCCGAAGTGGTGGGTGCTGCCTTCGTCATCGATTTGCCCGATCTCGGCGGTTCTGCCCGCCTCGCCAAGCTCGGGATCGAGTGCCATTCGCTGATGGCCTTCGAGGGCGACTGACGAGAAGACCATGAATATCGACGGCAAACATTATCGCACCATCTGGCTCAATCCTGACGGCACAACCGTCGAGATCATCGACCAGACCAAGCTGCCCTTCCGCTTCGAGACCGTCACGCTGCGGACCCTCGACGACGCGGCGGCGGCGATCTCCACCATGCAGGTGCGCGGCGCCCCCCTGATCGGGGCGACCGCGGCTTACGGCGTGTGCCTCGGCTTGGGCGACGACCAGTCAGACGAGGCTCTCGACCGTGCCTGCGAGACGCTCGCCGCCACAAGGCCAACCGCCGTCAATCTCCGCTGGGCGCTCAACGAGATGAGACACGCTGTGCGCAATTTGCCGCGCGAGGAGCGCCTTGCCGCGGCTTACGCCCGCGCCGCGCAGATCTGCGACGAGGACGTGGAGAATAACGGCCGCATCGGCGAGCATGGGCTCGGGCTCATTCGCGCCCATGCCGAGAAGAAGAAGGGCAACCAAGTCAACATCCTCACCCATTGCAACGCCGGCTGGTTGGCTTGCGTCGATTGGGGCACGGCGCTCGCGCCAATCTATCGCGCCCATGACGAGGGCATCCCCGTGCATGTGTGGGTGGACGAGACGCGGCCGCGAAATCAGGGCGCATCGCTCACCGCCTTCGAGCTCGGGGCGCACGGCGTGCCGCACACCATCGTCGCCGACAATACCGGCGGCCATCTCATGCAGAAGAAGCTCGTCGATCTGTGCATCGTCGGCACCGACCGCACCACCGCGACCGGCGATGTCGCCAACAAGATCGGCACCTATCTCAAGGCGCTCGCCGCGCGCGACAACAACGTCCCCTTCCTCGTGGCGTTGCCGTTCTCCACCATCGACTGGAGCCTCGAGGATGGAAGCGCCATCCCCATCGAGGAGCGCGGCGGCGACGAGGTGAAGTTCATGACCGGCAAGCTCAAGGACGGCACCATCGCCACGGTGCAGATCGCGCTGGACCAGAGTCCTGCGGCGAATTTCGGCTTCGACGTTACGCCGGCGCGCCTCATCACCGGCTTCATCACCGAGCGCGGGGTCACGCCTGCTACCCGCGACGGCCTCGCCACGCTTTACCCGGAGCACGCCAGCAAGCGCGCCGCGTGAGATGGACTATCGAGAGCTGCTGACAGTCGCGATCGATTTCGCCACCGCCATTCTGCTCGGCGCGCTCATCGGCATCGAGCGCGAGAAGCGCAAGGCCGAGGAGGAGAAAACCGGCCACATCGCCGGCTTGCGCACCTTCATCCTGCTCGCGCTGCTCGGTGCGGCGGCTGGCTGGCTGTCGCGCACTTTGTCGAGCCCTTGGATCCTCGCCGCCGCGCTCCTGGTCGTCGGTGCCGCGGTCGTTGCCGGCTATGTCGTCACGGCGCGGTCGAGCCAAGCCGGCAAGGGGCTGACCACAGAAACTGCAGCAATCGTCGTGGCGCTGCTCGGCGCCATGGTCATGCTCGGCTATCGGGAACTCGCCATCGGCCTCGGCGTCATCACCGCCGCGGTGCTCGCCTACAAGCAGCCCTTGCATGGGTTTGTGGAGAAGCTCGGCTGGGGCGACGTCTATGCCGGGGTGAGGCTGCTGATCGCGACCTTCATCGCGCTACCGCTTCTGCCCGATCGAACCATCGATCCTTGGGGCGCGCTCAATCCCTACAAATTGTGGCTTCTGGTGATCCTCATTTCGAGCCTGTCGCTGGTCGGCTATGTGCTGACGCGCCTGCTTGGAGCAAGTCGCGGTGTTGCGTTGACCGGCCTTGTGGGAGGCCTTGCGTCGTCCACCGCGGTCACGTTGTCTTTTGCCAAGGAGGG
This sequence comes from Methyloceanibacter sp., assembly GCF_050728395.1. Taxonomy (GTDB): domain Bacteria; phylum Pseudomonadota; class Alphaproteobacteria; order Rhizobiales; family Methyloligellaceae; genus Methyloceanibacter. The sequence continues at coordinate 9,607 of NZ_JBOHJB010000043.1, forward strand.
CCGCGAGAAGCCGGGAATCGCCAACGCGCTCGCTTGCGGCATCCTGCTCGCCTGGGCCGTCATGTTTGTGCGCGTGCCGGTCCTGGTTGCGGTCGTCAACCGCGCCCTTCTTGCGCCTCTGCTTGTCCCGTTTCTCGTCATGGCGGTCACCGTTGGAGTCTTTGCTGCGTTCTACTATTTCCGTGACGGGTCGACGGAAAAGCGCGCGAGCGCAACGGGCGAGGTCGAGGTAAAGAACCCGTTCAGCCTGATGGAGGCGGCGAAATTCGGAGCGTTGTTCGCGGTGATCCTGCTCGCGGTGAAGATTGTCCAGCAGACCATGCCGCCGAGCGGTCTCTACGCCGTGGCGGCGCTCTCGGGTCTCGTCGACGTCGATGCCATTACGCTCTCAATGGCAGAGCTCGCCAAGACCGGTGAAGCTCGCCTGGCGGTCATCGCCATCGTGATCGCGTCGCTCTCCAACACCTTGGTGAAGTGCGGCATGGCCTTCTTCGTGGCCGGCGTCACCCTCGGCAAACCGCTCCTGATCGCCACCGTCGCCACGCTGCTCGCCGGTCTCGCCGCCGCCTTCCTGATGTGAGGCCAGCGTCTTTCCCTCCCCCTGAAAGGGGGAGGTCGGCTCGCGTCTCGCGAGCCGGGTGGGGGTCTATCGCCAAGCATTGGGCTGACCCCCACCCCGGCCCTCCCCCTTTCAGGGGGAGGGAGACTCTTCGGCGTTCTGCAACTCCTCCCCCCTGAAAGGGGGGAGGTTGGGAGGGGGGTCATCATTTTGGGTATGAGCCCGATCATGAGATTTAAGCCGCCTCGGCGGCAAGCTTCTCGGCCTTGGCCACGGCCTCCTCGATGGTGCCGACCATGTAGAAGGCCTGCTCCGGCAGATGGTCGTACTCGCCGTCGCAGAGCCCCTTGAAGCCCTTGATGGTGTCGGCGAGGTCGACGAATTTGCCCGGCGAGCCGGTGAACACTTCGGCCACGTGGAAGGGCTGCGACAGGAAGCGCTCGATCTTGCGGGCGCGCGCCACGGTGATCTTGTCCTCTTCCGACAGCTCGTCCATGCCGAGAATGGCGATGATGTCCTGCAGAGCCTTGTAGCGTTGCAGGATCTCCTGCACGCGCCGCGCGATCGCATAATGCTCCTCGCCAACGATCAGCGGCGAGAGCATGCGCGAGGTTGAATCGAGCGGGTCGACGGCGGGATAGATGCCCTTCTCGGCGATGCCGCGCGACAGCACCGTGGTGGCGTCGAGATGGGCGAAGGACGTGGCCGGCGCGGGATCGGTCAGGTCGTCGGCCGGCACGTAGATCGCCTGCACGCTCGTAATCGAGCCCTTCTGCGTGGTGGTGATGCGCTCCTGCAGCGCACCCATGTCGGTGGCGAGCGTCGGCTGATAGCCCACCGCCGAGGGGATGCGCCCGAGCAGCGCCGACACCTCGGAGCCAGCTTGGGTAAAGCGGAAGATGTTGTCGACGAAGAACAGCACGTCCTGGCCCTGGTCGCGGAAATATTCGGCGACGGTGAGGCCGGATAGGCCGACGCGGGCCCGGGCGCCGGGCGGCTCGTTCATCTGGCCGTAGACGAGTGCGCATTTGGAGCCTTCCGCGGAGCCCGCCTTGCGCGGGTCCTTGTTCACGCCTGACTCGATCATCTCGTGATAGAGGTCGTTGCCCTCGCGCGTGCGCTCGCCGACACCGGCAAACACCGAATAGCCACCATGGGCCTTGGCCACGTTGTTGATCAGCTCCATGATGATCACGGTCTTGCCCACGCCGGCGCCGCCAAACAGCCCGATCTTGCCGCCCTTGGCGTAAGGCGCGAGAAGATCGACGACCTTGATGCCGGTGATCAGGATCTCAGCCTCGGTCGATTGATCGACAAAGGACGGTGCGGGCGCATGGATCGGCCGCTTGTCGGCGGTCTTGATCGGGCCGGCCTCGTCAACCGCCTCGCCGACCACGTTCATGATGCGGCCCAAGGTCTCGTCGCCAACCGGAACCGCGATCGGCTCCCCGGTGTCGACCACCTCTTGCCCGCGCACCAGGCCTTCGGTCGAATCCATGGCGATGGTGCGCACCGTGCTCTCGCCGAGATGTTGAGCGACTTCGAGCACCAGCCGATTGCCGTGATTGTCGGTTTCGAGCGCGTTCAGGATCTCGGGCAGATGCTCGCCGAATTGGACATCGACCACGGCGCCCATGACTTGGCGCACATGACCCTTCGGGCCTTCGCCTGCGGCGATCCGCTTCTCTTGCTGCTTGGTTTCCGCGATCACGGGGGATTTACGTGCCATGCTTCTTCCCATTTTTGCGAACTTGCCAGACTAACTATGGCGTTGCCTTTACCGCGATGTAGACGATGGTAAAAAGACAACCCAGGAGAAAAAAAGCAAATGATGCAGTTTGATATTTTGTTGCCAACCTAGCGCGCGGTTTGCCGTAGCTCAGTTTGAGAGCATCCAGACGTCCATCAGCATCCACCGATTTGAGCTCGTGCTTGTCGACTGTTTTGATCCAGTCATCGATACTGTCGAGCATTGTTTGCTGTGTCCAAACCGAAGTGAAGGTTGCGAGTCCCACCAGCACGAGTCCAAAAAGAAACAAGAACGATGCCTCGACAAGAGGCCCTAGCAATCGAGCGTCGGTTATGTTGGATGCAGCATTCAAGCATACGAACAACGCACCAGAGTTTAGCACTATCAAAAACGCTCGAATTCGTTCTCCGCGGTCGCGGAGTCGCCGAATGTGCGCCCTGAGTTCCTTTCGCAGGTGCTCGGTTGAATATTGGGGCCTGCGCGTTGTTGCCTGTGTTGGTTGGTTGCGAACGGGCATAACTAGAGCGCCTCGGCGCCGGAAATGATCTCGATCAGCTCCTTGGTGATCATCGCCTGGCGCGTGCGGTTATATCTGAGCGTCAGGCGCCCGATCATGTCGCCGGCGTTGCGGGTGGCATTGTCCATGGCGCTCATGCGCGCGCCTTGCTCCGACGCCGCGTTCTCAAGCAGCGCTCTCAGGATTTGCGTGGCGATATTGAGCGGCAAGAGGTCGGCGAGGATGTCGGCCTCGTCCGGCTCATATTCGTAGACGGCGCCGCCAAGCGAGGCTTGCGCCGAATTGGCTTCCTTCTGGATCTCTGCGGGGACGATGCGCAAGGCGGTGGGAATTTGGCTGATCACCGAGCGGAAGCGCGAGAAGAACAGCGTCGCCACGTCGAATTCGCCGCCGGCGAAGCGGACCAAGACGTTCTCGGCGATCTTCTCGGCCTGCTCGAAGCCGAGCTGCTTGACGCCTCTCAACTCGATCACCTCGACGATCTTGGAGGCGAAGAGACGCTTGAGCTGGTCGAAGCCTTTCCTGCCGACGCAGAGGATCTTCACCTCCTTGCCGTCGTTCAACAGGCGAAAGGCATGATCGCGAGTGAGCCTGACGATGGAAGAGTTGAAGGCGCCGCATAGCCCGCGCTCGGCAGTGCACGCCACGAGGAGATGCACCTTGTCCTTTCCGGTGCCGATCATCAGCGGTGAGCCGCCCTCGCGGCCTTGCAGCGCCGTGGCGAGGTTGGCGAGCACGGCCTCCATGCGCGTGGCGTAAGGTCTCGCCGCCTCCGCCGCTACTTGCGCACGCCTGAGCTTCGCCGCCGCCACCATCTGCATGGCCTTGGTGATCTTCTGCGTCGCCTTTACCGAGGCGATGCGGTTGCGCAGGTCTTTCAGCGACGGCATGGGTCATTCTCAGACGGCAGTTGCGAGTCCGGAGCTGTGCAGCGGACACCCCCTCCCCCCTTGTGGGGGAGGGTAGGGAGGGGGGTCGGCAACTGACGCTGAGCTCGTGATTCACCCCCCTCCGACTGCGCGGAGCGCAGTCGTGCTCCCCCACAAGGGGGGAGCGGGGAGCTTGGGGCAGTCGCTCTGCCTATCAGCGTCGCTGCGACCATTACGCGAAGGCCTTGGCGAAGTTGTTGACGGCGGCCTTCAACTTATCGCCGGTCTCCTTGGTGATCTCCTTCTTGTCGCGGATGTCGTCGAGCACGTCGTTGTGCTCGGCGCGCATGTAGCGGAGCAGCTCGGCCTCGAAGCGCGACACGTCCTTGACCGCAATCGGATCGAGATAGCCGTTCACGCCAGCGTAGATCACCACGACCTGCTCCTCGACCTTCATCGGCGAGAATTGCGGCTGCTTCAGCAGCTCGGTGAGGCGGGCGCCGCGGTTGAGCAGGCGCTGGGTGGTGGCGTCGAGGTCCGAGCCGAATTGGGCGAAGGCCGCCATCTCGCGATACTGCGCGAGCTCGCCCTTGATCTTGCCGGCGACCTGCTTCATCGCCTTCACCTGCGCGGCGGAGCCCACGCGCGACACCGAGAGGCCGACATTCACCGCGGGGCGAATGCCCTGATAGAACAGGTCGGTCTCGAGGAAGATCTGCCCGTCGGTGATGGAGATCACATTGGTCGGGATATAGGCCGACACGTCGTTGGCCTGCGTCTCGATCACGGGGAGCGCGGTGAGCGAGCCCGCGCCATTGTCCTTGTTCAATTTCGCGGCGCGCTCGAGCAGGCGCGAGTGCAGATAGAACACGTCGCCGGGATAGGCTTCGCGGCCAGGCGGGCGGCGCAGCAGCAGCGACATCTGGCGATAGGCCACGGCCTGCTTGGACAGGTCGTCGTAGAAGATCACCGCGGCCATGCCGTTGTCGCGAAAGAACTCGCCCATGGTGCAGCCGGCGAAAGGCGCGAGATACTGCATGGGCGCGGGGTCAGACGCCGTGGCCGCGACCACGATGGAATAGTCCATGGCGCCGTTGTCCTCGAGCACCTTGACGAATTGCGCGACGGTCGAGCGCTTCTGCCCGATGGCGACATAGACGCAATAGAGCTTGGCCTTCTCGTCGCCCCGCGCGTTGATCGATTTCTGATTGAGGATGGTGTCGAGGATGATGGCGGTCTTGCCCGTCTGGCGGTCGCCGATGATCAGCTCGCGCTGGCCGCGGCCGATGGGAATGAGGGCGTCGATGGCCTTCAAGCCCGTCTGCATCGGCTCATGCACCGATTGGCGGGGGATGATGCCGGGGGCCTTCACGTCGACGCGGCGTCTCTCGTCGGCATCGATCGGGCCCTTGCCGTCGATCGGATTCCCCAGGGCATCGACCACGCGCCCCAGAAGCGCCTTGCCGACCGGCACCTCGACGATGGCGCCGGTGCGCTTGACCACGTCGCCTTCCTTGATGTGGCGGTCGTCGCCGAAGATCACGATGCCGACATTGTCGACTTCGAGGTTCAGCGCCATGCCGCGCGTGCCGTCGGCGAACTCGACCATCTCGCCGGCCTGGCAGTTGTCGAGCCCATAGACGCGGGCGATGCCGTCGCCGACCGACAGCACCTGGCCGATCTCGGAGACTTCCGCCTCCTGGCCAAAATTCTTGATCTGCTCCTTGAGGATCGCGGAGATCTCGGCGGCCCTGATATCCATCAGCCAACCTCTTTCATGGTTTGCTTGAGACTGTTGAGCTTGGTGCGCAGCGATGAGTCGATCATGCGGCTGCCGACCTTGACGACGAGGCCGCCAAGCAGCGTGGCATCGACCTTCTGGTCAAGCTGCACGTCCTTACGCAGTGCGGCTTTCAGCGCGGTTTGCAGCGCGCGGAGTTGGCCTTCGCTGAGCGGCAGAGCGGAGGTGACCTCTGCGCTCGTCTGGCCGCGATGGCGTGCGAGCAGCGCGCGAAAAGCCTTGATCATGTCGGGGGCGGCAAACAGGCGGCGGTTCCTGGCGATGAGCTTCAGGAAATTCGCGCTCAGCCCTTCGATTTGCATCTCTTCGAGGATAGCGGCCATGGCGCGCTCTTGCGCCTCGGCGGAAAACACCGGGCTCTTCACCAGGCGGCGCAGATCCTCGACGGCGTCGAGCGCCTGAGAGAAGCGGTTCAAATCCTGCTCGACCTTTTCCAGCGCCTTCTCTTCCAGCGCAAGCTCGAACAGGGCGGTGGCATAGCGGCCCGCGACGCCTGAAGGGGTGTCTACTTCACCTGCCACTGACTAACGCCTTTTCTCCCGGACGGCCGCTTTTCAAGCCCGGCTGCGTCCTGGACCCTCAAATTCTGGGATTGGAGCTTCCGCGTCAACGGTTGGAAATGAGCCGCCGCCAGCCCACCGGAAGGCCCGCGGAGCCTGTAACATAAGGGTTGCGGCGGTGCAACAAGGGGAAGTTCGATAGCCCTGATCCTCGCGTGATCGGGCTCAGATCAGGGATCGGCCGCAAGCAAGGCGGGGGGGACATGTCGATCACTCGCGTCATGGGCGTTGACAAGAACGCGAGCCTGGCGGCCTCACTCCGCTGGGCGCTGCCCAAACTGCTGTTTGGCCTCCTCATCATCTACAACACGCTCCGGCTGTTTCGCCATGCGATGTGGCGGGACGAGCTACAGGCCTTGATGCTGGCCGAGGCCAGCAACACGCCGCTCGAGCTCTTCGCCAAGCTGAAATATGAGGGCCATCCCGGCCTGTGGCACCTGCTGCTCTGGGTGATCACCCGCTTCACCACCGATCCGATTGCGATGCAGGTCTTGCATCTTCTCATCGCGCTCGGGGTCTGGGTGCTGGTCTGGCGCTTCGCGCCCTTCCGCCCGTTCGAAAAGTTCCTGCTGATCCTCAGCTACTATCTGTTCTGGGAATATTTCATCGTCAGCCGCAACTACGCGCTCGCGGCGTTGCTTGGCTTCGGATTCATTGCGCTCAGCCTCGCCAAACCGGAGCAGCGCTTCTGGCCTTGGGTGGTGCTCGGCCTTCTCGCCAACACTACCTTGTTCGCTACGATCTGGTCGCTTTGCCTCGGCGCCTTCTTCGCCCTGCGCTACCGGCACGAGTGGCGATCCATGCTCGGTGGGGGCGCTGTCTATGCCGCCATGCTCGCTCTCGCCATCGCCACCATGATCACGGCGCCGGATTACATACTCGTCCAGGCAACGCCAAAATTGAACTTCGACGAGCTCGCCCTGCCGGCTCGCTATGTCGTCTCGGCTTTCCTCCCGTTTTATTCTCCGTTCGCGGCCGACGCGCTCCGCGCTCTCGGAGGTTGGGCCGCCGACCTCGCCTCGACGCCATTCGGCATCGATCCCGCTCAGCACTTGGCCGTGCTGATCGGTCGGGCGGACAATCCGCTGCTCACGCTGTCGGTGTTGGCCGCTCCCATCCTTGCTTGCTGGAGCATCGTGCGCGATCCGCTGCGCACCGCCGAATACGCTGCGATCCTCGTTGGCACTCTGCTCTTCGCGCAGTTCTGGCACTTTCCGGGCTCGCCGCGTCACCATGGATTTCTTTTCATTGCCCTTATCGGCACGGTGTGGATGTGGCGGGGCACGATTCTGCCGGAGCGGCCGCTGTCCCCGGTGTGGATCGCTCTGCTCGTGCTCAGTGCGCTCGGCGGTCTGACCACGCTCGCTGCGGACACGCGCCCCTTTTCGCAAGGCCGTAATGCCGCCGCCTGGCTCGAGCGCCATCACCTCAAGGATGCGCTTCTCATTTCCAGCCGGGACTATGCCGGCTCGACCGTCGCGGGATATTTGCAGCGCCCGCTCTATTATCTCGAATGCGAGTGCTACGGCACTTACATCGAATGGAGCACGCGGCGTAAGCACGCGCTGACCATCGAAGAAGCCGTCGAGCGAACCGCTCGGGTGATGAAGGCAGAAGGCAAGGATGAGGCCTATCTCATCTTCAGCCGTCCCGAGGCGCTTCGGAAGCAAACCATCGATCCGGATCTCGGCTTCACCCTGCTCAAACGGTTCCCGCCGGCCATCGTGGGCGACGAGACTTTTCGGATCTATCGCGTCCGCGCGAAGCCGCCAGATAACTAAAGATATATCTTGCGATAGACCTGAGATAGTTATATCTTTAGATATATCTTTTAACTGAAATCGGAGACGGAAATGCATGATTTTGGACATCACGGCCCTTGCGGCGGCATGTGGGCCGCAAGGCGCTTTGGCCGCCACGGCGGCGGGGGCCCCGGTTGGGGACCTGGCCCGGGAGGCGGAGGCGGCGACTGGTTCCGCGTCGGCCGCATGCTGGCGCAGGGCGACCTCAAGCTGCTCGCGCTCGCGCTGATCGCCGAGCAGCCGCGCCACGGCTATGAGCTGATCAAGCTCATCGAGGAGAAGACGAGCGGGTTCTATAGCCCGAGCCCCGGCGTAGTCTATCCGACGCTCACCTTCCTCGAAGAGGCAGGCTACGTCACCGCCGAGAGCGAAGGCGCCAAGAAGCGTTACACCATCACCGACGAGGGCCGCGCCTATCTCGAGGAGAACCGCGACATCGCCGATATGGTGCTCGAGCGTCTTGCCGTCATCGGCGAGAGGCTCGCGCGGCGGCGCCGGTGGAGAGGCGGGAGCGAGGAGGAGGAAACCTCTCGCGTGCCGCAGCTCGTCAGCGCCGCGCTCGAGAATTTGCGCGACGCTGCGGCGAAGCGGCTCGAAGGCGAGAACGGCGAGGCGGAGACCCGGATCGTCGAGATCCTGGCGAGAGCTGCGCAGGACGTGAAGAGCGCCTGAGCCGTCATGCCCGGGCTCGTCCCGGGCATCCAATTGGGCCGATCAACAAGGCTGGCTTCCGAGGAGTGGTTCCTGAGGATTGGATTGCCGGGACAAGTGCGTTGCGTATGAGTTCTCATAAGAAGCTATAAGGATCGACATCGATGGTGAGGCGGACATCGCCCTTCGGCTTTGGCGCTTCGCTTAGCCAAAGCCGCAGATAGGCTTGCAGGTCTGCTTCGCGCGCGGCCTTGACCAGCAGACGAAAGCGGAAGCGGCCACGGATCACGGCAAGCGGCGCTTCGGCGGGGCCGAGCACTTCGATCTTCGCGGCAAACGGTGCTGTGCGGGCGAGGCTGCGCGCATAGCTCTCAGCCGCGTCGCGCGAGCCGGCGCTGACCAGAAGCGCCGCGAGCCTGCCTAAGGGCGGCATGGTCGCTGCCTTGCGCGCTTCGATCTCGCGGGCGAGGAACGCGTCGCGGTCGCCTGAGGCGAGCGCCTGGATCACCGGATGCTCGGGCATATAGGTCTGGATCAGGCCGCGGCCCGGGATGGCCTCGCGTCCGGCGCGGCCCGTCACCTGGTTGAGAAGCTGGAAGGTGCGCTCGGCGGCGCGCGGGTCGGCATGGGCCAGGCCGAGATCGGCATCGACCACGCCAACGAGAGCAAGACCAGGGAAGTGATGGCCCTTGGCCACGAGTTGGGTGCCGATGACGATGTCAACCTCGCGGTCCTCGATCTCGCGCAAGGTCTCGCGGAGATCGCTTAACGCAGGGGTGAGGTCGCTCGACAGAAGCACGCGGCGCGTATCGGGAAAAAGGGCCGCGACCTCCTCGCCGATGCGCTCGATGCCCGGCCCGCACGGGACGAGCGAATGCTCTGCCCCGCAATTCGGGCACACTTCCGGGATCGGCACGAAGGTGCCGCAATGGTGGCATTCGAGCCGCCGGCGGAAGCGGTGCTCGACCAACCAGGCGGAGCAGTTGGGGCATTCGAATTTGAAGCCGCAATTGCGGCAGACGGTGACTGGCGCATAGCCGCGGCGGTTCAGGAACAGCAAAGCTTGCTCGCCGCGTCTCAGGGTCTCGGCAACGGCCTCGACCAGCACCGGCGACAGCCATTTGCCGCGCTCTGGCGGGCTGGTACGCATGTCGATGGCCGCGATGTCGGGGAGGCGCGCCGCCTTGTAGCGCTGCGCGAGCTTGACGTGGCGGTAGCGGCCCTGGGCGGCGTTGACCAGGCTCTCGATCGAGGGCGTGGCCGAGCTCAAGACCACGGGGAAAGCCCCGAGCGACCCGCGCACCACCGCCATGTCGCGCGCCTGATAGGCGACGCGCTCCTCCTGCTTGTAGCCCGGGTCATGCTCCTCATCGACGACGATGAGGCCGAGATCGGGGAAGGGCAGGAACAGCGCCGAGCGGGCGCCGACCACGAGCTTCGCCTGATTTTCGGCGATCGCGCGCCACACGCGCCCGCGCATCGGCGAGGTCAGCCCGGAATGCCACTCGGCAGGCTTGGCGCCAAACCGCTCCTGGCAGCGGGCGATGAAGTGGCTGGTCAGCGCGATCTCGGGCATGAGAACGAGCGCCTGCTTGCCCTTGGTCAGAGTTGCGGCGATGGCCTCGAAATAGACTTCGGTTTTGCCGGAGCCGGTGACGCCGTCGAGCAGGGTCACGGCGAAGCCGCCGCTCACATTGGCGAGAAGCTCGCTTGCCGCATCCGTCTGCTCCGGCGTGAGCCGCGCCCGTGCGGCGGAGAGGTCGAGTTGCGGCGGCGCCCAGGCGGGAAGCTCCTCGGTGATCAGCGCGCCGCCATCGACCAACCCGTCGATCACGCCCACGCTGACGCCGGCGGCCTCGGCGAGCGCAGACTTCGCCCAGCTCATGCCGTTGCCCGCAACCTCCAGCACGCGGGCGCGAGCAGGCGTCATGCGCTGTGGCATATTTCCTTCGAGCAGCCGCACGCCGTAATGCGGCGCCGGCGGCGAGAAGGCGCGGCCGGCGCTCATCATCATGCGCAGCACCATGCCTGGCGAGGTCAGCGTATAGTTCGCCACCCAATCGGCGAAGTCGAGCGACACGCGCGGGAGCGGCGGCACGTCGTCGACGATTTCGATGATCTCGCGCAGCTTCTTGGGGTCGAGCTTAGGCGCTTCGGCGTGCTGCCCACGCGGCCAGACCACGCCGAGATATTCCACCGTCCCGAGCGGCACGACCACGAACTGGCCCGGCGCCACCTTCATTCCCTCCGGCACGACATAGTCGTAAGGCGCCGGCAGCGCGAGCGGCAGGAGAACCGGAACGGTGACTGGCTTCGATTTTGCCAAAGACGGGCTCGAATCGGTTAAGGGTCGAGAAGTGAGTCCTATCCCATAGTAGCGCAAGGGCGCGCGACGCCTTGGTCGAGATGGGGAAACTCGTTGGCCAAAACAGCGGAAGCCGAAACCGTGATCGTCGCCGCTCCCGACCTCAAGCGGGCGGTCGAGGCCTGGCTTACCTATCTCGAGGTCGAGCGCCAGCTTTCCGCCAACACGTCGGAGGCCTATGCCCGCGACGTTGGCCAGTTCTTGAGCTTTCTCGCCGGCCATCTGAACCGCCTGCCGACGCTTGCCCAGCTCAACGCGCTCGCCGCGCGCGACGTCCGCGCGTTCCTCGCGTCGCGCCGGGCGCAAGGCGTGGGGAGCCGCAGCCTGTCGCGCTCTCTGTCGGCGCTCCGCATGTTCTTCCGCTTCCTGGAGCGGCGCGGGCTCGGCAAGAACGATTCGGTGCGCGCCGTAGCGCTGCCGAAGCTGCCGCATTCGGTGCCGAAGCCGCTCACCGCGCCGAAAGCGCGGGCGCTGGTTGAGAGCGCCGACATCGCAGCACCAGACGCGCCCGAATGGATCACGGCGCGGGACACCGCCGTGCTCGCGCTGCTCTACGGCTCAGGGTTGCGCATCTCTGAGGCGTTGTCGCTTGCCCGCAAGGACGCGCCGACACGCGGCCGCGACATGCTGCGCGTCACCGGCAAGGGCGACAAGACGCGGGTGGTGCCGGTGCTGCCCATCGTGCGCGAGGCGGTCGAGCGCTATATCGCGCTCTGCCCGATGGAGATCGGCTCCGACGATCCGCTGTTCGTTGGCGCGCGCGGCGGCCGGCTCTCACCCCGCATCATCCAGCTCGTAATCGAACGGGCGCGCGGCGCGCTTGGGCTGCCAGACACTGCGACGCCACATTCTCTCCGCCACTCCTTCGCCACCCATCTGCTCGGCGCCGGCGCCGACTTGCGCGCGATCCAGGAGCTGCTCGGACACGCGAGCCTTTCGACCACGCAAGGCTACACTGAGGTCGACCGCGAGCTTCTGTTGAAGACCTACGCCCGCGCCCATCCAAGAGCCTGATCGGGTCACCGCAATGCCGACGCGTCTTGCTCTTCTGTGCTTCGCGACCGTAGCCATGACGGGCCTCGGGTTCGCGCAGTCGACCTCGCCGAACGGGGTCAGGACGCTCAACCCTCCCGGCGCCATCAAGGCCGAGGGGACCTGGAGCTTGGGCGCAAGGGCCGGAGACTTCGTCTTCGTCGCCGGGATGCAAGGCGTCGATCCGGCGACCAACACATTAGTCGCGGACCCGCAGGCGCGCATTGTGCAAGCCTTCCGCAATCTCGCATTGATCGCCCAGTCTGAAGGCGCGAGCCTCAAGGATTGCGTGCGGCTCACCGTCTATGTGAGCGACCTTCACCGCTACGCGCCCATGGTCGACAAGGCGCAAGCCGAGCTGTGGGGCGGGCCGCCTTATCCACCCCGAACCATGGTCGAGGTCCAGCGGCTGTTCGACGACGATATCGTCGAGATCGACAGCGTCTTTTACGCGCCCGTGAAGAATTAGATCGGCCCGACCTAAAGCCGCCCGCGCCCCGACCTGAATAACCCTCGTCATGGCCGGGCTTGTCCCGGCCATCCACGCCTTTGGCTCCTAGGTCCATCCACAATGCAGATTTGGCTGGATGACAATCGGAAAAGACGATTTGCGCCCTTGCGGTACTGACCGGTCAGTCATTATATTGAGCGGCATCGAGGCTGAAAGTCAGCCAAGGCCGCCAAGATCGGCCGCAACCCAAGGGCGAAAGCCATGGCAGAGACAAAATCGGTCGAGCGGAAGCCGGCCAAACGGCGGCGCGCCAAAGAGGTTCGCCCGCAAGAGATCGTTGCCGCGGCCTTCGAGGAATTCGCCGAGAAGGGCTTCGCCGCGACCAGGCTCGAGGACGTCGCCGCCCGCGCCAAGGTGAGCAAGGGCCTCCCTTATCTCTACTTCAAGACCAAGGTCGAGCTGTTCAAGGCGGTGATCCGCAGCGTCATCACCTCGCATTTCGAGGTGATCCGCCAGCGCATGGAGACGACCGAACTCTCCACCGAAGAATTTCTCAAGGGTCCGTTCCTCGCCTTCATTCAGGAGCTCCCGGGGTCGCGCCGCGCCTTCATCGTGCGGCTCTTGATCTCGGAAGGGTACAAGCACCCCGAGCTCACCCGGTTCTACTACGAGAACGTCATCTCGCTCGGGCTTGAGACGATGCGGCGCCTCATCGATCGCGGCATCGAGCGCGGCGAGTTCAAGCCGACGCCCTTGCGCGACTATCCCCAGCTGCTCGTGGCGCCGGTGCTGATGGCGATCCTGTGGCGCTCGCTGTTCGAGCGTCACTATCATCTCGATACCAACAAGCTGCTCGCCACCAATATCGATCTCCTCATCGATGCCGTCAGAGCGCCTTCTCGACAGAACGGCGAAGGAGACGGGCGATGAAGCGCCTCGTCGCCTTTCTGGTCTTTGCCGTGGTCGCCGGCGTCGCCGCATTGCTGCTGACCACGTTGCCGGCCAACCGCGAGACGATCTTCCCGGGCTATATGGAAGCGGACCTGGTCCTGGTCGGCTCCGAGCAAGGCGGCCGCGTCGAGACGCTCCTGGTGCAGGAAGGCGACAGCGTCGAGAAGGACGCACCGATCTTCACGCTGGAAAGCGCCGAGCAGATCGCCGAGGCCGCCGCCGCCAAGGCTCGCGTTGCCGAAGCCGAGGCGCGGCTCGCCGACGCCAAGCAGCAGATGCAGCGCCCGAGCGAGATCGAGGTGCTGGACGCGGCGCTCGCCCAGGCCAAGGCCATGCTGGTGCAATCCAATCTCAACCTCGACCGCACCCAGAAGCTGTTCGAAAAGAACTGGGTGTCGAAGGCCCAGCTCGACGAGGTGATGGCGCAGCATGACCGGAACGAGGCCGCGGTCGCCGAAGCCGAGCGCCGCATCACGGCGGCCAAGCTGCCCAACCGCTCCGATCTGATCGACGCCGCGGCAGCGTCGGTCGAGGCGGCACGCCATTCGCTCGAACAGGCCGAGAAGGCGCTCGCCAAGCGCCAGGTCTTCGCCCCGGCGAGCGGGACGGTGGAAGAGGTCTATTTCCGTCCAGGCGAGGTGGTGAAGGAGGGCCAGGCGGTGATCGCGCTTCTGCCGCCGGGCAATCTCAAGGTGCGGTTCTTCGTGGCCGAGCCGGTACGCGCCACGCTCCACACCGGCCAGACCGTCAAGGTGACCTGCGACGGCTGCCAGGGCGAACTCTTCGCCACCATCAGCTTCATCGCGCGCGACGCCGAGTTCACCCCGCCGGTGATCTTCTCGCAGGAGCAGCGGCAGAAGCTCGTGTTCCTGGTCGAGGCGAGGCCAAGCGGAGATGCCGTTCGGCTCACCGCTGGCCAGCCGGTGAGCGTGAGCCTTGGGTCGGGCGCGCTGGTGGTGCAGCGATGACCGATACCAAGGAGATCGCCATCGACGCCGAGGGGCTGACCAAGTCCTTCTCCGGGCGGACCGTGGTCAACCATCTGACCCTCAAGGTGCCTAAGGGCGAGATTTACGGCTTCCTCGGCCCGAACGGCAGCGGCAAGACCACCACCATCCGCATGCTGTGCGGGCTGCTCACGCCCGATTCGGGCCACGGCACGTGTCTCGGCTACGACATCCTCAGGCAGCAGGACGAGATCAAGCGCGAGGTCGGCTACATGACCCAGCGCTTCAGCCTCTATGAGGACCTTTCCATCCGCGAAAACCTCGAATTCGTGGCGCGCGTCTATGGCGTGCCAAACCCAAGGGGCGCGGCCAAGGACGCCATCCACCGCCTCGGGCTCGAGGGCCGCGCCGAGCAGCTCGCCGGGCAACTGTCAGGCGGCTGGAAGCAACGCCTTGCGCTTGGCGCCTGCATCCTGCCTTCGCCGAAGCTGCTGCTGCTCGACGAACCGACCGCCGGCGTCGACCCGAAAGCGCGGCGCGAATTCTGGGAGGAAATCCACCGGCTCGCCGCCGACGGCGTGACCGTGCTCGTCTCCACCCACTACATGGACGAGGCCGAGCGCTGTCACGAGATCGCTTACATCTCCTTTGGCGAGCTGTTGGCGCGCGGCACCGCCGCCGAGGTGATCGCGCAGTCGGGCCTCTCGACCTGGATCGTGTCCGGTGCCGACTTGCACCGGCTCGTGCTGCAGCTGCAGATGTGCGACGGCGTCGACATGGTGGCGCCGTTCGGCACCGAGCTGCATGTCAGCGGCCGCGACAGGCGCGCGCTCGACAAGGCAATCGCCGACGCCAAGAAGGCCGACGGCGCGCATCGCTGGAAGCGAGGAGAACCCTCGCTTGAAGACGTGTTCATCATGCTGATGGACAAGTCCAAGGACAATTACGCATGAGCGCTCCGGCCCCCTCGACCGCCTATAACGGTGCCGGCGGGCGCCGCGATCCCGGCGTCATCGGCCGCATGTGGGCGATGATCGTCAAGGAATTCGTGCAGATGCGGCGCGACCGCATGACCTTCGCCACCATGCTGTTCGTGCCGATCTTGCAGCTCACGCTGTTCGGCTTCGCCATCAATACCGACCCCAAGGATTTGCCGACGGCGGTGCTCGTGCGCGACGACGGGCCGCTCACCCGCGCCGTGCTCAGCGCCATGAAGAACACCGACTATTTCGACTTCAAGCGCCAGGTGCGCTCGGCCGATGAGCTCGACCAGCTCGTCAGATCCGGGACGGTGCAATTCGCCATCGAGATTCCGGCGAGCTTCGACCGAGATGTGCGGCGCGGCGACAAGCCATCCGTGCTCGTCATCGCCGACGCCACCGACCCCGTGGCCACCGGCACCGCCATCTCGGCCGTGCAGGGCGTGATCGACACGGCGCTCCGGCGCGAGCTGCGCGGGCCTGACGCCTCGGTGACCGACAAATCTCAGCCTTTCGAGCTCGTGCTACAGCGCCGCTACAACCCGGAAGGCATCACCCAATATAACATCGTCCCCGGCCTGCTCGGCGTGGTGCTCACCATGACCATGATGATGTTCACCGCGCTCGCCGTCACGCGGGAGATCGAGCGCGGCACCATGGAGAGCCTGTTGTCGATGCCGATCAAGCCGGTGGAGATCATGATCGGCAAGATCGCGCCCTTCGTGCTGGTCGGCTTCGTGCAGATGACCATCATCCTGGTTGCGGCGCACTACGTGTTCGGCGTGCCGATCCTCGGCAGCGTCCCGCTCCTCATCACCCTGTCGACGCTGTTCGCGGCCTCCAACCTTGCCGTCGGCTACACCTTCTCCACCGTTGCCCAGAACCAGCTCCAGGCGGTGCAGATGACGTTCTTCTTCTTCCTGCCGAATTTCCTCCTGTCAGGCTTCGCCTTTCCCTTCCGCGGCATGCCGCATTGGGCGCAATGGATCGGCGAGGTGCTGCCGCTTACTCATTTCATCCGCATCGTCCGCGGCATCATGCTCAAGGGCAACGGCTTCGCCGACATGCGCATGGATGTTCTGGCGCTCGCCATCTTCATGTTCGCGGCGATGGGGCTCGCCCTGTTCCGCTTCCGCAAGACCCTCGACTAGCCGCCGCTGTTCCTCAAGACACGCGACAAGTCTTGACTTGACAGGCAACTAAATGGTTGCATATTAGAGCCTTCGATGGATGCCGTCTTCAAGGCGCTAGCCGATGCCAGCCGCAGGCAATTGCTGGACCGGCTGCATGCCGAGAACGGCCAGACGCTTGGCGAGCTGTGCAAGGGCCTCGACATGACGCGGCAGGCGGTGACCAAGCATTTGGCGATCCTTGAGGGCGCCAATCTGGTGGTGGCGAGGCGGCGGGGGCGGGAGAAGCTTCACTACATCAACCCCGTCCCCATCAACGACATCGCCGAGCGCTGGATCGGCAAATACGAGCGCCATCGGCTGAAGGCGCTCGGCGAGTTGAAACGAGTGTTGGAGGGAAGCGATGAGTAGACCGAGCTTCATCTATGTCACCTATATCGACAGCACCCCGGAACGGGTGTGGCAGGCGCTGACCGACAGCGCATTCACGCGGCAATACTGGGTCAATCACAGGAATGCCTCCGACTGGAAGGTGGGATCCGAGTGGCGGCACGAGGACTATGACGATGCAAGCCTGGTCGACATCACCGGCCACGTCGTCGAAAGCTCGCCGCCAAGCCATCTGGTGCTGACCTGGGCCTCTGCGAACGATGCCAAGGACCCTGAGAAGGTCTCCCGCGTCGCCTTCGACATCGAGCCCTATGGCGATGGGGTGCGCCTGACCGTGACTCACTCGGAGCTCGAGCCTGACTCAGCGATGCTCTCCGGGATCTCCAGGGGATGGCCGCTCGTGCTGTCCAGCCTCAAGACGCTGCTCGAAACTGGCGAGCCGCTGCCGGGAACCTCGACGCGCCGGTGCAAGGAAACGGCAAGCGCGTGACGCCGGTACCGGAGTGACGCGCCCACGCGCCCATTTCACTCAAGCGCAAGGATGGGGTAGAGAAGGGCATACTGCTTAAGGAGGCGACATGCGCCCTCTTGCCTTTCTCGTCGGCGCGCTTGCGCTCAATGCAGCGAGCCAGCCTCGCTGGCGCCGCGTGCCGGTGGCCGGGCGAAAGCGCGTGCCAGTCGCGTTGCCTCCCGTCAAAGTACCTGCGTCGGCCACCGGAGCTTCGGCGGTAGGGGCGCTCGCTGCTGGGCAGATCGTATTTGGAGCACTCGCCGTTGGCGCGCTCGCGGTCGGAGCATTGGCGGTTGGCGCGCTCGCCATCGGCAGGCTGGAAATCCGCAAAGCGCGCTTGCGAGAGGTCGAGATCGACAGCCTCACGGTGCGCCATCTCAAGGTCATTGAAGAAACGGCCGGAGAGCCGAACAGCGCGGAGTTC
>NZ_JBOHJB010000044.1:0-26966 GCF_050728395.1 Methyloceanibacter sp.
GTGTTGCTACGGCACCAGACGTACGCGATCCGATCAAACCTCAATGCACGCAAAGCCACAAGAGCTGGCGCACCCGACAGGATTCGAACCTGTGACCTCTGCCTTCGGAGGGCAACGCTCTATCCAACTGAGCTACGGGTGCCGGCCGCCAGCAACCTAACCCAGACATGTCTGCCTAGGCAACGCGGGCGACAGAAATCAGAAATCGGAAGCCGGAAATCAGAACCCGGAAGTCGGGAGCCGAAATCGGAGCGCAAGGCCCCTTGGCGTCAGACTTCTCGCTTCCGATATCTGATTTGTCGCTTCTGGCTTCCGAACGGCGTAGGTATGCCTGCAAATGCCTGGAAGGCAAGGTTCTGACATGGAAAAGAAGAAGATTCTCATCCTTGGCGGCGGCTTCGGCGGCGTGTTTGCCGCCAAGGAGCTTGCCCGCCGCGGAGCCGACCGGTTCGACATCGAGCTGATCAACAACAACAACTATTTCGTGTTCCAGCCGCTGCTGCCCGAGGTCGCCGCCGCAACCATCCACTCCTCCGACGCGGTGGCGCCGTTGCGCCTCTTGCTGCGCGGCGTCCAGATCCGCCAGGCCGAAATCATGGGCATCGACTTCGCCAAGAAGACGGTAACCGTGGTGCAGGGCTTCCGCCGCATCCCTGTCGACCTTCCTTACGACGAGCTGATCATCGCGCTCGGCATGAGCGTGGACCTGAACCGGTTCCCAGGGCTGCCCGAGCACGCACTCACCATGAAGAACCTCTCCGATGCGCACCGCCTGCGCACCCACGTGATCGGCTGCCTGGAAATGGCCGATGTGGCGAAGGAGCCGGAGCTGAAGCGCGAGCTGCTCACCTTCGTGGTGGTTGGCGCGGGCTTCACCGGGGTGGAGACGGTGGCCGAGATCAACGACCTGATCCGCCGCGCGCTGAAATATTATCCCAACATCAAGCCCGAGGAGATCCGCGTCTACCTCATCGAATATGCCGACCGCATCCTGCCCACTTTCCCTGCCGACCTCGCCGAATATGCGACGCTGCGGCTGCGCATGAACGGCATCGAGGTCATGACCGGCATCGGCACCAAATCGGCAACCTCGACCGGGGTGGAACTCGCCGACGGCAGCCTCATTCCGACGCGGACCATCGTCGCCACCATCGGCAACGGTCCGCATCGCCTGGTCGAATCGCTCGCCCTCGACATGCAGTGGGGACGCATCAAGACCGACCGCTTCATGCGCGTTTCCGGTCATGACGGCATCTGGGCGGTTGGCGACGCGGCGCTCATTCCGCTGGTCGAGCAGCCTGCCGACGACCCCTTGCACTACGCCCCGCAGACTGCGCAGTTCGCCGTGCGCGAAGGGCGCCAGCTCGCCCACAATCTGATCGCCAAGGCCAAGCAAGAGGAGCTCAAGCCCTTTGCCTATACCTCGAGGGGATCGCTCGCCTCGCTCGGCATGAGCAAGGCCGTGGCCGAGGTCTACGGCATCAAGCTCTCGGGCTTCCTCGCCTGGCTATTGTGGCGCGGTTTCTATCTTTCCTTCCTGCCGGGATTCGCCACCAAGGTGCGGGTGCTGGTGAACTGGATCCTGAACGTGTTCACGCCGCCCAATATCGTGCTGGTACAGTCGTCGATGCCGAGCACGCGCTACATCCATTACCGCAAGGGCGACAAGGTTCTCGAGCCCGGCATGCTGATCGATGGCTTCTATACCGTAGTCAAGGGCTCGCTCAAGCTCACCATCGACAATGCCGAGACGGCCGAGCATTTCGAGAAGGTGTTCGGCCCAGGAGACCATTTCGGCGAGCGGGTGCTGGTCAAATCGTCGCTCCGCACCGGACTCGTGGTGGCGCTTGAAGATTCCACCGTGTTGTGGATCTCGCAGAAGGACTTCATGCGGCTCGCCCGCGCCTTCCCGTTCATGGAGACCTATTTCAAGGACTATATCGAGAAGACCTTCGGCGGGGCCGACATGGTCTTCGCCGCGGGCAGCGCCGAGCGCAGCCACGAGCTTGAGCGCACGCATTAGGGCTGCAGGCCACCCCACCCGGCTCGGCTGAGACATTGGCATGGGAACGAAAGCGCATACCGTCCCCAAGTTCTACCTTCGCGGATTCGTTGCCCCGGAGTCTGAGAATCGGCGAGATCCGTATGTCTGGATCGCATCGTTAACGACGGGCAAGATTGCCCGGCGATCACCCAAAAACATTTCGACTGTGCGCGGGCTCTACGATGGTCGTGGAGGTCTTGCTGAACCAGACGCATCAATCGAGGCGCATCTCTCTAAGATCGAGAGCGCAGCATCCACAGCGATAAGAAGCATCGCAACGGGTGACGCGACGGAGAGCGTAGGCATCCCACCTGAGGTGTGGCGCTTTTTGGCTTGGCAAGCCGCGCGCGCGCCTGGGTACATGAAGCTCGTGCAGGCATGGGCTAACGAGCCGTTAGATTCGGTAGTAGTCGAAGAGCCTCCCCCAGGGTTCGAAGAGATCGGGTATCGAACGCACCCATCGCTAGTAGAGGACCCGGCGAGCGGCGAGCGCCGTGAGGTGGACGCTGATGAATTTGACGAGCTTCGTAAGCTTGGCTGGAGATGGATTCTCCGCACAGATGATCGCCTCGAGGCGCTGCATATCCAGGCTTGGTATTTCCAAGTCCGCCATTTTCCCCGGTTGTCGTGGGTTTGGCTGAGCGCTCCCCATGGAGAGTCTTTCATCACAGGTGATCGCGGCGTCGTTTGGCTGGTGGATGGCTATGCCGACGCGCCTCCTGCTGCATTGCAACACCCAACGGCGCAAGTAGTCGCGCCTCTGACGAGGGAAGTCGCACTCGTTGGACGACACACAACAAGCCGTCTTGATGTCACGACACGCGAAGTCAATCGACTTGTCGCATTCGCTAGCGCCGATTGGATTGCTGGCCCCACGCGCGAAGCAGTCGAACAAGCCTTAACGGATCGTCGCGACCCCCGACATTAGTCGCGGTTGCTGGGATGGCCTCCGTCCTTGTCATCGCCCGGCTTGACCGGGCGATCCAGTAACCACTGTCGGTGCTCGATTCTGAACCACCGAGGGTTACTGGATGCCCGCCTGCGCGGGCATGACAAAATGGGACCCCACCCGGCTAACCCGGCCAAGGCCGGGCGAGCCACCCTCCCCTGAAGGGGAGGGATAAGACAGGCCAAGCGATCTCAGTTATCCCTCCCCGCGAGGGGAGGGTGGACGCGGCGCGAAGCGGCGCGGACGGGTGGGGACAAGGCCCCTGCCCATGCTGACGGCAGCCCCGCCAATCCCTATATTTCCCCCATCATGACAATGGCTGACAGCACGCAAACGGCCGCCGGAAGGCCGGTGGCCAAGGGCGACCACGTCTATCTGATCGACGCCTCGGGCTACATCTTCCGCGCCTTTCACGCGCTGCCGCCGCTGCCTCGGTCCGACGGCCTACCGGTCGG
Source organism: Methyloceanibacter sp. (assembly GCF_050728395.1). Taxonomy (GTDB): domain Bacteria; phylum Pseudomonadota; class Alphaproteobacteria; order Rhizobiales; family Methyloligellaceae; genus Methyloceanibacter. The sequence goes on from NZ_JBOHJB010000044.1 coordinate 3,449, forward strand.
CGCCGTGCACGGCTTTTGCGGCATGCTGTGGAAGCTATTGCGCGAGTCAGGCGAGCTCGATCCGCCGACCCATATCGCAGCCATATTTGACCTTTCCGAGCAGACGTTCCGCAACGAGCTCTATGCCGATTACAAGGCGCATCGCCCGGACATGCCGGAGGACCTCGTCCCGCAATTCCCGCTGGTCCGAGAGGCGGTGAAGGCGTTCAACGTCGCCTGCCTCGAGCAGAAGGGCTACGAGGCCGACGACCTCATCGCCACCTACGCGCGCGAGGCGCTGGAAGCCGGCGCCGACGTGACCATCGTCTCTTCCGACAAGGACCTCATGCAGCTCGTGCGCCCAGGCATCCGCATGTACGACACCATGAAGAACAGGGTGATCGGCGAGGACGAGGTGATGGAGCGCTTCGGCGTGCCGCCCACGAAGGTCATCGAGGTGCAGGCGCTGATCGGCGACCCCACCGACAATGTCCCTGGCGTGCCGGGCATCGGGGTCAAGACCGCTGCGCTGCTCATCAACGAGTATGGCGATCTCGACACGCTGCTCGCCCGCGCCTCAGAGATCACCCAGCCAAAGCGGCGCGAGAGCCTCATCACGTTCGCCGACCAGGCGCGCCTGTCGCGGACGCTGGTCACCCTCGACACCCACGTGCCGGTCGAGGTGCCGCTCGCCGAGACGCTGGTGCGCCAGCCAGACGCCGAGACGCTGATGAGCTTCATGCGCAGGCTAGAATTCAAAGTTCTGCTTCGTCGCGTGGCGGAAGACCTCGGTGTGCCTGTCCCGGAGGGTGCAGCGGCGCCTACAAAGCAATCGCGCAAACGCGAAGCAGCCTATGACCACCCACTGCGCAAGATGCCTCTGGGAGGGTTCGTCGCCCATCGACCTGCCAGTGAAGGGCGTCATGCTGAAGAGGGCTCACCAGCAGAGCTGGCCGCGGAGCGCGCGGCCAGGCTCGCCGTCCTCCCCTTCGACCGCAGCACATACGAAACGGTGGTCCACCCTGAGCGCCTTGCCGCCTTGCTCGACGCCGCGCGCGATCAGGGCCATGTCGCCTTCAGGGCCAAGGTCACCTCGTTCGATCCAATGCAGGGCGAGCTCGTGGGCATCGCGCTCGCGCTACGCCCCGGACAGGCGGCCTATGTGCCCCTCGCCCATCGTGCCACCGATGAGCTCGATCTCGGCGGCGAAGAGGGCCCGCGCATCCAGATGCGCGAGGCGCTCGATCTGTTGAAGCCTCTGTTGGAAGATTTGAGCGTGCTCAAGATCGTGCAGAACGCCAAATTCGACATGGTGGTGCTTGCCCGCTACGGCATCGCGCTTCAAGGCTTCGACGACCCCTGCCTCATGTCCTATGCGCTCGACGCAGGCCGCGCCGAGCATCTGCCCGAGCAGCTCGCGGGCGCCCTCCTCTCCTATACCTGCCTCACCCACAAGGAGATCGTTGGCACGGGCCGCGCCGCCGTCACCTTCGACCGCGTACCGGTCGCGCGTGCCACGGAGTTTGCCGGCGAGGAAGCCGATATCGGCTTGCGGCTCTGGACGGTGCTCAAGCCTCGTCTTGCCGCCGAGCACGTCACCACCGTGTACGAGACCCTGGAGCGGCCGATCGCGCCGGTGCTGGCGCTGATGGAGCGGACCGGTATCAGGGTCGAGCGTGCCACGCTTGCCGGGCTGTCAGGCAGCTTCGCGCAAAGCCTCGCGCGGCTCGAAGACGAGATCAGGGAGCTTGCCGGCGAGGACTTCAATATCGGCTCGCCGAAGCAGCTCGGCGAGATCCTGTTCGACAAGATGAGTCTCGCCGGCGGACGGCGCACCAAGACCGGCGCCTGGAGCACGGATGCAAGCGCGCTCGAAGAGCTTGCCGCCGAGGGCCACGAGCTGCCGCGCAAGGTGCTCGACTGGCGCCTGCTCGCCAAGCTGAAGAGCACCTACACCGACGCCCTTCCCACCTACATTCACCCCGAGACCGGGCGCGTGCACACCTCTTACGCACTCGCGGCCACCACCACGGGCCGGCTCTCGTCGCTCGAGCCGAATTTGCAGAACATCCCGGTGCGCACATCGGAAGGCCGCGCCATCCGCAAGGCCTTCGTGACGGAGAAGGGCAAGAAGCTGATCTCCGCCGACTACAGCCAGATCGAGCTTCGCGTGCTCGCCCACATGGCCGACACGCCGACGCTGCGTCAGGCCTTCGCCGACGGCCTCGACATTCACGCCATGACCGCGAGCGAGATGTTCGGCGTGCCGATCGAAAACATGGACCCGGCGATCAGGCGCCGCGCCAAGGCGATCAATTTCGGCATCGTCTACGGCATCTCGGCCGTCGGGCTCGCCGCCCAGCTCGGCATCGGCAGGAGCGAGGCCGGCACCTATATCAAGACCTATTTCGAGCGCTTCCCCGGCATCCGCGACTACATGGAGGCGACCAAGGCCGAGGCCCGCCGCCAGGGCTATGTGAAGACGCTGTTCGGGCGGAAGGTGCATTACCCGGAGATCAACACCAAGAACCCGTCGCTCCGCGGCAATTTCGAGCGCGCCGCGATCAACGCGCCGATCCAGGGCTCTGCCGCCGACATCATCCGCCGCGCCATGATCCGCATGGTCCCTGCGCTCGCCGAAGCCGGACTCAGCGCGCGCATGCTGCTGCAGGTGCATGACGAGCTCGTGTTCGAGGCGCCTGAGGACGAGGTCGACAAGACCATGGAGGTGGCGCAGGCGGTGATGGAGAAGGCGCCGGAGCCGGTGCTGAAGCTGAAGGTGCCGCTTAAGGTCGACGCCCGGGCCGGCGACAACTGGGAGGCCGCGCATTAGGAGTGGCCCCCCAACCGAGTTATGCAAGCGTCAGCTCAACGCCGTCATTGCCGGGCTTGACCCGGCAATCCATTCCGCTGACGCTTCAACTTGCTGAGGCCTAACGGCATGGATGCCCGGATCAAGTCCGGGCATGACGAGGTTCTTGTGAAGCGGAGGACATTCCCATGGGCAAATGCGCGCAATGCGGCAACACTTACGACCAGAGCTTCGAGGTCACCATGGGCGGCCGCACGCTCGTGTTCGACTCGTTCGAATGCGCCATTGCCGCGCTCGCGCCGGTCTGCCCGCATTGCGGGTGCCGCGTCATCGGCCACGGCGTGCAGCATGGCGACACCATCTATTGCTGCGTCCACTGCGCCAAGCATGAGGGCGTCAAGGGCCTCGTCGACCGGGATTGATCGCAGGAGCTGTCAAGTCTCCCCGCTCCCCCCTTGCGGGGGAGCACATTCGCGCCTTGCGCGAATGGAGGGGGGTAAGCAGCGCAGGTTTTTTGGTTTAACCCCCCTCCCTACCCTCCCCCACGCAAAGTCCAAACCGCGCCGTCCCAAATTGTGGTAGGCCTCACTGGATGCCCGGGACATGCCCGGGCATGACGCCGAGAATAGGTTTGGGAGAAAGTGGATGATCAGACGGGTCATGGGATTGCTGCCTGCTCTTGCCCTCCTCCTCGCCACGCCGGCGCTTGCGCTGCCGGCGCCGATGTCCGAGCAGGAGCTGATGGACAAGAGCGACCTCGTCGCCGCGGTCCGCGTTGTGTCGGTGAGCTGCACCGTCGTGACCAAGGACGACAAGACCGGAGAAGACCTGCCGGCCTATCTCGCCAAGCTCAGGCTGCTCGAGGTGAAGAAGGGCGACGCCAAGAAGGGCGACGAGATCCTGGTGACCTGGCGGGCGATTCCCAAGGGCATCGTCGGGCCGTGGACGGTCAACTACTATCCGGGCGAGGTGGTGCTCACCCATCTCGTCAAGCGCTCCGGCGGCGTGAGCTACGGCTCGACCTGGTGGAACGCCAAGGGCGAGGACATCAAAGCGCCCGACAATACCGAGCTGCCGGCGACGCCCGGCGAGACCTTCGACGCGCCGAAGGATTCCACCGACCAGCACCCGTTGTAGCGCCAAGCCCCGCGCTTGCTCCTCCTCTCCCCTGTGGGGAGAGGGCTTTCTGCCGCGATCTTGAGCGCGACGCTTTTGAGCGGTGCTTGCGCAAGTCGCATGGCGGAAAGGGTGAGGGGGAGCCAGTTCTCGGAGTCAAATAGCCCCCTCACCCGGTTGCTCCGCCTAAGGGCGCAGCAACCGACCTCTCCCCGCTGGGGAGAGGTTCAGCACCTCGGACTTTGAGCGAAATCCTACTTCGCAGGCGCCGTTGTTCGCGCCGGCGCCACGCCGACATGGTCGAGCCACAGGTCGAACACCGTCCGGCTCGCCTTCTCCATGCCGGGCCCAAGGCGCTGCGTGTCGGCGCGGAGCTGGTTGACATCGACGCCGGCGGTCGTCAGCTCGAGCGTATGGCCGACCAGCCAGCGCTCCATGCCCCTCGTGTGCTGCTCGACGTGGAATTGCAGGGCGAGCACCCTGCCGTTGTTGGTACTGAAGGCCTGGTGCGGGGTGACCGCGGTCTCGGCGAGCCAGGTGGCGCCGCGCGGCAGATCGAAGGTGTCGCCGTGCCAGTGCAGCACCCTGAACTTGTTCTCGCTGAGCGCCGCGAGCGGCGATTTGCGCCCGTCGGGGGTCAAGCCCAGCAGGCCCCAGCCGATTTCCTTCTCGCGGTTGGGATAAACGCGGGCGCCGAGCACGGCGGCGAGGAGTTGCGAGCCGAGGCAGATGCCGATGATCGGCTTGCCGCGGGCGAGCGCGGCCTCGATCACCGCGAAGTCCTCCTTCAGAAACGGATAGCGGTCGACCTCGTAGACGCCGATCGGCGCGCCGAGCACCACGAGAATGTCGGCGTCCTTGGCCGGCGTGAGATCGTCCACGCCGGCTTGCAGATAGCGGAACGACATGCCACGGTCGGTAATCGCGTCTTCCAGCGTGCCGGCGTCCTCGAAGCAAACGTGACTGATGGCAATGGCGGTTTTCATGCTTGCCCTCATGACTGGCGACGTCCCGTCACTTGTATCTTGCGCCGGGCAGTCCGAGCTTATTGACGATTAGCGACGCCAAATTGGCAGTTTACGACATGGGCGGACCGTCGCCCAACCCCTATCGCCTACACCACGATTGCGACCCCGCCGCGACGCGGATCGCCAGCGCCCTCGACGACGCCGTCGGCGAAGCGGCGCGCGGCGTGCACGCCGCCGAAGAACAGATTCCGCTCCGGCCAGGCACGGGCTTTCTCGCCAAGCGCGCGGAAGGCGGCATGCGCAGCCTCCGGCAGGCCAGGCTCGAAGCTGAGCGTCCCCTCGCGCTCAAGATGCAGCCGCGGCGCGTCCACCGCGTCTTCCAGGCTCATGCCATGATCGAGCAGGTTGACGGCGACTTGCAGGATGGCGGTGCGGATGCGGTTCGAGCCGCCGCTGCCGAGCGCAACGACCGTGCCGTCGGGCTGTAAGATGATGGCCGGCGCCATCATCGAGGAGAGCCGCACGCCTTCGCGCCATTTTCCCAGGCCTTTGGGCGTCAAATCCTCTTCGCCAAGCATGTTGTTCAGCATGAAGCCGAATCTGCCGACCATCGAGCCGTTGCCCTCGCCGTTGGAGAGGCTCGCCGAAACGGCGTTGCCGTCGCGATCGATGACGCTGACATGGGTGGTGCCGCGGTGAGCTGCGGGGTGCCGCGCGGCCTCGCGCATGTCTTTCGCGAGCACGCCATCGGCGAGCTTGGCGGCAAGCCCCTCGCCGTGCGAGGCGCGCGCTTCGTTGGTGGCCTGCATGGCCTCTTTCAGCGCAAGCGCGTCGAGCGCCCGGCCGGCGTCGGTGAGCGCTTGCACATAGAAGAGGCCGAAGGCGATCAGCGCGCCGCTTGCGGCGGGCGGCGGATTGAGTGCGACGGTGGCGCCGTCGTGCTGCCACAGGATTGGCGTCCGCCGCGCCACGCGATAGTCGGCAAGATCGTCATGGGTGAGGAACCCGCCGTCGCGCTGCTGCTTGACGATGGCCTGGCCGACATCGCCGTCGAGGAACAGGCGCGCGCCGTCCTCTGCGAGCCATTCGATGGTCTCGGCAAGATCGGGGTTGCTGAAGGTTTCGCCGGCTTTCAGCAGTGTGCCACCGGGCGCGAAGATTTTCGCAACGCCGGTGGTGGCCTTGAGGATCGGCGCGATGACGGTGAGGAGATAGGCCTGGAACGCCGAGAGCGGGAATCCCGCGCGCGCGGCGCGCACCGCGGGCTCGACCAGGCGCTTCATCGGAAGCCGGCATAGCTCCTCGTGCATGGCGAAGAGGCCGGGCACCACACCTGGCGTGGCGCTCGAGCCCATGCCGATATGAAACTCCTGCTTGGCCGGGCCGAAATCGGCGTGGATTGGATAGAAAGAGACTTCGTCTCTCTCTCGTTTATGTCGAGGCGTCTCGGCGAAGAAGTCGAACAGCGTGACGGCGTCGCTTCCTGCCCGCCGCGCCATGAGGAAGCCGCCGCCGCCAGGCGAGGAGAACACCGCTTCAGCGACGAAGGTCATGAACAGGCCCGCGACGCAGGCGTCGAAGGCGTTGCCGCCGTCTTGCAGTATTTCCGCCGCGGCCAGTGCGGTCAGCTCATGACCGGCGGCGACCACGCCTTTGCCTTTGCCCTTGCTCATGCACGTGGCTTAAGGCGAAGCGCGCGATGCGGCAAGAGCGGCGCGTGCCCCTCTGCTGTCCTGCGCTCGCGCGATCCGATCTCTGATACAGTCCGGGCGGCGCACAGCAACTCATGACGGAAACAAAAATGAAATATGCCAGCATCTGCATCGCACTTGCCCTGATTGTCGCGACTTGTTTCCCAGGACAAGCGAGGTCTGAGCCGAACCGGTCTGACGCCGATTCCGCGGCCCAGCTCTTCAAGGCTGGGAAGTTTACAGAGGCTGGCGACATCTACGCACGAATCGTCGCCCAAGATCCGAAGGACTATTCGGCGGTCCTCCAACTGGGCCGGGTCGCCCTGCTTGCCAACCGGCTCGACGACGCGCAGAGGTGGTTGGAAGCCGCCATCGCTCTGCGGCCAGGGGACGACGACGCCAAGGTCATGCTGGCCGAAACGTTTTATCGCCGCGACGACTTCCAAAAGGCGGTGGCTGCGCTCAACGGAGTCGAGGTCGGCACCAACAGGCTGATCATCGAGCAATATCCGACTTTGAATGTCGCCAAGTTGGAGAGCTTCAAGGGCCAGACGCCCTATGAGGTGCACGGCGACGGGCAAACCACGCACCTCAAATTCTTGAACGGTGCTTCGCTGCCGGTCGTCAGCGTGCGCGTAAACGGCGGCGACGAGGTCAGCTTCTTCATCGATACCGGAGGCTCCGAGCTCGGGCTCGACACCGACTTCGCGAAGGAGCTCGGCCTTCCGCAATTCGGCGACGTGCAGGGCACGTTCGCCGGCGGTGAGCAGGCCAAGGTCGGGCAGTCGCGCATCGAATCGCTCAAGCTCGGCGATTGGACCGTTCAGAACCTGCCCGTCATGACGCTGCCCTTTCGCCAACTCTCAGCAGGGCTTGGAGTGAAGCGCATCGACGGCGTGATCGGCACCACTCTGTTCTACCATTTCCTGGCGACGCTCGATTTTCCGCGCGGCGAGCTCGTCTTGCGCCGCAAAAACGCGGAGAGTCTCAAGAGGTTTGCGGCAGAGTCGTCCGAGGACAGCGTCGCGGTTCCCTTCTGGATGGCGAGCGATCACTTCATGGTGGGTTGGGGTCGCGTGGAGACGATGCCACCTGCGCTCTTGTTCGTCGACACGGGGCTTGCGGGCGCGGGCGTAAAGCTCGCGGAACCGGTGATCAAGGCGGCGGGAATCAAGCTCGAGGAGGACAAGGCTTCCGAAGGCGCTGGGGCCGGCGGAACGCTGAAAATCGTGCCCTACACCGTGCGCCAGCTTTCGTTTGGAAACATGCGGGAAGACAATGTCGCGGGTCTCTACGATGGACCGTTCCCGTGGGAGAACAGTTTTGGCTTCCATCTCGCAGGCATGATCGGCCACGACTTCTTCAAGCCCTACGCCGTGACGTTCGACTTCGAGACAATGCGGATTTTTCTCACCAGCCAGTCGCCCTCGCCGTGACGGGCCTCTCCACGCACCGACACTCTACGGGCGTAAAGGCGCGGAAAGGCCCACCAATACGAGTCTTCGGATATTCAGCTAGCCGAGCCGCTTCTCCAGCGCGGCGAGCTCGTCCTTCAGCGCCTGCGGCAGTTTCGCGCCGAAGGTGGCGAAGTGCTCCTTGATCAGCGGAATCTCGGCCTTCCAGCCTTCCTTGTCGACGCTGGTCATCGCTTTCATGTCGGCGGGATCGACCTTGACTCCCTTGACATCGATGGCGCCATCGGCAGGGACCTTGCCGATCGGCGTATCGACCGCGTCGGCCTTGCCTTCGCAGCGCTCGAAGATCCATTTCAGCACGCGGCTGTTCTCGGCGTAGCCGGGCCACATGAACTTGCCGTCGCCGTTCTTGCGGAACCAGTTGACGTAGAAGATCTTCGGCATCTTGGCGCCGCCCTTCTCGCCCATCTTCAGCCAATGGGCGAAATAGTCGCCCATGTGGTAGCCGCAGAAGGGCAGCATGGCCATCGGGTCGCGGCGGATATCGCCCTTCACGCCCGACGCGGCAGCGGTCTTCTCAGAGGCCATGATCGAGCCGAGGAACGTGCCGTGCAGCCAGTTGAGCGCCTCGGTGACGAGCGGCACCACGGTGGCGCGGCGGCCGCCAAAAAGAATGGCGTCGATCGGCACGCCCTTGGGATCCTCCCATTCCGGCGCGATCACCGGGCACTGTGATGCCGGAGCCGTGAATCGCGCATTGGGGTGCGCCGCCGGGCGGCCCGAAGCCGGCGTCCAGTTGCGGCGCATCCAGTCGACGGTGTGCTCGGGGGCCTTGCTCATCTGCTCCCACCACACGTCGCCGTCGTCGGTCAGTGCCACGTTGGAATAGATGCAGTTGGCGGTGAGCGTCTTCATGGCGTTGAGATTGGATTCATCCGACGTGCCTGGCGCCACGCCGAAGAAGCCGGTCTCGGGATTGATGGCATAGAGACGCCCGTCGGCGCCGAATTTCATCCAGCAGATGTCGTCGCCGATGGTCTCGGCCTTCCAACCGGGAATGGTCGGATTGAGCATGGCGAGATTGGTCTTGCCGCAGGCCGAGGGGAAGGCTGCGGCGATGAACTTCGACTTGCCTTCCGGATTGGTCAGCTTGAGGATCAGCATATGCTCGGCCATCCACCCCTCGTCGCGGGCCTTCACTGAAGCGATGCGGAGCGCGTGGCATTTCTTGCCGAGCAGCGCATTGCCGCCATAGCCTGAGCCGTAAGACCAGATCTCGCGCGTCTCGGGGAAATGCGAGATGTACTTCGTCTTGTTGCAGGGCCACGGCACGTCGGCGGTCGAGGGCGTCGAGAGCGGATAGCCGACCGTGTGCATGCCGCGCACGAAATCCTCAGAGTCGCCGAGCGCCTTCCACACCTTGTCGCCGACGCGGGTCATGATGTGCATGTTGGCGACGGCGTAGGCCGAGTCGGTCACCATGACGCCGATGCCGGCGATGGGAGAGCCGACCGGGCCCATGGAATAAGGCACCACATACATGGTGCGCCCGGCCATGGCGCCGTCGTAGAGCTTGGTCAGCGTCGCCTTCATCTCGGCCGGATCGAACCAATTGTTGGTGGGACCGGCGTCGTCCTTCGACTTCGAGCAGATATAGGTCTGGTCCTCGACCCGGGCGACGTCCGCCGGATCTGAGCGCACCAGGATCGAATTCGCCCGCTTGTCGGGGTTGAGCCAGAGCGCGGTGCCGCCATCGACCAGCGATTTCAGGAGATGCTGATATTCTTCCTTCGAGCCGTCGCACCACACCACTGACTCCGGCTTGAACAGGGCCTTTGCCTCTTCGACGAAGGCCAGAACCTTGGGGTTGGTGGTCTTGGCGCCTCCTGGAACAATCTTCGACTGAACGCTCATGCGGGCTGATCCTCTGGCTAGGGCGATGCGGCGGTAGGGTGAATTTCTTTCCCTTGCTAGCCCGATCTTGCAAAGCTTTCAAGGCAAGGGCTGCGAGGTCCTAATCAGGCTCCCTTGCCGCGTTGACGAGCCGCACCAGCTCGGCCCGGGCCTCGCTTGGCGTGGCGATAGGGGCCTGAAAGCGAATACGTCGGGCATCGCCTTCCCAAATCAGATCGCAGCCCTCAGGATCGATGCCGCTCATCCGCCAGAAGCCCTCAGGCGCGCCCGCGAGCCGCGTGGCGTAGAGGCGGATGGCGTCGGCATGGTCCGCGTTCATATGGGCGAGGATGTCCGGCTCCGCGGCGAGCAGATCGCCTGCGCCTTTGGTGTCGACCAGAAGCTCCTCCGGCGCGAAATCGACGATGCGGCCGAAGCCACCGATATAGTGGGCGCCCTCAACCTCGAGCCGCCAGAAGGCGAAGTCGGGAAAGCCGGCGTAGAATTCCGACTCAGGGTGCCTCGCCAGGAACCTGCGCCGCACCGCCTCGTCCCCGACCTTCTCGGCCCTGCCGAACAGCGTCACGCGTGCGCCCTGCAGGGGATCGCCGGCGGCGCCGGTGCCGTCGAACAGGATCGAGGCGCGAGGGTCTTGCGTCAGGTTTCGCGTGTGCTGGGCGAGCCCCGAGATCAGGAAAATCGGAGCGCCGGAGGCCTCGGTCGCGGTGGTGATCAGAGACGCGTAAGGATAGGCGCTGCCGGAGGCAATGCTGGCAAGCGAGGCCTTCAACGCGCGCCGCACCAAACCCCTTGCATCGGCGGCCAATTCAGCCTTGGAGGGCATCTCGCTCATGTCTTATTTACTTGCGCCATAAGGATATTTGCTGCATTGCAATATTAACGGGCTGCGTGACGCGCCCCCATGCTGCCATATTTTGCGTCAGCCTGAACCCCCCGATTCCCTGACCGCAAGGTGCCATCTCAATGCCAACCATCGCACTTGTCGACGACGATCGTAACATTCTGACCTCCTTGCGCATGGTGCTCGAGGCTGAAGGCTACAAGACCCAGACCTATAACGACGGGGCAAGCGCCCTTGACGGTCTCTCCGAAAATCCGCCCGACCTTGCCATCCTCGACATCAAGATGCCGCGCATGGACGGCATGGAGCTTTTGCGGCGGCTGCGCCAGCGCACCGAGCTGCCGGTGATCTTTCTCACCTCAAAGGACGAGGAGATCGACGAGCTGTTCGGGCTGAAGATGGGCGCCGACGACTTCATCCGCAAACCCTTCCCGCAACGCCTTCTGGTCGAGCGGGTCAAGGCCGTGCTCCGCCGCGCCGCGCCGCGCGACGGCAGCGCGCCGGTCGAGGACAAGTCCAAGGTGCTCGAGCGCGGCAAGCTCAAGATGGACCCCGAGCGGCACACTTGCGTCTGGGACAACCGCCCGGTGACGCTGACCGTCACCGAGTTCCTGATCCTGCAGGCGCTTGCCGCGAGGCCAGGCGTGGTCAAAAGCCGGGACGCGCTGATGGATGCCGCCTATGATGATCAGGTTTATGTCGACGACCGAACGATCGACAGCCACATCAAGCGCTTGCGCAAGAAGTTCAAGGCCGTGGATACGAGCTTCGACGTGATCGAAACCCTCTACGGCGTGGGGTATCGCTTCAAAGAGTAGCGGGTCAGGAGATCCATGACCGCCGAGGCCGACAGGTCCTGGCAGGGAGCCGAGGCGACGAGGCTTAGAGAGCGCCTGCGACGCGGCCTGAAAGCAAGCTACATCCGCCTGCGCCGGGGGGCGCGCTGGCTGTGGCAGCGTCTGCCCTTCCGTCACGGCTTCTCAAGCCTCACCCGGCGCATCGTCATCCTCAATCTGATCGGCTTGGCGATCCTCGTTTCCGGCATTCTTTACCTCAATCAGTTCCGAGCCGGCCTGATCGACGCCAAGGTGCAGAGCTTGCTCACCCAAGGCGAGATCATCGCCGGAGCGCTCGCCGCGTCCGCCGGCGTCGACACCGACCAGATCCAGCTCGATCCGGAAAAGCTCCTGGAGAGCGAGCCGGGACAAGCGAGCGGCGGCGCCGATGACGACAGCCTCGGATTCACTATCGATCCGGAACGCGCCGCTCCGATCCTGCGCCGCTTGGTCAAGCCGACCGGCAGCCGCGCCCGCATCTATGGCCGCGACGGCGCTTTGATCCTCGATTCGGACACCTTCTATTCGCGCGGCGAGGTGCTCCGCTACGACCTGCCCCCGCCCGACGCGGAGAAGCCCGACGCGCTGACCGCCTTCTGGCAGGCAGTGAAAACGCGCATGCGGCAATACGATCTGCCGCTCTACAACGAGATCGGCGGCGACAACGGCAAGGCCTATCCGGAGGTCGCCTCGGCGCTGACCGGCACCTCGGTGCCCATCGTGCGCGTCAACGACAAGGGCGAGCTCGTGGTGTCGGTGGCGGTGCCCGTGCAGCGCCTGCGCGCCGTGCTTGGCGTGCTCTTGCTCTCCACGCGCGGCGGCGACATCGACAACATCGTCGCGGCGGAACGCTGGGGCATCGTGCGCGTGTCCTTGTTCGCCGCCGCCGTCACCGTCGTCCTCTCGATGATCCTCGCCAACACCATCGCCGGCCCGGTGCAGCGGCTTGCCTCGGCGGCCGAGCGCGTGCGCCACAGCGTGAAGGCGCGCGCCGAGATCCCCGACTTCACCGACCGCACCGACGAGATCGGTCATCTCTCCGGCGCGCTCCGCGACATGACCCAGGCGCTCTACCGCCGCATCGACGCCATCGAAAGCTTCGCCGCCGACGTGGCGCATGAGCTCAAGAACCCGCTCACCTCCTTGCGCAGCGCCACCGAGACCTTGCCGCTCGCCAAGACCCCCGATGCCAAGGAGCGGCTGATGGAGATCATCCAGCACGACGTGAGGCGGCTCGACCGGCTGATTAGCGACATTTCAGATGCCTCGCGGCTCGATGCCGAGCTTGCCCGCGAGGACGCCCGCCCGGTCGACACCGCCGATCTGCTGCGCACCACGGTGTCGCTGTTCAACGACATCCATCGCGACGACACGCCCGAGGTGGTGATCGACGTCGCCTATAGCAGCGGCGCCCGTCCCTATCGCTGCATCGGCCATGACAGCCGCTTGAGTCAGGTGATCGTCAACCTGCTCGACAACGCCATCTCCTTCTCGCCGCCCGGCGGCCGCGTGTCGGTCAAGGCGAAGCGCGTTGGCAACGAGATTCAGATCGCGGTCGAGGACGAAGGTCCGGGCATCCCGCCGGAGAATCTGGAGCGGATTTTCGAGCGCTTCTATACCGACCGGCCGCAGGAGAGCTTCGGCCAGAATTCGGGGCTAGGCCTCAACATTTCACGGCAGATCGTGGTCGCCCATGGCGGGCGCTTGTGGGCTGAGAACCGTGTTCACGAGGGTGGCGCCGGGCGCGGCAAGAGCGTCGGCGCTGCCGAACGCGAGAGCGGCGGCGCCCGTTTCGTGATCCGCCTTCCTGCCGCTTAACGGCCATTCAAGAGGCATGCGTGAGTGAAAGACGCGAGCTCGTGCATGGCACCTGCGTGGCGCTCGGCCAGCATGGGGCCTTGTTGCGCGGGGGCTCAGGCAGCGGTAAGTCCGACCTCGCGCTTCGCTTTCTTGCGCTTGGCCCAGAGCAGGACTTGCGGCCACAGCTCGTGGCCGACGATCAAGTGTGGGTCGAGGCTATGCGTGACGGCAGCCTTGTCGCCTCGGCGCCCGAGACCATCGCCGGCAAGATCGAGGTGAGAGGCCTTGGCATTTTGGACCTACCGCATCGCCCGAACGCGCGGCTTATCCTTGTCGCCGATCTCGTTTCGGCCGAAGAGGTACCTCGCATGCCGCCTGATCCGGCTGAGCGAATCACCCTCGCAGGGATTGCGCTTCCAGTTGTAAGACTTGCACCTTTCGAGCCTTCCGCGGCGCTGAAGCTGAAATTGGCGCTTCTTTCGGCAGTGTCACAATCGCCTCATCAACAGGCATAGGTTCGGGCTTGCGCCTTTCCGCCGTCGCGACAAAGATAGCGGCCTTTAACCGGGCGGACCAAATTTGCGGGGCAACATGATCGGCGTCGTGATCGTTACACATGGCAGGCTTGCCCATGAATTCCGTGCGGCGCTCGAGCATGTGGTCGGACCTCAAGAGCAGCTCGAGACCATTTCCATCGGGCCTGACGACGACCTCGATGAGCGGCGCGCCGATATGCTTGCCGCGCTCGCCAGGGTCGACAATGGCGGCGGCGTCGTGGTGCTCACCGACATGTTCGGCGGCACGCCCTCCAATCTTGCCATCTCGGCCATGGAGCGCTCCAATGTCGAGGTGATTGCCGGCGTTAATCTTCCCATGCTGGTGAAGCTCGCCAGCGTGCGCGGCGAGTGTGGGCTTGAGGAAGCGGTCAATCAGGCGCAGGAAGCCGGACGGAAATATATCAGCGTGGCGAGCCAGATCCTCGCCGCCAATTAGCGCGTGATGTGTCGAGGTTGAAATGGTTCTCATGCCATCGCCCATTTGCGTCATTCCGGCGAAAGCCGGAATCCAGTGGGCAGAGCAGGAGACTGTCAGATTAATCTTGGTGCTGGATACCGGCTTTCGCCGGTATGACGGATCATGGATCAGCTGAACAAGCGCGGCACTAAAGCGAGAGGGACGGGAAACGGTCTCTACTTCGCCGAGGTGACCATCCCCAACAAGAAGGGGCTGCACGCCCGCGCCTCGGCGCAATTCGTGCGCTGCGCCGGAGGCTTCGACGCCGAGATCCGCGTGACGCGGGAAGGCCACACCGTCGGCGGCACCTCGATCATGGGCCTGATGATGCTCGCCGCGGGCCAAGGCCACTCGATCCTGATCGAGGCGGAGGGAACCGACGCCCGCGCTGCGCTCGAGGCGCTGATCGCGCTCGTCGAGTCCGGCTTCGGCGAGGACGATTAGGCCCCGTCCCGGCGCTTCTTGCCGGTGACCATGGCGCGGGCGAAACTCTCGCAAACTCAAGACGCAGGATCGAGCTTTTCCGTGGCCTCCCGGCGAAGGCCAGCCGCATGGTTGCCAGCGGCCCGATCGCTGATTAGCCTTCGGCGTCCCTGAACTGAAGGGCTCGTTCTGTCACGTTGCTTTCCTCGCGCCCCGACCTGGTGAGGTTTGACATATGACGACGTTCCGAGCGCTCTCCTTGATCCTCATCACCGTGCTGGCAATGGTCGCAGGCCCGTCGCGGGGCGAAGCGGCGACCGGCCCCGAGATCGATGCCAAGGTCAATGCCGCGCTGACGAGCTTCGAGAGCCAGGTCCGCGGCGCCCGCGAGATCGCCGCCAAGGCCGCGGGAATTCTGGTGTTCCCGTCGGTGGTCAAGGCCGGAATCGGACTTGGCGGCGAATATGGCGAGGGGCTGCTCATCATCCGCGGTCGCCCCGGCGGATATTACAATCTGATCTCAGGCTCGTTCGGCTTTCAGCTCGGCGTGCAGACCCGCACCGTCATCATCATGTTCATGACCGAGCGGGCACTGTCGAGCTTCGAAGGCACCTATGGCTGGAAGGCCGGTGTCGACGGGTCGGTGGCCATCGTCACCCTCGGCGCCGGCGGGGCGATCGACACCGAGAGCCTGACGAGCCCGGTCCTCGGCTTCATCCTCGATCCTGCAGGCCTCATGTACAATCTGACGCTTGAAGGCTCGAAGATCAGCCGCATCACGCGCTGACCCAAGAGCACAGGCGAGGAGCCCGCGCGCGGCGGCACGAGCTCCTCGTTGTTTGTCTGCTAGGGCGTGAGCCTGCCGAACCCATGCTCCTTGATCCACGCCTTCACCCCCATTTTTGCTTCGGGAAGGACGTCATAGACCGGCGGGTTGTTGGACATGAAGCCGATCTTGAACTGCGGCGGATATTCCATCAGCTCCTTCATGTACCAGCCTCCCGTTTCTCCGAGTGGAACCGCCAACGGGATATGGCGAATGCCGATGCTCACGTCCTCCTGCGGGTTGGTGTAGAGGTTGAACACGATGGCCCCGCCGGTGTCGGTGAACACCGAGCCGCTGAACCCGCCGGGGAAGCCCTTCTGCACCACGCCGTTCTCGATTTCGCCGGTCGCCACGCCCTTGAACTCATCGATACGTATCGCCGAGTAATACTGGTTCAGGGTGTAGATCCTGCTGCGGCGCGCCGACAGACCGTCGTCGGCGATCAAGAACGCCGTCTGGTCGACGCCGTCGATATAGGTGGTCTTGGGGAACAGCCCGGCGAGCTTGCCGCCAGGGACGCCGGCGAGATCGAGCGCCGTCGGCAGGATGTCGGCGAGATCGAACAGGCCGTCGGAGCGGCGCGGGGCGATCATCCCCTTCCAATAGACGAAGGTCGGCACGCGCACGCCACCCTCCCAGCTCGATCCCTTGCACCCGCGGAACGGGGTCCGCCCATGCGGCGGGATCTCGCATTCAGGTCCGTTGTCCGAGGTCAGCAGGATCAGCGTGTTGTCGAGCTCGCCGATCTCGGTGAGCTTGTCGACCAGCTTGCCGAGCACATCGTCCATCTGCACCATGCAGTCGCCATAGACGGTGCGCGCCATCGACTTGCCGGCCCATTGATCCGATGGGTAGTTGTCGAAATGGCAGCCGCGCGTGGCGTGGTAGAGATAGAAGGGCTGCTTTGCCCCCTTCATCTTGTCGAGGAAGGCGAGGCTCGTGTCCAACCAGTGCTGGTCGAGCTCCTTGATGTAGTCGAGCTCGATGAGCTTGCCGTTCTCGCATTTGGTCTTGTCGGCAGGGGTGCAATGCACCTCGTAATGATTGAAGACGTCGTCTTCGAGCATCTTGAAGCGCTCAGGCGAGAGCGCGACCTCGGGGTTGAAATAGGTGTCGCGCCACTCGGTGTACATGTCGGACACGCCGAGGAAGCCGACATAGTCGTCATAGCCGACATTCTGCGGCAGCGAACCCTGGTTCTCGCCCATATGCCATTTGCCCACGCCCTGGGTGACGTAGCCCTGGTTCTTGAGCAGGAGCGGCATGGTGATGGCGCCGTCGAGGCCTCCAGGCTCGCCATACATCGGCGGGCGTAGGATGCCGTGATGCAGCGGGTTCTGCCCGGTGTGGATGGTGGCGCGGGTCGGCGAGCATGACGGCGTCGAATAGGCCGAGGTCAAGAGCAGGCCTTCATTGGCGAGCTTGTCCATGTTCGGCGTGGCGTTGCCGACAGCGGTGCCGCCGCCGTTGAACCCGGGGTCTCCCCAGCCGACGTCATCCAAAAGGAAGATGAGGATGTTGGGCTTCTTGCCGGTCTTTGCCGAGAGCACCGCGAGCTTGTCCTGCGCCGCCTTGTCCTGCTCTGCATGCTGGATCACCGGGTACATGTTGTCGGCGGGCTTCACATCCTTGAGATGGATGTATTGCTCTGGATGGCTGAAACCCGGCGCCGTGGTCGGACCGGTCGCCGCCCCGCGTATGTTCTCGGCGAGCGCCGGGCTCGCCAGCGAGACCGCCAGCAGACCCGCGCAGGCCGCCAAGCCGGCAAGAGAGCTGATGCAAAATGACGCCTTCACCCGGTCGCGATGACGGGTGGGATTGGAACTCATCGAACTTCCTCCGTTTGCTGCCTATGACTGCCCCGCGCGCGCAGCTTAGCCCAGGCAGAGCTTTATGGAGAGATCGATTTGAGTTTTCGGTGACCGATGCGTTGCCGGCGACGGTAAATCACTTCGCCGATTCACATTTCTCCTTGTCGGCGTTCCACTTGCAGCCAATCGTAGTGTCGCCGTTGCAGACGTCCTTGCCTTCGTGCGCGGCGCACGCATCCTCGTGCGGCGGGGGGCCCTGTTCGCAACCGCGTCTCTTGAAGTCCCAATGACAGTTGGGCCTTGCAGCGCACAGAGCAGAATCGCCGATCATGCAATCCTCCGCCGCCGCCTGGGCTGCGCCGGCGCCGATCGCCATCGCGATGAGCGCAACGATCAGTGTGTCACTTATGCATCGCATGGGTCTTTGGGTCCGAGTTTTGGGAGGGTAACAAGTCACGTCAGGGACGCTTATACCCATTCCCGGGACATGATCCAAACTCTCGCGCGCAGAAACATTGACGCAGCCGCTGAGCCGCTCGCCCAAGAGATCAGGAGGACGAGCAGCCACGCGCAGGACATGCGAGGGCAAGTCGAATAAGGGCTCACTGCATCTTCATGTTGCGGACGTCGGGACCCAGATCCTTGAGCGCCTTCTCGATGTCCTTCTTGTCCTTGGCGTCGGGGTTCAGCGATAGAGCCTTGGTGTAGTCGTCCCGCGCAGGGCCTGGCAGGTCCTTCTTGAGATACGCCAGTGCCCGGCCCTGATAGCCGCTAGATGACTCCGGGGCGAGCTTGATCGCCTGGTCGAGATCGGCGATGGCTTTGTCGTAGTCGCCCTTGCCGATGTAGGTGTTGCCACGGTTGCCGAAGAAGTTAGCGCGGCTGCCGTCGAGACGGATGGCCTCGGAGAACTCGGCGATGGCCGCGTCGTCCTCCTTATTAAAGAAATGCAGCGAGCCCCGCTGGTTGTGCAGCGTGGCAAGATCGCGGTCGCCGAAATGACCTGAGGCGATGGCCCGGTCGCAGGCTGGGATGGCATCAGGCCCGATCGTCTTCATGCAGTAGTCGGCGTCCTTCTTCGGATCGGCACTGGCTTGCGTGGCCGAGCCCGGCGCGCAGATTGACTTCACGAGTTTGCAGGACCCGGCCGGCGCCTTCTTGTTGCAGGCGTTCAAAGCGTTGTTCTGTACGTTGCTTTCGTTGGGGCCGATCCAGTCGAAATACCAGTAACCGCCTTGTCTGCTCTCGACGTAGGCGATGCAGCGGGATTGCAGGGCGTCGAGAATCTTACAAGCACTTCCGCCGCAATCTTTCAGGGCGGCGTTCCTCGCCTCATCCTGCGAAGGCTGGCCGACCGCAGAGCCCCAGCCGCCGTTGCCGTCGGCCGCGATTGCCGCCCATGGACCAGACGTTGGCAGCTGTGCCTTCATGGCCGAGCCCTGCTCTTGCGCGGGCGGGCTTCCTTCGCCTTCCTTCGGGAGCAGCGACAATGAGGATCCCTGACCCTCAGTTGGCTTGGTGATGGGCGGCAGCCCCGAGCCGGTGTCCGAGCCGCCTTCGCTCGGCCCCGACAGCGCCAAATTCTTGTCGTCAGGCGGCGCGTCGGCCGAGCCTTGTTTTTGCGCCGGCTCGGAACCCGGCGGAAATTTCGCGCCGCCTTCGATCTCCTTGAGAGACTGCTCAATGTCCTTCTTGACCTTGTCCGGCGGATTGAGCGAAAGGGCCCTCTTGTAATCGGCGGCGGCGTGTTCCGAATCGCCTTTGTCCCAATACGCCACAGCGCGACTCATAAAGGGGGCAAAGTGCGTCGAATTCAGTTCAATGGCCTGGTCGAAATCGGCGATGGCGCGGTCGTAGTCCTTCCGGCCTTGATAGATCACGCCACGATTGGCATAGGGCGCCGCAAAGCTTTTATTGAGGGCGATCGCCTTGTTCAAATCCTCCAGCGCCCTATCGTCGTCATGTTGCAAGCTCCGCGCCTGGCCGCGATTGTTGTAAAGCACCGCCAACGCCTCGCCTTCGAACTTGCCTGAGGCGATGCCGCGGTCGCAGTCTGCCAGCCCCATTGCGCGGCAGGCTTTGAAATCCGGGTCGGCGAGAACCTCCTCAGTCGATTTCAGGACTTTGGAGCTCGGCGCGGGCTCCGGCTCTTTGCCTTTGCCGGTATCCACCTTGTTGGTGTCCGCATTGGGAGCGTCACTCCCTTGCGGAGCCGTCGCTTGCGCCGATGTTGAGGGTGGATTGGATGCCTCGGGGGCATCCGATTTCGGATCGGCGGTAGATGTTTGTGCCGTTGGCCCCGGCGCGGAGGCTGGAGTTTGGTTCGTCGCCGCGGCTTGTGGCGCCGGCTCAGCCTTCGCCTCGTTCAGTTCTGCTTCGATCATCTTCCTCGTTGTATCGTCGGGGTTCAGCGAGAGCGCCTTGTTGTAGTCGGCGATGGCGTGGTCGCGTTGGCCCTTCTTCAGGTAGGCGCTGCCCCGGTTCCAATAGGCCCTGAGATAGTTGGCATCGAGCCGGACAACTTGATCGAAATTGGCGATGGCTCGATCGTATTCGCCCTTGTTGAGGTAGAGGAGACCGCGATTGTTGAAGGGAGAAACATATTTGGCGTCGATCTCGATGGCCTTGGCGAAATCCTCTAGCGCGCTGTCATCCTTGTGCTGGGCGCGATAGGCGTTGCCTCGGTTGTTGAAGGCAAAGGCGTTGCGGCCATTGAGCTTGATGGCTTCGGCGAAATCGGAGATCGCCGCGTCGAGCTCGCTCTTTTTCTGATGCCCTATGCCCCGGTTGTTGTAGAGGCTGGATAGCGCGCCGCCGCTGAACTTGCCCGATGCAACGGCGCGCTCGCACGCCTCGCTTTGCACATCCGACGGCTTGAGGCAGGCCTGAAAGTCCGGATCGGAGTTTGGGTCGGCAATCGACTGCGACGGGGACGGACTAGGAATCGTCCCCTTGTTTTCGCCGGAGGGCCTGAGCAAGAAGAAGCCCGCCACGGCCAGGACGGCCACAGCACCGCCGCCAATCGCAAGCCAGCTTTTCGGCAGGGCGGACCCCGCCGCTACGACGGCACTCGCGCCCTCGCCGACTTGCGCCGGCCTCGCGTCCTCGGCGGCCTTTGGCATGCCGGTTCTCGCGCATTCCGGGCAAGCCTCATGCGCCGCGCTGTCGTAGATGTGTCCCGCCGGGCATCGGATCAGCTTTGCCACTTCGCATCCCCATCAAGCCGAGAAGACTACAGCCGTTCCACGCATATCACTTTTTCCGAGTTCCTTGAGCTACTGCCCTCTGGTCCGCCGGCCTTCGAGGGTGGCTGGTGGAGCACCGGGCGCTTCAGGTCCAGTCTGCGGCGCCGGGCCCGCGGGTCCGCCTTGCGGGGCACGGCCCGCACGAGGTTCAAATCGTGGTGGTGCGCCGGCGGGGGCGCCTTGCGGAGCACCGCCAGCGCCAGGCCCAGGTGGCGGCGCTTCGGCGGGCACAATGTCGGCGTGCGCGAGCTGATCCTTGAGCCAAGCCTGTCCCTCCGGCGAAGGGTCGGCAAAATGGGCGTCCCAGTCGCTACCAGTGATCGCATCGCCAAAATATTGCACGGGCTGACCTGGATCGAAGACAACCTGGTAAATTCGGCTTTTGGCGCGATTTGCCGCCGAGAAGACCATTGATACGATTGCCACGCAGCTTTTCGCGGGCGGCTGCAATGGACTCTCCCGTTGGGGTTCAGACGGCTGTCCTCCGCCGTCATTGGGCTGGTCTCCACCGTCAGCGTGATGGCTGAGGCCGGCCCGAGGTTCATCGCCGCGCTGTTCCTCTTTTCGCGAAAGCAGAAAGAGAAAATATCGGTTACTAGGCTGCAAACCTGAAGCAACGAACATCGATACGTATCGTCCGCCGAGCCGCCGTGCCTGAAACGGAACGCCAAAACCGTTGCCGAAATTCAAAACGTGTTTCTGCCCTTGGGTCGTCATGGTTGCCGAGAAGGCGCCGATGGTGAAAGAGCTGCAGTCTGCGCTCTGGGCGTCCCCTGCGAGAACGGGCTGAGCCTCGAGCTTGGCGTTGGCCTGCTGTACTTCGCTCAGCCGCTTCTCTAGTTCGGCGATCTTGGCCTTCAACTGGGCGTTCTCCTCCTGAAGCGGAGCGACCAGGGCATTCAACTGCGCGACCTGCTGCTCGAGCTCGGCGTTCCTCGCCCGAAGCCGGGCGTTCTCGTCCTCCAGCGCGGCGACCCGGGCGTTGAGATCTTCAACCTGTTGCTTGAGCCGGGCGATCTCCTTTTTCAGCTCCTCGATCTGCTTCTTCAGCTCCTCGACCTTTTCCGGCTCCGACTTCTCCAATTCGGCAATGCGCTTGTTGAGCTCTTCGATCTTCTTTTCGAGCTCGGCAATGCGGGCGTTAAGGTCCTTGATCTGTTTTTCCAGCTCGGCAATGCGCTTCTTGAGTTCCTCGATCTCGGCCTTGAGTTTCTCGTTCTCGGCCTTGAGGTCGGCATTTTCCTTTTCCAGCTCGGCCACGCGCGCGCTGAGCGTGGATTTGTCCTTCTTGAGCTGGTCGAGCTCGGCGCTCAGCGTGACGATCTTCTCCTCAAGCCGCGTCACCTGCGCGCTCAACTGATCGACGTAGCGCTTCAACTGCCCGATGAGCTTCTCGCCGCTGCCAAGCTCCTCGCGGGCCGACACCAGGTCCTTGCCGAGATCCTTGTCGCCGAGCTTGTCCAGCACGCCCTTGATCTTGGCGTCGGCGTCCTGAACCTTCCGCGCGAGATCCTGGGCCTCGTCCTTGCCGAGCGGGCTCGACGAGTAATAGGGCATCAACAGCAGCATCAGCACGAGGAAGGCGCCCATGGCCTTGGTCACCACCGCCATGAGCGAGATGTCGAAGGTCTCGATGGAGCGATGCGGCCGCTTCATGGCGGTTTACTTGCTGTGCTCGAGATAGACCCGATTGATCAGGTTGCGCAGGGTGTAGAGCGCGGCGCGGTTCAGCGCCATCTCCTCGCGGCGCTGCACCACGTTTTGCAGCAGCACGAGGACGGCGCTCAACAGGAGCGCGAGGATGGTGGTGTAGAAGGCGACGGCGAGGCCAGAGGTCACCTTCTCGAACGAGATATTCTTCGGGTCCTGCATTCCCTCGAGCGCGATCGAGATGCCGACCACGGTGCCGATGAACCCCGTGGTGGGAATGACCCACACGAGAAAGCGCATGGTCTGATAAGCGAGGTCGAGCCGGTGGCTCATCAGCTCGAGGGTGCTCGTGTAGATTTCGACGGTCTGTTCCAGCGAACGGCCGGTGAAGAGCTGCAGAATCGAAAGATCGATGAGCTGCGGCAGAAAGGCTTCCTCGCTCGCGTTCAGGTCGGATACGGTGCGGCGAATGGCGCCGAGATCGTCGATCTGCAGGATGTCGGTGTCGTTCTCCGGCAGCAGCTTGCGGGCGATATAGCGCTGCTCGCGCTGCGTCGCCGCATGCCTGACCCAGAGGTCGGCGAGCCCGACCGCCATCATCACATACATGGCGTTCTGGATGGTGAAGGGATAGACGCGGGCGAAGAACGACTTGTCGGAATAATCGAACAGAAAAACCGCGAGCGTAGAGCCCTTGGGCAAAAGAAGGGTGCCTGCGGCGATGAATAAGGCTGCAAGCAACAGCGCCACGATATAGGCGATACCCGGAATCGACCGCCATCCTGCGATCGATTCCGGCCTCTTCGAGGCCGCCACTGTCATGGGATTGCCCCTCCCAGCCCGGAATAACTCGCTCCCCGGCAAAGACTACCTTTTCCAAAGTTTCGCTGGCAAGCCGATCTTGGATTATCTTCTTGGCTTCTAGGGCTTCAGCTCAAACGAGCTTGGTCTACACGCACCTCTTTCAGTAGGACAAAAGAAGCGTCAGGCAGCCGATCGGCTTTGGCGTCAAGGCGCGGTGAAAACGATGGGACAATTGACCGTCGCCACTCCGGGCCCGAGCACCTTGGCCTTGAGCGCGGTCGCCCGATCGCGCACCGCCGGAAAGTCGGCGTTGTCGTAGACCGACACCAGCCACAATGGGGAGTATCCGGCATCGCCCGGCAGAGTAAACGGG
>NZ_JBOHJB010000045.1:0-26799 GCF_050728395.1 Methyloceanibacter sp.
TTAGGTCATCAAATTCGTCGACCATTTCATCTTCGGACTCATCTTCCTCTTTCGCAGCATTCTGTTTTGGCTCTGCGTAGTGCCAAGATTCCAGAGACACCTCGGGATAGGAAGCAACCGGATAGGAGTCTTCTTGAAAGCGGGCGTACAACGTATCCATTACCTCAAGATAGTCGGCAGAATTGCATAGCTTCTTGGGACCATGCCGGCCGATCGGCACGCCCAGCTTTTCGGTAATGTAGCTTCTTGAATTCTTATCCAGACTGAGAAACGACCACGGGCGTATCCAGTACAAACCCATCGTCAAGTTCCAAGCAACACGAGGACGGCCATTCGCATTGTCGAAGGCGTTCGCAAAAGCGGCTCGTTCTTCGTCGCCATCATTCTCAGACCAGACAAGGCTGGCCGCGAATACATCCCACAGCGCTTGGATGTGATCCGCCGAGCGTTCCGCTTCGTACGGAAAAAACCAAGACTTCATGTTGTTTAAGAGAGGGATGCCTTCAAAGGATGCAGGGATCGGCTCCTCCACACCGAGGAACTCTGCCAACTCCGATGCAATTGCCTTCCGATTGAAATCCTTGAGACCCCGGTTGAAAGTTCCAATAGTGGTGAATGGACAGATATCTCTCACAAAGCCAGTTGTTCCGTCAGCGTACTGATCCTCGGTTAGATAACCTAGACCCTCCATGCGCGAGGATGCTTTTCGAAGTGCCTCAACAAGGGGTGATCTGTTTTCGCGAAACGGGAGCAGCTTGTCGGCAACGTTTTCGTAGAAGCTAGTCCACTTAAAATCAATTCGATCTTGCCAATAGGGCGTGCTGCGAAACCGGTTGATGTCTTGGGGCTTGCCCTCAAAGGTGAAGGCTATCAAACCATCGGCCATCCATTCTCCAGGCCGCACCCGCCAGACGGTCGCCCTGTGTGTATAGAAATACCACTCGTGAACCGGATCGAGCTTTGTCCAATCGACCCTTACGTGTCTGCCGTCATTTAGGTTCTCAGTGACGGTTCCAATCGCTTTGATTGCCATAACTGAAATAGGTTGCTCCTTATTGTCGAATGGGAGCCCGCGCTTGCGTGTGTAAGTTGATTTGATCGCGATACGCTCACCCGGTCGCATTGATCGCACCAAATCCAAGTACTTGTTGTCATACCCGTTTACCCAAACCCCTTCGGCAAGAAATTGCGACGTCCGGTCGTCCTTGCCGCCATAGCTGGCGCCAACGAACCAATTCACGTCCGATGTTGCGAAGGTTTCCGCAGTGCTCATTAAGCGCCTCATACTGTTGGATTGGACAGACTTGGAGGAATTCTTGGCGTTACCTATTGAGCAACCAAAGAACAAGCGAGACCAGCAGGCTCGCGAGGATTGAGGTCGTGATCGGCAGGTAAAGCACGAAACCTCCACGGTCGACGATGATGTCGCCGGGGAGCCTGCCGAGACCGAAGCGCACGCTGGCAAAGGTCAAGAGACCGACGGCGGCGATAAAGCCGACCACCAGAAGCGCGTAGCGCGTCATGTGCGGGACTTCGGCTTGCGCTTGGTGATGCGCATCTTAACCGTGGCACGAACCTCTTCGGGCAACGCTTCGAGCGCATCGAGCATGGTTTTCAACTCGGCGCGCAAGCCATGGATCTGATCGATCAGATTGAGCAGGACCGGCACCTGCTCCTCATCGAAGCCAAGCTTGTCCTCGAGGTCGCGGATCAGCGCCGCGCGCGCCATGTCGGCTTCGGAGTAACCTTGCTCGGCCTTGGCGACAGGCCTGATCCAGCCTTGCCGCACCCAGACCCGCAGGCGCGTCACGGTAACGTGCTGCACGCGAGCCACGATGTCGCGCTCGGTCAACATCAGGTCTGCTCTCTATGCTTGCGCCGCGGATCGTAGCGGTGCTTGTCGCGCCATTCCTCGGCGAAGGCCTTCAAATCCTCATCGATCCTGTCCGGCATCACCACGGTGAGCTTGACCAACTCGTCACCGTGCTTTCCGTTCTTGCGCTTGATGCCGCGGCCCTTCAGCCGCAGCGTCTTGCCGGTATTGGTGCCGGGTGGAACCGTGGCTGAGACGGTGCCGGTGATGGTGGGTACCTCGACCTTGCCGCCGAGCACGGCCTCATCGAAAGTGATCGGCACCTCGACCACGATGTCGTCGCCCTCGCGCGCAAACACCGGGTGCGGCTTGACCAGGATCTCGACCAGCGCATCGCCGGCCTCGGCGCCGCCAAGGCCAGGCATGCCCTTGCCCTTGAGCCGCATCACCTGACCTGCCTCGACGCCGGCCGGAATGGTCACGTCGAGCGTGCCGCCATCGGGCAGCGTGATGCGTTTCTTGGCGCCGTTCACCGCCTCGAGGAAATCGATCTCGAGCCGGTATTGAGCGTCCTTCCCGCGCATGGCGAAGCGCTGACCGCCGGCGCGGGCTCCGGCCCCCCTGCCGAACAGGTCGCCGAACAGATCGGAGAAGCCGCCGAGATCCTCGTACCCCGCGGTCGAGCGGTAGCGCGCCCCGTCCTCGCCGCCGGCATATTCGCGATAGTAACGCTGCTGCGGACGCTCCTGCCCGCTTGCATCGATCTCGCCGAGGTCGTAACGCCGCCGCTTCTCGGCATCGCCGAGAATGTCGTAGGCGGCAGTCACCTGCTTGAATTTGTCCTCGGCCGCCTTGTCTCCCGGATTGAGGTCTGGATGCAGCTTCTTGGCGAGCTTGCGGTAGGCCTTGGCGATGTCCTCGGCCTTCGCGGTACGCGCCACGCCAAGAACTGAATAAAGATCGTCTGCCATTTATCGATCGAGGGTTGGAGCGCTACCGAGGCCGTGTTCAACATTCCGTTGTCATTGCCCGGCTCGACCGGGCAATCCAGTAAACCTTCGAGCACAGTGGTTACTGGATTCTCGCTTTCGCGGGAATGACTATCTAAGTTCGACTGTTCCCTGGACGCATAATGATTTGGGAAGTGCGGCCTCGTCCAGCAAATCGGAGTTCAGCTCGCCGCGAGCTGGAATGACGGGCCGACGCGGATTTCGGCATCCCGCTCGAGCAGGTCGGCCAGCACCTTGAACCTCCGGTCCACCCGCTCCCCTTCGAGGTTTGAATAGGGCTCAGGCAGGGTCCAGACCAGCCGGTTGCCCTCATAGCCTATCGGCGTGTTGGTGAGCACGCCCGGCATCGAGGCCGACACCATATGGGCGGCACGGAAGGCGGCGCCGAGAATGCGCGCGCGCTTCAGCATGTCCTTGTCGACCAGCTCGATCAGGCTTTGGCTCAGCTCGTCTTTGAGGGTGCCTTCATTGCGATAGTAGACCGTCAGCGCGAGGAATGCCCGGCCCGGGTGATCGACCCCGACGAAATTGCCGTGGGCCACGAGGTTCAAGCTCTGAATGCCCCGATAATCCGGATGAGCGTGCCAGCCGATGTCGGACAGGAGGCAGGCGGCATGGCGCAGCCTCCTCTGCTCCGGCGTCTCGGTCGGTCCCGGGGCGCGGAACAGCGCATCGGTCCAGAAGCAAAGCTCATACGCCGAATCGATGGAGCGTGAGCGGCGGCGGGCGAGGTCATCGCAAGCGGCAAGCAACGGGTCCTTCCGCCGCTCCTCCTCGCCCAGCATGGTGCACAAGAGCCCCTCGCGGATGCCGAACACCGAGATCACCACGGCGCGCGGCTTCACTTGCCTAAGCAGCCGTTCGAGCACCAGCGAGCCATAAGGGATCGTCTCGCGCCGCGCGCCGGAAATGTCGCGAATACCGGCGAGCGAGCTTGGCGATTGCTGGTCGAGCAGGCTGGCGAATTTAAGCGCTTCGGCGGCCTCGATCCGGTAATTGTGCATGACATTCAGCGGATAATTGGTCTGCGTCATGTGCAAGCGCGCGAGCGCTCGCCACGTCCCGCCGATGGCGTAAAAGTCGCGGTCCTTGCCCTTGTCCAGCCAATCGACCTTGGCGAGCTCGGCATCGACGATCTCTCGCGCCCTCCTCAAATTGCCGCCTGAGGCATCGATCAGCCGCAGACCGCCGAGTGGCAGGGTGGCAGCATCGCCAAGCTTGCCTTTGCGCACGTCGATCAGTTCGAGGCTGCCGCCGCCGAGGTCGCCGACGAAGCCGTCGGCATCGTGAATGCCGGCGATGACGCCCACGGCCGCGAGTTCGGCCTCTTTGGTGCCGCTCAGCACCCTGATCGGCACTTCGATGATACGCTCGGCCTGAGCGATGAACTCGGGGCCGTTCTTAGCTTCGCGCGCCGCCGCCGTGGCGATCGCCTCGACCCTGGTCACGCCCATTTGGTCGATCAGCGCACGAAAGCGGCGGAGCGCCCGCAACGCACGCGCCACAGCGTCGGCGCCAAGCCGCCCAGTGGTGGCCAACGAGCGGCCAAGGCCGCACAGCACCTTTTCGTTGAACAGCGGGGTGGGCGCCCGCGTCGCACCCTCATAGACCACGAGCCGCACCGAGTTCGAACCGATGTCGACCACGGCGACGGGGCTCAGCTCATTTCTGCGCGCCATGACGGGGGCTACTCGCCGCACTTCAACCAGATTCGACCAGGCGCGCGAACCGCGGCGGCATGTCCTCTTTGAGAGAGGTGCCGCGGCCTGAGAGACTCGGATTGGTCATGAAATAGTCTTGCGCGCTGAATGGCTCCTGCCCCTTGCCTAGCCGGATTCGCTCTGAACTTCCATCAGGCCTTACCCGCCAGCTCTGCACATTGTCCTTGAGGTTGGCCACCATGATCTGATCGAGGATCTGCTCGTGCACCGTCGGGTTCTTGATCGGGACCATGGCCTCCACACGCCGATCGAGGTTGCGCGGCATCATATCGGCAGAGCTGATATAGACAGTGGCGTTGCGGCTCGGCAAGCCGTGGCCGGCGCCGAAGCAAAAAATACGCGAATGCTCGAGGAAGCGCCCGACAATGCTCTTCACATGGATTGTCTCGGAGAGATGCGGCACGCCAGGACGCAGGCAGCAGATGCCGCGCACCACGAGATCGATCTCGACGCCCGCCTGGCTCGCCTCGTAGAGCGCGTCGATGATCTCGGCATCGACGAGCGAGTTCATTTTCATCCAGATCGCCGCCGGGCGACCGGCCTTGGCGTGATACATCTCCTCGCGGATATGGTCGAGGATGCGCGCCCTGATGCCGTGCGGGGAGACGGCCATGGCCTCAAGCTCGGCAGGCTCGGCATAGCCAGTGACGAAATTGAAGATACGCGACAAATCGTGGCCGACGGTGCGGTCGGCGGTGAAGAATGACAGGTCGGTGTAGATCTTGGCGGTGACCGGGTGGTAGTTGCCGGTGCCGACATGGCAGTAGGTGACGAGCTCGCCCCCCTCGCGCCGCACGATCAGGCTCAATTTGGCGTGGGTCTTGAGCTCGATAAAGCCGTACACCACCTGCACGCCCGCGCTTTCCAGGTCGCGCGCCCATTTGATGTTGGCTTCCTCGTCGAAGCGGGCCTTGAGCTCGACCACCGCGGTGACCGATTTTCCGGCCTCAACCGCGTCCTTCAGCGCCTCGATGATCGGCGAGGTCTTGCTCGTGCGGTAGAGCGTCCATTTGATGGCCACCACGTCGGGGTCGGCGGTCGCCTGCTTCAGGAATTGCAGCACCACGTCGAACGACTCATAGGGGTGATGAACGATGATGTCCTTCTCGCGGATGGCGCCGAAGCAGTCGCCGTTATGCTCGCGGATGCGCTCCGGAAAGCGGCTGATATAGGGCTGGAACTTGAGGTCGGGCCGGTCGGCGGCGATGAGCTGAGCGGTGTCGGTAACGCCGATGAGCCCCTTTTGCACGAAGCTCTCGCGTTCGGAGACTTTGAGCTCCTTCATCACGAACCGTTGGAGGCGCGCCGGCATCGAGGCCTCGATCTCGAGCCTGATCACCGAGCCGCGGCGCCGTCGCTTCAGCGCCGATTCGAACAGGCGCACGAGATCTTCGGCTTCTTCCTGCACCTCGATGTCACTGTCGCGCAGCACGCGGAACGCGCCCTGGCTTCTGACGCGGTACCCGGGAAACAGGCGTGACACGAAAATACCGACCACGGTTTCGAGCCTGATGAACCTGATCGCGCCTTCGCTCCCTCCGCCGGAAGGGAGCTGGATGAAGCGCGTGAGCTGCGAGGGGATCGGCATCAGAGCGTGCATGGTGCGCAACGACCCCTCGCGCACGAGCTCCAGCCCCAGCGTGAAGCCGAAATTGGGAATGAAAGGGAAGGGATGCGCGGGGTCGACGGCAATCGGCGTGAGCACAGGGAAGATTTGGCTGAGGAAATGGTCTTCGAGCCAGCTGCGCTCCGTGTCGGTCAGCTGGTCGGCCTGAAGCACATGGATGCGGGCCTCCGCGAGCAACCCCTCGAGCTTTACCCAGTTTTCCTGCTGCTCGTCGGTCAGCTCGGCAACGAAGCGGTTGATGCGGTCGAGCTGCTCGGCCGGCGTCAGACCGTCCTGGCTCGGCGTATCGATGCCGGCGACGACCTGGCCGCGCAAGCCGGCCACGCGCACCATGTAGAACTCATCGAGGTTCGACGCCGAGATGGACAGGAAACGCAAGCGCTCGAGCAGCGGATGGCGCTCGTTCACGGCTTCCTCGAGTACCCTGCGGTTGAATTGCAGCCAGGACAGTTCGCGGTTGAAAAACCGGCTCGGGCCGAATGCGGCAACACCAGCGCTGGCTTCGTCTGATTGCAGTTGTTCCGGTAAGATCATGAATAGCCTCGTGAATTTCGTATCTTCTGGTCGCCCGCCGGCGCCACGCCCAGGGATGTTACCTTGGCAACTGTATCACTTGCGTTACGGCCATGGCCAATTCGGCCGCCTCGCTACTCTGGCGAAACCTCCGTCCCCAACACCTCCGCCACGAGCTGGCGGCTGATCTTGCGCCCCGATCCGAGCGCCGCCCGGTCTATTGCCGCAACCACAGCCGCCGCCGCGGCAAGCGACCGCTCGATGCGGAGCGCGACAAAATCGAGCACTTTGGGGTCGACCGCGAGCTGACGGTCCGAGAAATGCTTGAGCATCACGGTTCTCAGGAGCGCATCGTCGGGGGCCCCGATACGCACCGCCGGCAATGCATTCAGCCGCGACCTGAGGTCCGGCAGCGCACAGTCGAAGCAGTTCGGCGTCTCGCGCGTCGAGAGCAGCACGAACAGCCGCTTCTCTCGGGCGAGGTTGAGGAGATGGAACAGCGCCTTCTCGTCATATCCCGCCCGATCGATATCTTCGACGATGAGGGCTGACACCTCTCCCATCGTATTGAGCAAGCCAATATCGAGGCCGCTTGGCGACACCACGTTCGCGCCCGAACGAGCCTGACAGACGCGGGCAAGGTGCGTCTTGCCGCTTGCCGCCGGTCCGATGAGGAGCTGGGCATTGTCCTGCCACGCGGGCCAGGAGTCGATCAGCCGGACGGCGCCCCGATTGCACTTGCTGACCAGGAAATCTTCCGCGCCGAGCGCCGTGCGATGCGGCAGGTCGAGACTGAGCTGCTTGACGGTCACGAAGCCCTGACCCGCGACTGATCCGGGCCTTTCAGCGGAACCGACTTGCCAGGGCGCGACGGTAGGGGAGCAGGCGCAGGCTCGTAGCTCGCCATGTGCTTTAGCCACCCGAGGAAATAGGCACCGGCGGAAAGGATGGTGAGCGCGCCTGTCACCGGAATGAGGACCGCCACCAGCTCCTCCAGGCCAAGCCCGAGGCCGAGCTCGGCAAGCACAAGCCCGGCCAGCACGATCTGAGCGAGGGTATTGGCCTTGCTTACGAGCAGAGGATGGATGGGGACCGGACGCGACAACACCCATGACAACAGGAATGCGCCGATGATGAGAATGTCGCGGCTGACCACCGCGATCACGAGCCAGGCAGGCAGATGATTGGAAAAGCCGAGCGTCACATAGATGCTCATCAGCAGCAGCTTATCGGCGATCGGGTCGAGATAAGAGCCAAGCTCAGTGCGCCATTGAAAGCGCTTGGCCAGGTAGCCGTCGGCGGCGTCGGACACGCCCGCGAGCAGGAACAGCACGAAAGCCGCGGTCATCTCGTGAGTAACGATCAGCCATATGACCAGAGGCACGAGCACGATGCGCGCCAAGGTCAGCGTGTTCGGAATATTCACCGGCGTTTCGCTCCTTGACCGGGCTTTTTAAAGTCTCGACTCAACCTATTGAAGCCCTAAGACTTAGCAGATTTATGACCCTCATCGAAGGTTTGGCTCAGCGGACACGGAGAACGAAATTCTCCTCTCCGTTCTCGAAGGAAAACCCGCTGTCGGCGAGGACTTTCTGCAAGCGGCCGAGGGAGCCTGCATAGTCGAAGGTGATGGAGGCGGTTCGGGCCGAAAGCGAGTTGACCTCGAGCCCCTGGAGGCCTGGAACCTGCGCCAGCCGCCCGCGGATCTGCTGCCATTCCTTGAGGCCGGCGAACTGCACGACCGCCGTCACCAGACGCCCGGGCTCTCCCTGCTGCGGGACCGGTTGGAGCGGCATTCCCTCCTCGTATCGCACCGGTGCCACTTGCTCCGGGGACGCCCTGGTCGCCTTCCAGCGGTTCTCCAGAACGGCATAGGCGAAGGCTGCGGCCTGCTGTGCCGCGGCCTTGGGCGGCGCGCCGCCAAATTTGTCGCTCCGTCCATAGTTGATGCGGCCGACACCGTCGGTGCCGGCAAGGCGGGTGATGAACTGGCCGCCATCGGCAGTCTGCCCGATAGCGATGACCAGGGAGGCGCTGCCATAGTCACCCTGCACCGCGGCAAAGGCGCTCGGGTCTCCGGCCAGCACCGCCCTGACCATCCCAACCTCAAGTCCAGGCCGCGGCTGCAGCACAGTGGCAGGGGTAAGCCCGTGGGTGAGGTCGAGATTGAGCCACGCCTGCCGCCAGACGTCGTTGGCCCCGCTCTTCACCTGGTTGCCTTCGATGACAAGCGGCAGGATGGAAATCGTCGGCGCCTGCTCTTCACTGGTTGGCAGGCCGAGGCTCGTGACCAGCTGCTTCACCGCCTGCTCGTTGAAGATGACATCCAGCGTCGCGATGTAACGCGTGGTGGAATATTGCTCCTTGCGAATGGAAATACTGTTGACCGCACCTTCGATCTGCTCCGGTTGAAGCTCAGGCAGCTTTGCATAGAAGCTGAAAGGAACGATCCGCCGCAGCACCGTATCGAGACCACGCTTCTCAGCTTCCGCCATCGCATTCGCCTTGGCGGCGACCGCATTCTTGGCGGTGACGTCGACGGCGATCTTGGAGACCGTGTAGGGCGTCTCCTCGGCCTGCGCCGCCCCGACGCAGAGCGCAAAGCAAGCGCCGAGCATCAATTGCTTTGGACCACTCATTCGCATTCCGAAGCCTATTCACCCTTCCTGCTTGGCCTGAGCCCCATCTCACCAGATGCCGAGGATGCGCGCAAATGTGACGGGCGCGGGGCCGGCGCGACCGGCCAATTGCCCCACTGGCCTTGACGGGCGCATGTCAGCCGCTTGATATGCCGGTGCGCTTGAACCCCGCATCTTGCTCGGAAGTGGCTAGGGTGCCGACAAAATCCAAGGACAAGGCTCCCCTCACCTACCGCGACGCCGGCGTCGACATCGACGCGGGCAACGCCCTGGTCAAGGCGATAGGCCCGCTTGCCGCCAAGACGGCCCGCGCGGGACTTCTGGGCGGAATTGGCGGGTTCGGCGGCCTGTTCGACCTCAAGCCTTGCGGCTTCAAGGATCCGCTGCTGGTCGCTGCGACCGACGGCGTCGGCACCAAGCTCAAGCTCGCCATCGAGACCGGCGCTCATGACGGGATCGGCATCGATCTCGTCGCCATGAACGTCAACGATCTCGTGGTGCAGGGCGCCGAGCCTCTGTTCTTTCTCGACTACTTTGCCTGCGGCAAGCTCGATGTCGGTGTGGCTGCCCGCGTCATTGCTGGCATCGCGAACGGCTGCCGTGATGCTGGATGCGCGCTTCTCGGCGGCGAAACGGCGGAGATGCCGGGCCTCTATGCAAAAGGCGATTACGATCTTGCCGGGTTTGCCGTGGGCGCTGTCGAGCGCGCCGAGCTCCTGCCGCGCACCAATCTCGAGGCCGGCGATGCGATCCTCGCGCTTCCCTCCGCCGGCGTCCATTCCAACGGCTTCTCGCTGGTGCGCCGCGTGGTGGAGCGGTCCGGCCTTGGCTGGTCGAGTCCGGCGCCGTTCGCGCCGGGAAAGACGCTCGGCGAAGCCCTGATCGCGCCGACCCGCATCTATGTGCGTTCCCTGCTCAAAGCCATACATGAGACGAAGGCGATCAAGGCGCTCGCTCATATCACCGGCGGAGGCCTGTCCGAGAACATCCCGCGCATGCTGCCCGCTTCACTCGCCGCCGAGATCAATCTCCGCTCGTTCGATCTGCCGCCGGTATTTCGTTGGCTGCAAACCGAAGCCGCGCTCGACGATGCCGAGATGCTCAGGACCTTCAACTGCGGCGTCGGCATGGTGGTCGTTGTCGCACGCACAAAGGCAGATGCGGTCGAGGCATCGTTGCGCGAAGCCGGTGAGAGCCCCTTTCATCTCGGCCGCCTCGACCTCCGCCAGGACCAAGACGGCATTCGCTTCATCGGCAGCCTCACGCCATGACCAGGAAGCGCGTCGGCGTTCTCATCTCCGGCCGCGGCTCGAACCTGCAGGCCCTGATCAATGCCTGCAAGAAACGCGACTATCCTGCCGAGATCGTACTGGTCATTTCCAATGTGCCGCAGGCGCCGGGATTGTTACGCGCGGAAGCAGCGCTCATCCCCACGCTCACCATCAACCACAAGGACTTTCCCACGCGCGAAGCCTTCGATGCCGCGCTCGATGCCGCGCTGAACGGCACCCAGGTCGAACTCCTGTGCAACGCAGGCTTCTTGCGGCTGCACACGCCTGGGTTTGTCGAACGTTGGCGCGACCGCCATCTCAATATTCATCCGTCGCTCTTGCCGGCCTTCAGAGGCCTCCATACCCATGAACGCGTCATGGCGGCAGGATGCAAGATCAGCGGCTGCACCGTGCATTTCGTCAGGCCTGAGATGGATGAAGGCCCGATTGTGGCGCAAGCCGCCGTGCCGGTGCTTGCCGGCGACACCGCTGAGACGCTGGCGGCTCGGGTCCTCGAAGCCGAGCATCACCTTTATCCTCATGCGCTTGCGCTCGTGGCTTCAGGCGCAGTCTTTGTTAAGGGCGAGCGTGTGTGTGATTCCAACAAGCAGGCGCAGATCCCGCTTTTTTCGCCCCCGCTCGCCTGAGCGCGCTTCGCCGCGCCGCCTTGATCGAAATCATTAACGGCGCCACCATCATGGTCTAGACGTGGCGGGTTGTCGCACGACAAGATGCACTCAGAATTTGGGCGCCAAAGATGGACAATGGCGCGCGCCGGATGCTAGAGACTGAACATAAACAGAGGCAATTGGCCGCTTCCCGCGGCCGGCCAATCCCGACTTTGAGCGGTTGTAAGCTGGCCGCAAGGCCGCCTGCCTCAATACTCATGGGACCAGGGGGAAAATGGCCGATATGAACGTCGCCTATTCTCCAGAACACGGACTCGGCGAAGAGCAGAGCATCTGGTTCAAGCTCACGCCGTTGCTCAAC
This sequence comes from Methyloceanibacter sp., assembly GCF_050728395.1. GTDB lineage: Bacteria > Pseudomonadota > Alphaproteobacteria > Rhizobiales > Methyloligellaceae > Methyloceanibacter. The sequence goes on from NZ_JBOHJB010000045.1 coordinate 11,585, forward strand.
CAGGAGAACCCGATGCAGGTTCTCATGGCGCTGAGCGACAAATATGGGGGCGTCATCCCCATCAATCTGAAGAACCAGCGTGTCGTGCTCCTGAGCGAGCCGGCGCATGCCGAGCGCGTGCTCGTGTCGAACGCCGACAACTACACCAAATATTTCGACGGGCTGAGGCCGATCTTCGGCAAGAGCATGATCACCGTCGACGGCGCGCTTTGGCAGAAGATCCGCAGCCCGCAGCAGCCGGCCTTCCATCCGAACATGTTCGAGGTGTACTTCCCCTATCTGATGGACGCCATCCGCTCCAAGATGGCGCGCTGGAAAAAATTCTCCGAGACCGGCGAAACCGTCGAGATGGTCGAGGAAACCTGGACGCTCGCCGCCGACATGGTGTGCAAGGCGCTGTTCGACCGCGACATGCCGTTCAATCCGCATTTCGTGTTCAAGCAGGTGAAGACCTACACCGACGTGATGAACCACAAGTCGATCCGCCTCAAGAACGTGCGCGGCGAGCTTGAGGAGATCACCGAGGAGAACGCCGCCAAGGCCATGAAGGTGTGGGGCTCGATCCCCGATACGGTCATTGGCGCGGGCGTGCTCGAGCATCGCGAGAAGACGCTTCTGCGCATGCTGGAGAACGCCGAGTCCGATCCGAACTTTCCCGAATTCGATCGCCAGCAGGTGATCGACGAGATGAAGCAATATTTGTGGGCCGGCACCGAGACCACGGCGCTGACGCTCGCTTGGTCGCTCTATCTCTTGTCTATGCACCCGGCGGCGCTGGAGCGCATCCGCGAGGAAGCACGGCTCGTGTGCGGCGAGCGCGATCCCGAGTGGAACGAGGTGCAGCAGCTCTCTTACACGCGCATGGTGATCCAGGAGACCATGCGCCTGTTCCCGCCGATCTGGGCGCTGATCCGCATCGCCGCCGGCGACGACGAGATCGAGGGCCATAAGATCAAGGCCGGCGACAAGGTGGTGATCCTCACCTATATCGCCCATCACAGCCCGAAATATTGGGACGAGCCGGAGAAGTTCGATCCCGAGCGCTTCGCGCCGGAGCGGGCCAAGAAGCGGGTGAAGTACTCATACCTGCCCTTCGCCGCCGGCAAACGCGCTTGCATCGGCGGCGCACTGTCGCAGATCGAAAACACGCTGGCGCTGGTGCAGCTCTTGCGGAAATTCACGCCTGACTATGTCGGGCCGCAGCCTGCCAAGATCCACGCCACCGTGACGCTCTGCCCCAAAGGCGGCCTACCGTTCAAGATCCGCGCGCTGAGCTAGCTCTTAATCCGCGCCTAGCACGCTGTGGATCTGCGCCACGACGGCGGCGCCTTCGCCGACCGCTGCCGCAACACGCTTGGTCGAGCCGGCGCGCACGTCGCCGATGGCGAACACGCCGGGCCAGCTCGTTTCGAGCGGCAAAGGCGCCGGCGACCTTCCGGTCGCACCGTCCGTGATGCTCCCGCCAGTCTCCACGAAGCCCTTACCGTCGACAGCGACACAATCCTCAAGCCAGGCGGTATTAGGGTTGGCGCCGATAAATAGGAACACGTGGTGGAGCGGGCAGCGATGCGTTTCGCCGTCGTCCCGGTCGCGGAAGATCGCCGCGGTGAGCCGCTTTTGGGGCTCGCCTTCGAACCCAACGATCTCGGTCCGCTTGTGCAAGGTCACGTTCGGCAGCGCCTCGATGCGCTCGATGAGATAGCGCGACATGGAGTCCTCAAGCCCCTCTCCGCGAACCACGAGATGCAGATGCTTCACCTTTGGCGCAAGAAACACGACCGCCTGTCCCGCCGAGTTGCCGCCGCCGACGAGCGCCACCTCCTCGCCCTCGCATAGCTTCGCCTCGACATAGGTGGCCCAATAGGACACACCCGCCCCCTCGAAGTCGGCAAGGTTTGGAATGTCCGGGCGCCGGTAGCGCACGCCTGAAGCGATCACCACGGTCTTCGCCCGCACCGCTTCGCCATTGTTGAGTTCGAGCATAAGCGAGTGGCAGGATCGCGAGGCCTGACCGCCGCAATCGAGCTTCTTGACTTCCAACGGAATGGCCACCTCGGCACCGAATTTGAGAGCCTGATTGAAGGCGCGCGCGGTCAATTTCATGCCGTTGATGCCGGTGGGAAATCCGAAATAGTTCTCAATGCGCGCCGAGGCTCCCGCCTGTCCGCCGAAGGCGCGGGCGTCGAGCACGAGCACGGACAAGCCTTCCGAGGCGCCATACACTGCGGTGGCAAGTCCAGCCGGTCCGGCGCCGACCACGGCGACGTCATACAGCCTGTCGGTATCGAGCTCCGGCGTAATGCCGAGACATGCGCCAGCCTCGGCATCCGTCGGGCGACGCAACACTTGGCCGTTCGGGCAAAACATCACCGGCAGCTCCTCGGCGGACACGCCGGCGCCGTCGAGCAAAGCTTTGGCCTCGGAATCCTCAGCCGGATCCAACACCGTATAAGGATAACCGTTGCGACCGAGAAAGCCTTCGATCCTCGCAAGATCCGGACTGCCGGGCGTGCCGATCAGCGTCGAGCCGGCACGGCCTTCGTCGATTAGCCCCACGCGGCGGAGAATGAAGGCGCGCATCATGATCTCGCCGATTTCGGCCGAGCCGATCATCAGTGCGCGCACATGCACATCGTCGAACGGAATCGCGGTGGCGCCGTCGGGGCCAGCCCGGCCCATTGCGAGCGATGGGCGCCCCGCAAGCTGGCTCAGCTCGCCGGAGAATTGGCTCTGGTGGTGTGTGGTGATGGGCATTTCGCGGCCGCGACCGTCGCGGCCAATCGCATCGATGGAGCCCTTAAGCACGAGCCAGGACGGCGCATGCAGTTCGCCAACATTGAAAACTGTTTCACCCGGGGCGAAGTCGCGCGCCCGGCCGCTCGCGAAACGCTTCGCCGTCTCGACCTGGGCCGCATCGAGCACGGGGAACATCTGGTAGCCGCGAGTCTCGATCAGGCTCATCGCAACTCTCCTGTTTGAGCGGCCCCCTCCCCGCTTCTAGCACGCAATATATGGCAACGTGGCACCAAGGTTGCGGTCGAAGGCCGCAGATTGCCGTGATTTAGAAGCCCGCTTCGAAAGCGCCAAGCCTGCGTTCGAGTTCCCATTGCTGCTCAGCCTTTTCGCTCCCTTTGAGCAACGTCTCGCAGGCTGATGATGGCTTATCTGCGCCGCCGACGTCGCTTCCGCAGGCATCGACCAAGCGGGCAAAGTCAGGGCCGGCCCACAGGCTCACCCCTGGCAGAAAGCTGTACTCAAGGCTATTGCGCGCGAGTTGCTTGAGGTCGGCGTAGGACAGATCGTAGCTCTCGACCGCGCGGACATATTCATGGGTGAGGTCGATGCGCTCGATGCCTTCGTCGTCGGTCGAGAGCGCCACCGGCACGCCAAACTTGCGATAGATCGGAAAAGGATGGTTCCTGCCGCTGACGCCGAGCACGTCCTTGTTGCTGGTGAGGTTGATCTCGACCAGCACCTGCTTCGCCGCCATATCCTTGAGCTGAGCCTCCGGATCCTCCTCATACATGACGTCCACGCCATGGCCGATGCGGTCGGTGCGCGCAATCTCCACCGCCTGGCGCACATGACAGCAGAGGCCTTCCGGGGAAACGAGCCCAAGCGTCAACTCGCCAGCATGCATGCTGACATGGACCTTTGGATAAAGCCCGCGCGCAAATTGGAAAATTCGCATGTGGTCGGCATAGTCGGCCATCGCGGCGTAGTTGTCTTCGCTGCCGACGAGATTGATCCCCGCCACGCGTGGATCGACCGATGCCAGCTCGAAGCCGAAAAGCGCCTGGGCCAGCACGCTCTCTCTCGGCGTATTGCGGAAGACTTGATAGATGTAGCGCGCTTCGACCTGACAGGCGGGGGTCTCGTCCGGTGTCCCACAGTGCCCACGATCGCGCCTGAGCGCGTCGGCCTCGTCCAGGAAGGCGCGGGCGGCGGGAATGTCGCCCAACAAGCCCTTCGCCATAAGCTCGTCCTTGAGCGACTTCAGGTCCTCACGCCACGTCATGTCTCTGGTGATGGTGTTGAGCCGCCGCCAAGTTGGCGTGACCATCAGCTCGAGATATTGAATGTTCTGGCTTGCGGCGCGAGCGGCGACTTCATCGACCCATTCGCCAGTGTGGCGAGGATCGGTGCCGCCGAATTTGGTGAACGCGTCGAAGAAATGATCGTGAGCGGTGACGCCGGCCGATGGCACGAAGCCGCGCATGGAGAAGGAATCGACCAGATCGTTGTACAGGCGCTGGTTCTTGGGAAGCTCGGTCGCCGGAACTTGGTCCTCTTCGCACACCGGCTGAAGCTCCGCGCCGGCGACCACCGGCTGTGACTTCGCAAACGCCTTGGCGCCCTGATCCACGCAAAGCTCGTCGGCAATCGCATCGCGAATATGCGTCTCGGCATAGACGGCGCCGCTCAAATGGCTGTGCAGGTCGGCGCCTTTCGGCATGCGCTTGAGGAAGTCGCGAAGCGCGAGCGGCTCTGAGCGGATGCGTTCCAATGCCTGCGAGACACGCTCGGCAGGAAGAGCCTCATTCTCTGTTGTGGACTCCGCAGTGGCTGTTGACGCGGCAACGAGGAAAACCACCGCGCATGCCGCGCTGTTTGTGCTCACTGACAAAGCGCGGCGCGACAGTGCCTTCATATGGTGGCTGCGCCTATCGAGAGGCACCCCTTGATTGCCTCATGCAGATTGCGCAGAAGTTCGTCCTTGGTGTCGCCTTCCGTCGCGCAACCCGGAATCTCTGGCACCTCGGCCCAGAAGCCGCCTTCCTCCGCTTCGTGCACTATGACCTTAATCCTCATTCCCACCCCGACTAAAGAGCGCCAGAACTACCCCACGATCTCGACCTTCTTGAAGCAGAGGGCGATTTCCTTCTTCGCCGTTTCCGGGCTGTCGGAGCCATGCACCGAGTTCCTCTGATGGTTTACGCCGAAATCCTTGCGGATGGTGCCGGGCGCGGCATCGACGGGGTTGGTCGCGCCCATCGCCTCGCGGTTCTTGGCGATGGCATCCTCGCCTTCCAGCACCTGCACCACGATGGGACCGGAGGTCATGAAGGCAACGAGCGTCTTGTAGTAGTCCTGGCCCTTGTGCACCTCGTAGAATTTCCTGGCATCCTTCTTCTTCCACCAGATCCGCTTCTGTGCGATCACCCGCAAGCCCGCAGCTTCAAGCCGTGCGATGATCTGCCCGGTGAGATTGCGCTCGGTGGCGTCTGGCTTAATGATGGAAAGCGTACGCTCAATGGCCATGGTTGCGGAGTCCCTCAAGGCTTTGAATTGTTTTGAGGGCTTATAGCCGCGACCCATGACAGCGACAAGGCGCTGTCATGCTTTTTGCCGCCAGCGCCCTTCAGCATCCTGCTGCCAGTAGCTGACGCTGAAGCCTTGCGCCTTGGCGTTCTGCCACACCGCGCGGGCTTGGCTCGCCGCAGCTTCGTCGCGACCGTCGAACACGTAAACCACGCGGGCATATGGCGCGGCATCGTCGAGCTCCGCGCCATCGACCAGGAAGCGGACCTGCGCCCGGTTGGGATTGTCGCCGCCGGCAGTAAGGTAAATGGGATGGGCCTCGGCGTAACCGTCCCGCGCCGTGCCATGGGCAAGGAAGCTCTCCTCGCGATAGGTCCATAGTAGCGTGTCGAGCGCCTCGACCCGCTCCTCGCTCGCGGCTTGGACCGTGGCGCGCCACCCCCGCTCCAGCGAGCGCTCGAGCAGCGTCGGCAGGACCTCCTCCAGCGTCCGCCGCTCGAGATGATAGAAGTAAACTTCGGTACCGCCGTCGTTCATCCGTCCTCATCGTTCCTTGGCGTAGGGGTTTTCCCCCTTGCGCAGATGCAACCTGATCGGGACGCCGGGGAGGCCGAACGTCTCCCGCAGGGAATTGACCAGATAGCGCACATAGGAATCGGGGAGCGCCTTCGGACGCGAACAGAAAAGCACGAAGGTGGGAGGCCGCGCATTGCTCTCAGTGATGTATCTGAGCTTGATGCGCCGGCCGGAGACCGCGGGCGGCGAATGCGCTTCGACCGCCTCCCTCAGCCATTGGTTCAAGGCGTGCGTGGGAAGCCGCTTGTTCCATAGCTCGTCGGCCGCAAGTACCGCGCCCATCAACTTGTCGATCCCCTTTCCCGTGAGTGCCGAGACCGGAACGAAGGCCACGCCCTTGATCTGCGGGAGGAGGCGCTCGCAAGTCTCCCGCAACTCGGCAAGGCGCGCTTGCGGCGCTCGCACCAGGTCCCATTTGTTGACGGCAATGACGAGGGCCCTTCCTTCCTCAACGATGAGATCGGCGATCTGCAGGTCCTGCTTCTCGAAGGTTCGCTCGGCATCGAGCAACAGCACGACGACTTCCGCAAATCTGATGGCCCGAAGGGTGTCGCCGACGGAGAGCTCCTCCGCTGTTCCTTCCATCCGCATCTTGCGCCGCAAGCCTGCGGTATCGAACAGCCTGAGCGCCCTGCCCTGACGTTCGAGGTCGACGGCGATGGCGTCGCGCGTGATTCCGGCTTCGGGACCGGTGATCATGCGTTCCTCGCCGAGGATGGTGTTCACCAGCGTGGATTTGCCGACATTGGGACGTCCCACCACGGCGATGCGCAAGGGATGGACGACCGCCTCTTCCTCCTCGGCATGCCGCCTTTCGATCGCGGCGCCCTCGCTCCGATCCCGGGCGGCTTGTTGGATGGCGTCGCTCAAATCGCCGATGCCGAGGTCATGCTCGGCGGAGATCGGCAGCGGTTCGCCAAGCCCCAGCGAAAACGCTTCGTAGACACCCGGTTCCGCCGCGCGCCCCTCGCATTTGTTGGCGGCGACGATCACGGGCTTGCCCGATGCCCGCACCAATTCGGCGAAGATCTCGTCGGCGGCGACAATGCCAGCCCGCGCATCGATCAAGAAGACGATGAGGTCGGCCTGCTTGATGGCGGCCACGGTCTGCTCGCGCATGCGGGCGGTGAGACCCGCATGGCCGTGCTCGAGCCCTGCGGTGTCGATCAGCCTGACCGCGGTTGCTCCAAGCTCCGCATCAGCCTCGCGCCGGTCACGGGTCAAGCCCGGCTGATCGTCGACCAGCGCCAAGCGCTTGCCGGCGAGCCGGTTGAACAGCGTCGACTTGCCGACATTCGGCCGTCCGACGATGGCGATGGTGAGGGGCATGAGGTGGGACCGGAGCGTGAGACGAGCCTGACCGCTCCCGTGGCGATGCTAGTTGAGAGCGATCAGCGTGGCGTTGTCGGCCAGAATATACATGCGGCCGCCGGCCACAACCGGCGAGACGAAAACTTTGGTGCCGAGCGGGGTCGTGCTCGCGATCTGGCCACTTCGCGCGTCGACGGCCACGAGCGAGCCGTCCGTCGAGACCACCCAGAGCTTGCCGCCGGCCAGCACCGGCCCGTTCCAGCGTGCCGTGCCGGGAAGCTGGGTGATCCAGCGGACCTTGCCGTCGGTACGTGAAAGGGCCATCAGCTTGCCGTTCACGTCGACAACGAAGACCGCATCCCCGGCTGAATACGGCATCTGGGTGCTGGTTACGTTCCTGCTCCATAGCCGCTCGCCCGACGATTCCGACACCGCAATCATCTTGCCGCCGTGCCCGACCACGAACACGACGCCCCGATCGATCACCGGCCGCGCCGGATCGGCGAGAATACCGGCGGCGCTCGTCTCGCTGGTGCGCGCAAGCGACTCTCGCCACGCCGGCTCCCCGCTGCCAACGCCATAGGCGGTAATGTCCCCTGCCGGAAACGCCGCAACCACCAACCTCTGTCCCACCGCCGGGCTCACATTGGAAAGCAGCGTCGCCGGCTCGGGCACGCCGCGCGCGGTCCACAGCTCCTGGCCGTCAGTGCCGTCGAGGCAGTGCAACACGCTGTCGGTCGACACGAAATAAACCTTGCCGCCGGACGCCGTGGGCGATGAGCGCACCGGCTCGCCGACCTTCTGCGTCCACAGCACGGTGCCCTTCGCCGGGTCGATGCCGACGACGGTGCCATATCCCGTGGTGGCGTAGAGCCGTCCGCTGTCGAGCGCGAGACCGCCGCCGAAGCCTTCCGCCCGCTTCTCGTTCTTTGGCGTCACGCTCGTCGCCCAGGCTCGCGCCCCACCAGCCGCCGAGAAGGCCGATACCGTGCCGCCGGCATCAAGGGTGTACACCTTGCCGTCGGCGACGATCGGGATCGCGCTGAGGCGTCCGCTGGACGAAGATCCGGTGCCGATATCCACCCGCCATGCCCTGTTCAAACGGTCGCCGAGAGCAAGATGGCCGAGACTATTGGATGGACTGCCGCCGGGCTCCGCCCATGACGCGTTGGCCACTGGCGGCGGTAAAGCTATGGGCTTTCCCGCGGCAGCGGGATCGGGGGTCTCGAGGCTCTGATCGGTGATCACGGCGATGCGCTCGCCCGGCAGCCTTTCTTCCTTCTTCTTGAAGGGATTCTTGATGCTCGGCAGCGACGGCAGTCCAGCCGAACAGGCAGCGAGGCTCACGGCGAGCAACGCCGCAAGGCACATCCGCCAAAAATGGCTACCGCTTCCCCGTGTACGAATCGGGCCCACTTTTCGAGCCACCTTCGGTTTAAGCGCTACTTCGCCGTGGTGCTCAACGCCTCGGGCACGCCGACGATGAGCGCCAGCATCATATCGGCACGCTCGCGCAAATTTTGAGGCGTTCCCTGATCGGCGACGAGCGTGCTGAATTGTTTTTCGGCATCAGGCATCTTGTTCAACCTATAGGCGGAAAGCCCGAGCAGTTCCCGCGCCGAATACCGCCACGGGCTTTCCTGTTCGATCAGCCCTTTGAGGCGCCGCTCCATCTCCGCGTAGTCGGCGGTGTCAAGCCGCAGCGTGGCCGCCTGAATCGTGGCGAGCCCCTTCAGAATGTTGTCCGTGCCGGAATCCGCGGCGAGGGCATCGTAGTCCGCAACCGCCTTGTCGGTATTGCCGGCTTGCGCCTCCGCGGCTGCGAGCTGGAATCGCGCCAGCACGCGATAGCCGGCTGGCCCTTTCTCGGCCAAAGCGTCGAGAGCGTCGCGCGCCTTGGCCGCTTCGCCACCGTCGAGTTGCGTAACCGCCTGGCTAAACTCATTGCCGGCTTCTTGCGCCTTGCGCTCCTGCCAAAAGGTCCAAGCCTTGAAGCCGGCCACCCCGGCCACGATCGCCGCCATCACGATCAGGGCGTAGACGCCGTATCGGTCCCACAGCTCTTTGTAGCGGTCTTGGCGGACGGCCTCGTCCACCTCGCGAAAAAAATCACGGTCGCTCATTGGCGGCGAACTCTTTTGTGGTGACGACTAGGGACAGGTTCTGGAAGCAGATGCCGGCCAGCTCCTCCCCCCTCCGCCGTATAGTGAAGGCGTGGTGCTCGCGCAAGGCACTACCACCGTGTGCGCCAGCCGTTAGGCATAGGCAACACCGATGCGCTTGACGGGCTAACTGCCTGTCATTTTGGGCTTTTTCGTGACTGGCGCCGGCTCGTCGCACATCGGATAGGTGTAGGCATCCGAGGGGAACACGCGCCCGCGAACCTCGTTCGCGTAAGCTTTCACCGCGGCCTCGATGGCCTCGCCGATCTGCGCGTATTCTTTGACGAATTTCGGAACGCGCGGGCTCAAGCCCAGCATGTCCTCAAGCACAAGGATCTGTCCGTCGCATTCGGCGCTAGCCCCGATGCCGATGGTGGGAATGGAGATCTGCTTGGTGATCCGCGCGGCGAGCAGCTCGGCGAGCGCCTCAAGCACGACGGCGAAGGCGCCGGCTTCGGCGACCGCGCGGCCGTCTTCCTCGAACGCCGCCCATTCCGAGCGGAACCGTCCGCGCGGCCTGAAGCTGCCGATCGTGTTCACGGACTGCGGCGTCATGCCGATATGGCTCATCACCGGGATGCCGCGATCGGTGAGATAGCGGATGGTCTCGGCCATATGAGCGCCGCCCTCGATCTTGATGGCGCCGCAGCCGGTTTCCTTCATCACCCGCGCGGCATTGCGGAAGGCTTCCGATGGGCTCTCCTCGTATGAGCCGAACGGCATGTCCACGACCACGAGCGAGCGGGAGGAGCCGCGCACCACGGCCTGCGCATGCATGATCATCAACTCGAGCGGCACGGGCACCGTGGTTTCGTAGCCGTGCATCACCATGCCGAGCGAATCGCCCACGAGCAGCATGTCGACATAGGGGTCGATGATGCGCGCGGTGTGCGCATGATAGGCGGTGAGCGCCACGATCGGCGCCCCGCCTTTGCGGTTGGCAATGTCCGGCGCGGTCACCCGCTTGAAGCTGAATTCACCCGACACGTTCCGAGCTCCCAGGAAAACCAAGCCAAGGGCTTTCACGTCTTATGCCAGATATAGGGGGATTTTTGCAGTGCAAAAGAGTGCGGCGTGTCCCCTCCCTTGGTCTATCTAAGGCAGGCCCTCCGGCCCTTTTCTCCCTGCATTCGCCTTGACCACAAATCGCCGTAACCCAGCGTCTTTGTTGGGTTTTCCATCAAGGCAGTGGCGACGTCCCGATCAGCAGCGGGTGCAGCCAGAGGAGAAACGCGACGTAGAGCAGCAGTCCCCCCACCACGCTGATCGCGTCGTTGCGCGCCGGCCCGGTTTCCGCAACCGTGACGAGGCCGGTCGCCGGGCGGCGCTTCAGCGCGATGCGGTCGAAGACAGAGTAAGCGAGGAACGAGCCGAACAGGATGATCGAGGCAAGATCGCCATTGGCGATGAGATGGGCAAGTGCCCAGGTGCTGATCGCATCCACGAAGGGATGCTTCACCTTCGCCTTGATCTGACCAGGCACATAGGCGGCGATGAGCAGGACGAAAACCGGCAGCATCAGCACCATGGCCACGTAGCGCGTCCAATCGGGCGGCGACCAGACCTGAACGAACGGCGCTTTGGCGAAACCCCAGATCAACAGCACCAGGCCGAGGGTCGAGACGACCGAGAACAGCAGCCGGTAGCCGTTCTGGCCGAGCTGTCCGATCAGCCGCTCGCGCACGTCCGGGAAGCTTGGCACCAGATGGATGCCGAGCATGACAATGATGCCGATGATGAGCAGGGTCATGGATTATTCGGCGGCTTCGACCCTTGGCTGGTAGCGGGGCTCGGGGATCGGGAAGTTATTCGCCCTGGCTGCTTCAAGCCATCCCTCCATAGCCACACGTAGTTCAGCCACGGCCTCTTCGGGCGTCGCACCGTGGGCCGCGCAGGGCTTCAGATCGGGAGCCTCCGCAATCCAGAGTGCATCCTCGTCGGACCAATAAACAATGATCGCGTAGTGATCCATTCCTTGGCCTAAATTACGTCTTGCTCGCGCCCTCCACCACCGATTTCATGTTGCCGAGCCCCTTGTCCATGATGTCTGACATCATCTTCTTGCCGTTCATCACCAGGCACATTGCCTTGGCAAGGAAATTATGATGGCCGGACATGCTCCAGGTCACCGCGGTCTGATCGCCCTCAGGCTTGAAGGCAAACTCCGTGGTGCTCGAGCCTTCCATCGGCTTCACGATGTCGACATTGATCTTCACGAGCTCATTTGGGCGGCTCTCGGCGAGCGTCATCTTCCCCTCGCCCACCTGGTTGTTACCCGCCCAGGTCATGATCGTGCCGGTGCCTGACGGCGGACCTTCGAACGCGATCTTGGCATTGGGATCGAGCTTGGCCCAGGGCGACCACGCCTCCCATTTGTGGAAGTCGTTGACCTGATCGAACACCGTCGCCGGCGGCGCCGCCATGGTCGCGGTCCGCTCCACATGGAATTCGGACGGCTGCAGTGCGACGACGATGACGAAGATGGCGATGAGCGCGAGAAGCGCAATCAGGATTTTCTTCAACATGGCATCTCCTCCAGATTTTTGTGACCCGGCGCCAGAATCGGACGCGCCTGCGTCATTGTTGTGACGGCTGCGTCATCCCAGCGAAAGGCGGGAATCCCGCGGCCATCGATTGGCCTCCGCTCGCAATCCGTCATTGCCGGGCTTGACCCGGCAATCCATTCCGTTGGGGCTCGCTGGGCGGTAACGGCATGGACGCCCGGATCAAGTCCGGGCGTGACGAATCTGGTCAAGGCGCGGCTCCTTATTACCGCGACGCAATTGCGCCCGGGGTTTTTTCAATCTTCCCCCGAAGGGGGCGGCGCGCCGAAAAGCGCAAACCTATGGCATCCGTATCCGTTGCCGGACACGGCGGGCGCCTCTCGGCGCGCCACACGCGCGTTAGCGCATGCTATTTGCGGGCGATTTATCGGCGCCGGGCCGCGCTTTCGCTTGGGTGTTACCCTCTCGGGTAACCGCAGCGCGCTCAACAGGCTCAGCGGCCCCGAGCACGACTCCATTGCGCTCAAGTAGCCCAGAGGGCGGTAGCGCAATAGACAAGTCGTCAGCCAGCTCCTGGCAGGGCCTCTTATTGGACCCGGGCGGAGCCCCGGCGCCGCCCGGGTGCCGATCTGCGAAACCGGCCCGCGGGCGCCGCGCCTCGTCCCGCCTCTACGCACGCCTCGCGATGACGCCCCTTCAGTGGACAAGGTAGGACGACTGTAGGCGCTATTTAGCGAGCGGGGATAACATGGGGATGGCCCACGCCACGCTTCCCCTCTCCCCTTGTGGGAGAGGGCTTCCCGCCCGATGTGCGAAGCACGTCGAACGGCGGGAAGGGCGAGGGGTATACTATTTTCTCTATCGCGGCAAAAACCGCTGACCCCTCACCGCGCCGCAAACGGCGCGTGCTCTCCCGCAAGGGGAGATCGGGGAGTTTGCCGAATTGCTACGGCAGATTTTCACTGCCCCTTGCAGATCGGCGTCGGCCGCGGCGGCGGTGACGGATGATCCTTCTTGTATTGAACGAGGATCGGCTCGAGGGTTTCTTTCGGCCAAAATTTCGGGATGCGGATTTGGCTCAAGCAGGAGGCGTTCCAATACAGGCCAGCACGTGACGGCGATCGGCCGGCCTTCACCGCTTGCGCGACGGCGTCAATGTCGCGCGATTCAGGATAAATGTAGAGCGTCGTCGGCTCCTTCATCAGCGGGATGATTCTCTCGGCGTCCGACGGCGTCCAACTGGTGCAGCCGTTGCTGCGGCCGCCGGCGTAGTTCACCAGGTTGCCATAGGGCACGTAACCGTCTTTGTTGGCGTACGGGCTGTCCGGATTTTTACGCAGACAGACCCCACGCAACAACACCGCCGGATGCCCGCCGATAGCGCGGGGTCTCGCATTCGCAGTGTCGCCCTCGCCGTCGAACTGCACGAACGATCGGCTGAAAGCCACGGACTTTCCAGCTGAGCCGCGATAATAGCCCTTGAAGCGCGTGATCGTTTCGTCCGTGACATAAGGACCGCCGGTGGTCAGCTTGGAATCCATCGCATTGCTGAAGTTTTTGGCGCACTGAATTCCGTTTGCGAAATTTGCGCCGGGCACATTGCGGCCGCTGCCGTGACCCGATGGAACCGCGCGAAATGTCTGATCGGCCTCGCAGATCACGTAGAACCGGCGCGCAAACCCGCCGGGGCGCGTCGCGTCCATCGCGAAGTAGCAGGGATTCTTGACCGCGCCCTCGCTTAGCTTTTGCCGGTAGAGAGCGCGCGCCCGCTGCAAAACCACCTGTGAGATTTGACCGTCGCCGTCGCCGACATGGGCCTTGAGCCATGCCGGGATGGCCGGCGGTTGCTCCGCGGCAAAAGATCGAGGCAAACCGGACGAGGCGGCGACGATGAGGCTGATTAGGCCGACGATAGTGAACAGGAGAGACGTGAACCGCACGGATCAATTCTCCAGTCGATTATCCCCGAGGCACCCTCACTCCCACTCGATGGTGCCCGGCGGCTTTGAGGTGATGTCGTAGACCACGCGGTTGATGCCGCGCACCTCGTTGATGATGCGCCGCGCCGCGTGGCCGAGAAAGTCGTGGGAGAAATCGTAATAGTCCGCGGTCATGCCGTCGGTCGAGGTGACGGCGCGAAGCGCGCACGCATAGTCGTAGGTGCGGGCATCGCCCATCACGCCGACGGTGCGCACCGGAAGCAGTACGGCGAAGGCCTGCCAGATCGTATCGTAAAGACCGGCCTTCCGGATTTCGTCGAGATAGATGGCGTCGGCGCGGCGCAGAATGGCGAGCTTCTCTTGCGTCACCTCGCCGGGGACGCGGATGGCAAGACCGGGACCCGGGAAGGGATGGCGATTGACGAAGGCGGGAGGCAGGCCGAGCTCGCGGCCGAGCGCCCTCACCTCGTCCTTGAACAGCTCGCGCAGAGGCTCGATCAGCTTGAGCCGCATGCGCTCAGGCAGGCCGCCGACATTGTGGTGGGACTTGATGGTTGCCGACGGTCCGCCCGAGAACGACACGCTCTCGATGACGTCGGGATAGAGCGTGCCTTGGGCGAGGAAATCGACGTGGCCGAGCCTGTCGGCCTCCTCCTCGAACAATTCGACGAACAGACGGCCGATGGTCTTGCGCTTGTCCTCGGGATCGGTGACGCTGGCAAGCGCGGCAAGGAAGCGCGTGCCGGCATCCACCGCGATCAGCGGGATGTTGTAGTGGCCGCGGAACAGATCGACCACCTCGCGCGCCTCGTTCTCGCGCAGCAGTCCATGGTCCACAAAGATGCAGGTGAGCTGATCGCCGATCGCCTCATGGATCAAGAGCGCCGCGACGGCGGAATCGACGCCGCCCGAGAGCCCGCAGATTACGCGGCCGTCCTTGACCTGCGCTCTTACGCGCGCGACCTCAGTGGCGCGGAACTGGGCCATGGACCAATCGCCAGCGCATCCTGCTATTGATCGAACGAAGTTGGCGATGAGCCTCGCCCCGTCAGGCGTGTGCACCACTTCTGGATGGAACTGCACGCCATAGAGCTTGCGGGCATCGTCGGCGATAGCGGCGAACGGCGCGCCGTTCGACACGGCGACGGCGCGGAAGCCCGGCGGCAGCTTGGTCACGCGGTCGCCGTGGCTCATCCACACTGGCGGCCGTTCGCCGGGCCGCCACACATCATGGAACAGTGGGGTATCGCCGGTGATCTCTAGCTCGGCGCGGCCGAATTCGCGCGTGTGGCCGCCTTCCACCTGGCCGCCAAGGGCAGCCACCATCGCCTGCTCGCCGTAGCAAATGCCAAGGATGGGGACGCCTGAATTGGCGATGGCGGCCGGCAGCTGCGGCGTGCCGGTCTCGTGCACGGATGCAGGTCCGCCGGAGAGGATGATGGCCTTGGGCGGGACAGGCT
>NZ_JBOHJB010000046.1:0-25320 GCF_050728395.1 Methyloceanibacter sp.
TATTGCCAACACTGACCCCCCTCCCTGGCCCTCCCCCTCAAGGGGGGAGGGAGTCTGAGATGCCCAAACGCACAGACATAAAGTCGATCCTGATCATCGGCGCAGGCCCGATCGTCATCGGCCAAGCCTGCGAGTTCGACTATTCCGGCACGCAAGCCTGCAAGGCCCTGAGGGAAGAGGGCTATCGGATCGTGCTGGTGAACTCGAACCCGGCGACGATCATGACCGACCCCGACGTCGCCGACGCGACCTATATCGAGCCGATCACGCCCGACTTCGTCACCAAGATCATCGAGAAGGAGCGCCCCGATGCGCTCCTGCCCACCATGGGCGGACAGACCGCGCTCAATACGGCGCTCAGCCTTGAGCGCTCGGGCGTGCTCGACAAATACGGCGTGGAGATGATCGGCGCCCGCGCCGAGGTCATCGACAAGGCAGAGGACCGCGAGCTGTTCCGCGAGGCGATGACCAAGATCGGGCTCGAGACGCCGCGCTCGCGGCTGGCCGACGCCGCCACGCTGAAGCGCGCCGACCGGGAGAAATATCGCAACGAGATCGCGCGCATCAGCGAGACCATCAGGGATCCCGAAGCGATGGCCTTGGCGCTTGCCTCGTTCGAGCACGCTTGGGCGCAAGGCGAAGGGGCGCGGCGGCGGCGCTACGTGGAGAAGGGCCTGATCGAGGCGCTCGAGGCTCTGTCGGACATCGGCCTACCCGCCATCATTCGCCCCTCCTTCACGCTTGGCGGCACCGGTGGCGGCGTCGCCTATAACCGCGAGGAGTTCCTGGAGATCGTCGAGCGCGGGCTCGACGCCTCGCCGACCTGCGAGGTGCTGATCGAGGAATCGGTGCTCGGCTGGAAGGAGTACGAGATGGAGGTCGTCCGCGACAAGGACGACAACTGCATCATCGTCTGCTCTATCGAGAACATCGATCCGATGGGCGTGCACACCGGCGACTCCATCACCGTGGCGCCGGCGCTGACGCTCACCGACAAGGAATATCAGATCATGCGCAACGCCTCGATCGCGGTCTTACGCGAGATCGGGGTGGAGACCGGCGGATCGAACGTGCAATTCGCGGTCAACCCGGCGGACGGACGTCTCATCGTCATCGAGATGAACCCGCGGGTGTCGCGCTCTTCCGCGCTCGCCTCGAAGGCCACCGGCTTTCCCATTGCCAAGATCGCCGCCAAGCTCGCCATCGGCTACACGCTCGACGAGCTTGCCAATGACATCACCGGCGGGGCGACGCCGGCCAGCTTCGAGCCGACCATCGACTACGTTGTGACCAAGATCCCGCGCTTCGCCTTCGAAAAGTTCCCTGGTGCCGTGCCGGTGCTCACCACCTCGATGAAATCGGTGGGCGAGGCCATGGCTATCGGCCGCACTTTCCCCGAGTCGCTGCAAAAGGCGCTGCGCTCGATGGAGACGGGGCTCACCGGGCTCGATGACATCAGGTTTGAAGGTCTCGGCCAGGGCGACGACAAGAATGCAATCCGTGGCGGCCTCGGCACACCGTCGCCAGACCGCATCCTCAAGGTAGCGCAGGCGCTACGGCTCGGCTTCGACGAGGAGCATATTTACGAGGCGTGCAGCATCGATCCGTGGTTCATCCGCCAGATCAAGGACATTGTCGATATGGAGGCGCGCGTGCGCGAGCATGGCCTGCCGCCAAGCGCCGCCCAATTCCGCATGCTCAAAGCCATGGGCTTCTCCGACGAGCGGCTGGCGGCGCTTGCCGGGCTTGAGCCAAGCGAGGTCGGGGAGAGGCGCCGGGCGCTCGACATCCACCCGGTCTACAAGCGCATCGACACCTGCGCGGCAGAGTTCGCCTCGCCAACCGCCTATATGTACTCGACCTACGAGTCGGACTTCGCCGGACCGCCGCAATGCGAGGCGCGGCCTTCGGCGGCCGAGAAGATCATCATCTTGGGCGGCGGCCCGAACCGCATCGGCCAGGGCATCGAGTTCGACTATTGCTGCTGCCACGCCGCCTTCTCGCTGTCCGGCGCCGGCTACGAGACCATCATGGTCAATTGCAATCCGGAGACGGTGTCGACCGACTACGACACTTCGGACCGCCTTTATTTCGAGCCGCTCACCGAAGAGGATTTGCTCGAGATCGTGCGCAAGGAGGAGAGTAACGGCAGGGTCAAGGGCGTCATCGTGCAGTTCGGCGGCCAGACGCCGTTGAAACTTGCCCAGGCGCTCGAGGCAGCAAAGGTACCGATCCTCGGCACCTCGCCAGACGCCATCGATCTTGCCGAAGACCGCGACAGGTTCAAGGCGCTGATCGACCGCTTGGGCCTGCGCCAGCCGAAAAGCGGCATCGCCCGCTCGCCCGCAGAGGCCGTCGCCATCGCCGGCACGCTCGGCTTCCCGCTCGTCATCCGCCCTTCCTATGTGCTGGGCGGCAGGGCCATGGAGATCGTGCACGACGATGCCCAGCTCGCCCGCTACATCTCCGAGGCCGTGGTGGTCTCAGGCAAGAGCCCGGTGCTGCTCGACACCTATCTGCGCGACGCGATCGAGGTCGATGTCGACGCCATCGCCGACGGCAAGGACGTGTTCATTTGCGGGGTGATGGAGCATATCGAGGAGGCCGGCGTGCATTCCGGCGACTCGGCCTGCTCGCTGCCGCCGCATTCGCTCAAACCCGCCATTGTGGCCGATCTCGAACGGCAAACGATCGAGCTTGCCCGCGCGCTCAACGTGGTCGGGCTGATGAATGTGCAGTTCGCCATTCAGAACGACGAGATCTACGTGCTCGAGGTGAACCCGCGGGCCTCCCGCACCGTGCCCTTCGTCGCCAAGGTGATCGGCCTGCCCATCGCCGGCATCGCCGCTCAGGTCCTGGCAGGCAAACCCCTCGCCTCGTTCGGGCTCAAGCGGCCGCATCTCGACCATATCGCGGTGAAGGAAGCCGTGTTCCCATTTGCCCGCTTCCCAGGCGTCGATACCGTGCTCGGACCCGAGATGCGCTCGACCGGCGAGGTCATGGGCATCGATCGCGACTACGCCATCGCCTTTGCCAAGAGCCAGCTCGGCGGCGGCTCCAAGCTGCCGCTCACCGGCACGGTGTTCGTGTCGGTCAAGGACTCCGACAAGGACAAGATCGTGCCGCCGATCCGCGAGCTTGCCGCCATGGGCTTCCGCATCATCGCCACGCGCGGCACCAAGCGTCACCTCGACGCCCACGGCATCGACTGCGAAAAGGTTAACAAGGTCTTGGAGGGGCGGCCGCATATCGTCGACGCCATCACCAATGGCGAGGTCGACATCGTGTTCAACACCACCGAAGGGGCGAAAGCGCTCGCCGATTCCTTCTCGATCCGGCGCTCGGCCTTGCTCTACCACATCCCCTATTATACAACCGTGGCTGGCGCTCTTGCCGTCACCGAGGCGATCAAGGCCCTACGGGCCGGCAACCTCACCGTAGCGCCCCTGCAAAGCTATGCGGGTCTGAAATCGGCGTAACCGCTCGCTTCGCAGGCAATTTACCCGAATCTTGACTTAGACTGGGCAATTCCTGGACAGTATCCGGCTGGGCCCAGAGGAGCTTTGAACTGATGATGGACAAGGTGCCGATGACCGCGGAAGGCTATGCAGCGCTCGAGGCTGAGATCAAGCATCTCAAGACCGTCGAGCGCCCGCGCATCATCAAGGCCATTGCCGATGCGCGCACGCATGGGGACCTTTCCGAGAACGCCGAATACCACGCGGCCAAGGAGCAGCAGGGCATCACCGAGGCGCGCATGGCCGACCTCGAGGACAAGCTCTCCCGCGCCGACATCATCGATGTGTCAAAACTCAAGGGCGACCAGGTGATGTTCGGGGCGACCGTCACGCTGATCGACGAGGATACCGACGACAAGGTGAAGTACCGCGTCGTGGGCGAGGTCGAGGCCGACGTGAAGAAGGGCAAGATCTCCATCACCTCGCCGCTCGCGCGCGCACTGCTCGGCAAGCGCAAGAACACCATCGTCGAAGTGTCCACGCCTGGCGGCGGCAAGTCCTACAAGGTGCTCAAGGTGGAGTTCAAATAGCCGCGCCGGCATTCGCCCGGCGTCGGCGCTGACAGATTGCGGCCCCGCCCGGGGAGTATCCGAGTGATCAATCTGAACGCGCTGCTGCGAAGACGCGTCGAATATTACGAATACCCCTGGGCGATCGAAGGCCATTTGCTGAGCGCGCAGTCGCAGCTCCGTTCGTTGTTCCAGGCGAACGACGTCGGCTTCATCTTCTCGAAGTCGATGCCGCGGAGCGGGCACCGCTTCCTGACCGAATGTCTGACCCATTATTTCGGGCCTGAGTTGCATTATTGCGGCTTCTACCGGCCGGGATGCTGCCAACGCATTCCCTGCGCCCAACCACATGAGGGCGGCAAGACCAACCGCTACTTCCTGCAGAAGAGCCACGATTTCGGCTTCCGCGATTCAGCAAGGCTCAACGGCAAATATCTGATTCAGTACCGCTCGCCGATACCGCGCCTGCAATCGAACTACGATCTCGCGGTGGCGCGCGGGACGGTGGCAGAGAGCAAGGAGGCCTTCGAAACTTTCGCCGAACGCGAGACGGCGTACTTCATCAACTTCTACCGGAAATGGGTGGCGGCAGTGCGCCTGAATGCGCTCGCCGTCGCCTATGAGGACCTGATCGGCGAGCAGGCGCGGACGCTCGCCGCCGTGGTGAGCTTCATCCAAGGAGACTCAAGCATCGACCAAGCTGCGCTCGCGCATGCGCTTGAGCAGGCGCCGGTCGGCGCCGACGGCGGTGCCGGCAAATTGCGCGACCCGATGCAGCATGCTTATTGCGATCCGGTGCTGTTTGCGCAGCTGGAGGACAGGATCGCGAAGGAATGCGGCAGGGACCGCATCCGCTTTCATTTTTTGGTTGAGAAATGCCGTCGGAAACTTCAGCGCTGACTGGGCGTGCGCATCAAGCGATGGGTCAAAGCGCCTTGGTGTCCTTGCCGTTGGCAAACGCGAGGAAGAATGTCCTCCAGAACGTGGGGAACCTCAGGCCTGCCCGCCGGCCGAAGGGATCGCCCGCGACCCTCGGTCCCCAGAGGCCTTGGTAGCCCGACATACCGGAGTTGCTCGGCCACCAAGGCTGGGCGTCGCGATCGACGAGGTGCTCATAGGGCTTCCCGCCAATGGTCGCTCCAGCTTTCGACACCCAGTTCTCCAAGTCCGTCCCACCGTCGGGCACCGCCAGATTTTCCGGCCGCACCACCTTGCCGCTGCCGGGCGGGCCAGTGACGTCGTCCGGGGCCGATACCAGCTGGCCCACGACGTCCAGGCCATGAGGTGGCCAAACATCTTCAAGCGTGGCAGCAATGGCGCCGATCGCTAAACCTAGCATCCCAAAGACGGACCCCGTCATGGCGGTCGCCAGAAGTTTCAGCCCGAAGATACTGAAGTCGCTGAACGTTGGATCGTCCTTCGGGGGAGCGGGCTCGACGAGGCCGCATTGGCCCGGAGCGCCCTGAGCGTAGCTAACTGCAAAGGTGCCCGCCATCGGGTAAAGACTGTGCGTGCCGTTCGCCACGAAGATTTTCGGGTGCTCGCCGATGCTCTCGGACGTAGCGAACGGGAGCACCATCATCACGCTTCGCCGCGCCATGTCATCGCTATCGGCAGCCTGACCGCGGGGCGGAGAAGCCGCGTATGGACCTCGCCCGCTCATTCCGATGTAGGACGGACCAAACTTCGGATTCGGATCATCTTTTGTTTTTCCCTTTCGCAGCAGCAGCGCCGTGCATACCCAATCACCTGCGAAGCTTCCGAACTCCTTGGCCTCGACATTGGTGCAGCCTGGGATGGGCCCCTCCTCATGCGCTGGGAAGAAGAAGTAATAACAGAGCAGTGCCACATCCTTCGGGGGGTCGCCCGTCGCGTCCGCGCGCTTAAGGTCATCGAGCAGCTTGACGAGATTCGGCGCGCGCACGGTCGATAGGAGTCGCCGCAGCGACGCCTCCTCGAACAGCTCGACGTGGTACCAATATTTGCTGTCCGCCAAATCGCCGGTGTCGTATTGCGTCGCGACCGCGCTGCGGTTTGAGTAAGTATTCTTGCTGGTTGCCGTCACCGCCGATTCGCCCATGCCCGACGCGTCTTTCCAGCCTGACAAGTCGAGAAACCGCTCTTCCGATGCGGTGTTGACGAGATTGTCCCCAAGGAACGTGCCCTGCTCGCCTTTGACGGCCGCGATGCCCTTGTAGCCGATGATCGGCGTGCGCGGATAGGGATAGGGCGCGGGGTCTTTGCGGCCCCAAAAGTCCTTCACATCGAACGGCGACTGCGCTTTCCACAGCGCGCACATCTCAATGTAGCGCTTGGCGTTCGACGGATAGAACTTTTCCGCCGCGTGAAAGTACAAGATCGGCTCGAACCGTTTGGCGAGCGCTAGTGCTTCCGATGCACTAATGCCTGCCTTGAGCTCGAGCGCAATTGCCGCCCAATTCGTGATGAGGCCTGCCGTCCAATTGACCGCGGTTCCGCCCCCGGTTCGATCCTCGGTTTGCAATGAGCCACCGGTGCCAGGTTCGGTGACGTCCTGCTCGTGGATCTCGGCAAGGCCCTGGCCCGGCGTGACCTGGGCCGGCGTCCCGAAGAGCGAATTGACGATGACGCCTCCGACCACAATGCTTTTGTTGGGGTCGGCCAAGGCAGCAAGCGTGATTGAGGGCGTTGTAGTGGTGCCCCCGCTCGAGGTCTTGACTTGCGCGACGTCGCCTGTGTCGACACCGTCATATTCGAACACCGACCACGCGCAGAGGGTCTGCTGTTCGCTTGCGAAATCGAAGCTCAGCGGACCTGCCGCAGGCGCCGCACCAGTCGCGCTGAAGCAGGTGAGACGGCGGTTCGTCGCGCCAGTGACCAAGACGGACGCGACGGGCTTCCAGGTCAGTCCGTTTCCCTGGGCGGTCGGCTCGGCTGCTTGCCCGATCCCCGATCGCACATTCATTACAAACGCGAGCGTCACCCGGTTTGACCCAGGGGCGATCGACGCGGTGCTGTAGGTAGAAGCGTTGGCGGTGCTCTTGTCTTGCGTCAAGTCGGTGCGCGCCACTGCCTTGCTCCTCTTACAACATCACGCCGTCGTGACCTTGGTTCGACGCCCATCACCGAGATTGTCGGTGACCACGCGCAACAGGGTCATAAACTGGCGGTCGCAATCGAGCGGCGTCAGCTCGCCGAGGATCAGCTGCCAGCAGGCAGAGTTCTTCAGCGACGCCAGAGCCGCATTGTCGTCCGGAGCGATGCCAGCGATACGCAGCCAGCCAATCAGGTCTATGAACACGTCTGCCATTTCGGGGCTGTCGATCTTGCCCTCGCGCCACAGGCGATTGTATTCCTTCGCGGCGCGCAGCAGCCTGCTCTGCGTCTCCGGGCCCTGAGCGTTAGCCTGACGGATGAAGCTGTCCACGGCCTCCTGAACCAACCTGCCGATCTGCTTGGCGCAGTCCGGGTGGCGCTGGAAGGCGTCTTCGATCTGCTGGCGAAAGCGCTTCCAGCATTCCGCGGTCTGCCGGTCCATCGGGCGGGAATAGAACTCGTCGTCGATCCGGCGCGGGTTGAGGCGCCAGATCTTCACGTCGTCGATCTCGCCGCTGCACGACAAGCCGCCGCTGCTCAGAGCGTTGCCGATGCTTAGCCCTGCGCCTCCCGGCGATTTGACCGGCGCATAGACGCCGGTGCGCCGGGCGACGACCTCTCCATCGGCATACAGTTCCATGGTGCCGAACCCGTCATGCATGAAGCCCAACGTGACCCATGGCCCTGATGGAATGCGGTAGGGCTGGGGTCCGACCGAATCGAAGACGGTAGAGATTTCGGCATTTTGATTGGGGTAACCGCCGAACCAGGCGACCGGCATGTCCAAGGTGTTGCCTCGGATGTGGAACTGGAACGCATCGCTGTCGATGATGAAACCTATCGACGGCTGGCGCCGCAGCGTCACCTCTCCCTTGACACCAACGACCGATTGCCAGGGGGTAGCTTCAGTGGGAACACGGATTCGGCCGTCCTGCTTGTAGAAGCGCACGGCCCCCGAACCGGTGGCGAGTCCGTCGGCGAGGAAGTCGCCGTCATCCAAACCGAAAACTTGTCCGTGACTCGCACCGCTGGGTGACAGGTCGACAACGACGCCGGGAATGCCACGATAGGTATGGTGGCAAATCAGCTCCCAAAGTGCCGCCATACTCCCCTACCCTTCTCGCGGCTCGCGCGGCGAGCCGTCGAACTCAAAACAGCGGGGTGTCAACCATGGGTAGTCTTTGCGAGTGATGGCTACTCTAGCACAATTTTCGGCCAAGGAGATTCCTTCGTGGCCCAAATCGTGCTCGCATGGCGAAGTAGCTCGCATTTGAGTCTTATTAGACAGGATCGAACGGCGGCGAGGCGATCGCGCATCAGTCCCCTACCGCGGCAGGGCAATGGCAAGGCGATATGTTCGCCGTCGCCGCGAGCCTCCACTCAGCAGAGGATGATGCCGGTCTTCACCCGGTCGTAGTCGGCTTTGACCATCATCTGGATGAGGCCCTCGAGGCTGGTCTTTGCTTCCCAGCCAAGGTCGGCCTTGGCTTTCCGCGCATCGCCGACGAGCGCATCGACCTCGGCCGGGCGATAGAGTTTCGGATCGACGGCGACGATGGTGCGGCCGCTCCGCCGGTCGACGGCGCGGGTATCGATGCCGTTGCCCATCCATTCGATGTCGAAGCCAAGGAGGGCGGCGGCGCCATCGATGAAATCGCGCACCGAGCTGCTGCGCCCCGTGCCAAGCACGTAGTCGCCGGGCTTCTCCTGCTGAAGCATCATCCACATGCCTTCGACATATTCGCCGGCAAAGCCCCAATCGCGCCTCGCCTCGAGATTGCCGATATGCACCATCTCCTGCTGCCCGAGCGCCACGCGGGCGAGGCCGAAGGTGACCTTGCGGGTGACAAAGTCGCGTCCGCGCAACGGGCTCTCGTGATTGAACAGGATGCCCGAGCAGGCATGGAGGCCGTGCGCCTCGCGGTAGTTCACCACGCTCCAATGGGCGAAGAGCTTCGCCACCCCATAGGGGCTGCGCGGGTAGAAAGGCGTCTTTTCGTTTTGCGGCGTCTCCAGCGCCTTGCCGAACATTTCCGAGGTCGAAGCCTGGTAGAAGCGCGCGCCGGCGCAGACCTCGCGCATGGTTTCGAGCAGACGCAGCACGCCGAGCGCGTCGATGTCGGAGGTATAAAGCGGCTGCTCGAAGGAGAGGCCGACGAAGCTCTGCGCCGCAAGATTGTAGATTTCGTCAGGCTTGAGCTTGTTGAGCACGTGGCGGAGGTTGCTTTCCTCCAGCAGCTCCATGTCGACGAGCTCCACCTCGCCGGAAATGCCGAGCTCCTCGAGCCTGCCGATACTGGTGCCTGAGGTACGGCGAAAGGCGCCGACCACGCGATAGCCGCGCGCGAGCAGAGCTCTTGCGAGATAGGCTCCGTCCTGGCCGGAGATGCCGGTGATCAGCGCGGTCTTCGCCACCTTCTCAGGCTCCCGCTTCCTCGTCGAGGAGGCCGAGAGCGGCGAGACGCTCGCGCATCTGCCTGCCCACGGCGGCAAGGCTGTGATGGGTCTTGATAAAGGCCTGCCCGGCTAGTGCACGGGCCTCGGCGGCGGCCGGATCGTCGACGATCGAGGTCATGTGCGCCGCCGCCACCGCGATATCGGGCTCGGCCCAGACCTGGCCCTGATGATCGGGATATTCGCCGGCGCCGACAGGCACGAGCTCGTAAGGCACGAGGTAACCCGTCTCGCGGTTGAGGAAGTCGGTATTGCCCGAATAGTCGGTGCCGATCACCGGCTTGCCGAGCAGCATGGCCTCGGCCAGCCCGAAGCCGAAGCCTTCCGATCGATGCAGCGAGACAAAGACATCGGCCGCCGCGAGCAGCCCGTTCATGTCGGCGCGGCTCACCGTGCCTTCGATGAGATGAATGCGCGGATCGCCGCCGATCGCAGCCTTCAGCGGCTTGAGCACGCCGGCATGGGGGCCGGCATCGAGAGTCTTGACGATGAGGCCGACATCGGAGCGGCCGCGCTCGCCGAAGGCCTTGTGAAAGGCGTCGACCACGGCGAGCGGGTTCTTGCGCACGAAGAAGGAGCAAGGGTCGAAGGCGAAGAGGAACAGGGTCGCCTCTGCGGGGACCCCATAGGCCGCGCGGCTGACCGGCGCGATCTCGCCAAGCTCAACCGGAACCTTCATGCGCAGTACGGGAACACCGACTGCCTCGGCGAAGGCCGCGCGCACGAACTCCGACGGCGCCCAGATCTCCTGAAAGCGCGAGAGACTATCGGCGAAGCGCGGTGGCACCTTGGAAAGCTCCCAGAACGGGCGGAGGATATTGGTGCGGCCGGCAAAGGCAGCGGGCCCCAGCGCGCGGACCGCAATGTCGGCGCCGATCAGGCCGTCGCAGACGAGGTTTGCCTTGCTGCCGAGACGAGGGCTCTCGTATCTCGCCATGCTGCGGTCCTGAAGCCTCGCCGTGGTGTAGGCATCGAGGCCGAACAGCGTGAAGGGCACGCCAGCGGCTTGAAGCGCGCGGGCCGTGGCGCGAAGCGCTTCGCCCACGCCTGACTCGGCAGCCGGGTGCCCGATGCAGGCGACGCCGGGGCTCAAACGTTCCGGCGCCACGATTTCGGACTCCTTGACGAGCGCGGGAGGGGTGGCGGCCCCGTTCCAGCCGAAGCGCACTAGCGCCGTCACCGCGCGGGCGCGCTGCTCAAGTCGCATATGCTGGTAGATCGGCCGAAGCAGCGGCGCGGAGATGCGGAGCAGGCGATAGGCCTGTCGAGCGGCGCTGCGCGCGAGAATCTCTGGAAGCGCCTGCCCCATCTCCGGTTCGCGCCCCTCCCCTTCGGCCCATGCTTTCCGTGTTTCCAACAGGTTAGTGCGGGGACGGCCAAAGTTCTAGGTTAAAGGTCACGCTGCCCGCGGAGGCGGAAGCGCCTTCGCGCGCAACCCCGCCGCCGCCCCGCGCAGCGTGGCAAATTCGGCAAGGATGACAGAGACCGGAATGGGAGTGAGCAAGCTCCTCAAGCGGCCCTTCGCCTCGAAAGCCCAGCGGAACGCGCCTTGCGACAGGAGGTTGGCGATTTTCGGCGCGATGCCGCCGCCGAGATAGACGCCGCCGCGGGCGCAGAAGGCCAAGGCGATGTCGCCAGCAAAGGCTCCGAGCCAGGTGACGAACAGCGTAAGCGCTTCCACGGCGAGCGGATCGCTGCCTGCGGCGCCCAGCGTCAGCACGTCGTTGGGCTGAAGCGGCTGGGCTGCCACGCCACGAGAGTCGGCAATGGCGCGATAGAGGTTGGCGAGCCCAGGCCCGGACAGCACGCGCTCGGCGGAAAGATGGTCGCGGGCACCGCGAAGCCGCTCGATCAGCTCGAACTCCTGCCGCGTATGGGCGGCGAGCGAAATGTGACCGCCCTCGCTCGGCACCGCGATCCAGTCGGCGCCAGACCAGACGAGGCCGGCGACGCCGATGCCGGTGCCGGGGCCGAGCACCACCTTGGTGGCCTCGGGCGCGGGCGCGCCCCCGCCGATCCGATGCAGCTCTGCCGCGCGCAAATGCGGCAGCGACAAAGCGAGCGCCTCGAAGTCGTTGAGGAGAAGGAGGGCGTCGAGGTTTGCGGCGCTGGCCAGGCTTTCGGCGGTGAAGGACCAAACGGAATTGGTGAGCTTGATCTCGTGGCCTGCGAGCGGCGCCGCCACGGCGACGGCGCCTTGGCACGGGCACTCCTTCAGCCCTTTGACATAGGTTTGGGCGACGCCTTCGATGCTCGCATGCTCGGCACAGGGGAATTGCCTGATCTCAGAGAGATCGAGGGTTTCGAGATCGGCCAAGGCGAAGCGGGCATTGGTGCCGCCAATATCGGCAACGAGGGCGCGGGGCACCGGATTTGCGGGTTTTCCCATAATCGCCGGTTGGTAACGCAATTTGTGATCGGCGGCGAGGGTTGCGGGGGGCTGGTTAGGCCACTAGGCTCGACCCATGCTGAGGGCACTCCGCACCGGGCTCGGTTTCCGCGTGGCGATGGCGATCGCCGCGTTCGCCGCCCTTTGCCTCGTGGCGCCGCCGGCGGTCATGGCCTTCGGCCACGGCGAGAACACCATGCATTGCCTTGCCCATGCCGATGCCGTCGATCACGGCATGCAAGGCGGGCTCGCGCATAAGCATGACGGCGATCACGGGACGCTGCCGGGGACTCATGCGGCCGGCTGCTGCGGGCTTTATTGCCTGAGTGCCCTTCCCCTCGCCTCCGGCCCTCTAGTTGAAGGCCTGTTGCTTGCCCCGGCGCTGTCGCCACCGGCGGAGACTGCATTGTTCGGCCGCGTGCCGGGCCGCCTCGACCGGCCTCCGATTCCCTCCCTGTCAGTCTAGGGCGTCTTCGGCGGGATCGAAGTCCCGACCGGGGACTTCATCAACGACAGACGAGGGATGATCCATGTTCTCTCACCTTTGGGGCGTGCGCCTCGCGGTCATCGTTGCCGCAGCCGCCTCGCTCGGCGCATGCCGGACCTTCTCGCCGGACGGCGGAATGGACATGGTGGCCGCGGTCGCGGGCACAGGTCTAAACAAGGACGTCGTGCAGATCCGCTCGGCGGAGGACGAAGCCGCGGCGCGCGCGCGGGTGGCGAGGCTGCTGCACCGGCCGCTCGGCGCCGACGCCGCGGTGCAGATCGCGCTTCTCAATAATCTCGGCCTACAGGCGGCCTATAACAGGCTTGGGATCGCCGAGGCGCTCGCCGTCAAGGCGAGCAGGCCCCCTTCCTTGAGTTTTGCCTTCTCCGATGTTTCGACTCCGGTCGAGCTCGACATCGAACGGCAAATCATCGGCAGCCTGCTGAACCTCCTGACCATGCCGGCGCGCACCAGGATCGCCTCAGATCAATTCGCGGCCGCCGAGCTCCGCGCCGCGGAGGAAACCTTGCGGCTGGCGGCCGAGACGCGGCGTGCCTATCTCCGCGCGGTCGCGGCGCGCCAGATCGTGGCGGCGCTCGGCGAGGCGAAGCACAACGCCGAGGCCGCGGCGGAGCTCGCCGGTCAGCTCAAGCAAACCGGCGGGGCGAACAAGCTCGATGAAGCGCGGCGGCAAGTGTTCGCCGCCGAGATCGACGCCAAGCTGGTCGGCGCCAGGCAGCAGGCGACGGCTGCGCGCGAGAGACTGACGCGGCTGATGGGGCTGTGGCAGTCCGATCTCGACGCCTACCTGCCGAGCGCATTGCCGGCACTGCCCGGCTCGACCCGCAGCGTCAAGGCGATCGAGCAGGATGCGCTCAATGCCCGCGTCGATGTGCGAATGGCGCGGCTCGAGATGGAGGCCATGGCCAAGTCTTATGGACTCACGCGCAAGACGCACTTTCTCAACGTGCTCGACGCCGCCGGCATCTCCAAGATGCAGAAGGACCGCGGCGAGAAGCGCGCCGAGGGCGGTGGTTACGAGCTTGTGCTGGAGGTGCCGCTGTTCGATTTCGGCAAGGCCAATGTGCGCGAGGCCGAGCAGCGTTATCTCGAAGCCGCCAATCGGCTCGGTCAGCTCGGCGTGAACGCGGCGTCGGAGGCGCGTGAGGCTTACGGCGCCTACCGCGCCACCTATGCCGTCGCCAGGAAATACGAGGTCGACGTGCTGCCCTTGCACCAGACCATCGGGGTGGAGACCGAGCTGCAATATAATGCCATGCAGGTCGATGCTTTCGTGCTGCTCGAAACGGCGCGGGAGCAATCGCGCGCCAAGGTCGCGGGCATCGAGGCCAAGCGGAATTTCTGGCTCGCCTCCACCGATCTCAGCGTGGCCATGCTCGGCGGCAAGATCGCCGAGCCCGACGCGGTGATCGCGGCGAGTGGCGGCGGGACGAATGCAGAGTAGACAAGGACGGAGCGTCATGAAGCTTTCGCGACGGAGTTTTATCGGCGGATCGGCGGTAGCGTTTGCGAGCGTCGCAGCCATCGGCGGTCGCGGCCAAGCCGCCACCATCCCAGAGGCGCCAACCACCGCATCGCCTTCCATGCAGCCTCCGGTGCCGCCGCCGTCCGGCCAGGACTACCAGCCGGTGGTGACGCTCAACGGCTGGACCCTGCCCTGGCGCATGAACGGCGAATGGAAGGAGTTCCATCTCGTGGCCGAGCCCGTGACCCGCGAATTCGCGCCGGGCATGATCGTCACTCTGTGGGGCTATAACGGCCAGGCGCCGGGCCCGACCATCGAGGCGGTCGAAGGCGACAAGATCCGCGTCTTCGTCACCAACAAGCTTCCCGAGCACACCTCGGTGCATTGGCACGGCATGCTGGTGCCGAACGGCATGGACGGCGTGGCCGGCCTGACCCAGCCGCACATCCCGGTGGGCAAGACCTTCGTCTACGAGTTCCAGCTCAAGAAGAGCGGCACCTTCATGTACCACCCGCATTCCGACGAGATGGTGCAGATGGCCATGGGCATGATGGGCATGGTGGTGGTGCATCCGCGCGATCCCGCCTTGCACCGGGCCGACCGCGACTTCGTCTTCATCATGAGCGCCTACGACGTGACGCCGGGCTCATCGTTGCCCAATGTCGCCGAGATGACCGACTTCAACACGTGGACGTTCAATTCGCGAGTGTTCCCCGGCATCGATGTGATGCCGGCGAGGCTCGGCGACCGGGTGCGCATCAGGATGGGCAACCTCACCATGACCAACCATCCGATTCATCTGCATGGCCACGATTTCCGCGTGACCATGACCGATGGCGGCTGGGTGCCGGAGACCGCGCAAATCCCAGAGGCGACCACCGACGTTCCCGTAGGTGCGGTGCGCGTGCTCGAATTCGTGGCCGATGCTCCGGGCGACTGGGCGTTTCATTGCCACAAATCGCATCACACCATGAACGCCATGGGGCACAAGACCAAGACCTTCATCGGCGTGCCGCAAAGCGCACTCTCCCGGGCGCTTGCCCGCGCGGCGCCAACCGCCATGGCCTTGGGAACCTCGGGAATGGCCGATATGGCGGAAATGTCGATGCCGCTGCCCTCCAATACGCTGCCGATGATGACCGGAACCGGGCCTTTCGGTGGGATCGAGATGGGCGGCATGTTCACAATGGTGAAGGTGCGCGAGGATCTCGCCGCGGGCGACTATCGCGATCCGGGCTGGTACAAACACCCGCCCGGCAGCGTTGCCTATGAGGTGAATGTCGCGGAAGCTGGTGAACCGGCGCGGCAGCCAAGCGGAGGCAAATCTCCGGGAACAGAAATGCCCGGAATGGAGATGCCGGGCGGAATGGACATACCGGGCATGAAGCACCAAGGCCACCACTAGACCGAGGAGCGATGACGGTACGACGTCAGACCCACTCTCATCATCTGCAAGGAGAAGCAGCATGCGTAAGTTGAATTTTTCGAACCTGGTGTTTGGGGTCCTTGTCTTGACGGGTGCTCCCGTGGGCTTCGCCGTCGCCCATGAAGACCATCAGATGAAATGCGACGAGACCAGCATGAACGCGATGCACGCCGACATCCAGTCGATGAACGATGGAGAAGCCAAGACCACGGCCATGAAGGAAATGCAAATGGCCGACGAGATGATGGCCAAGAAGGATATGAAGGCCTGTGCGACCCACATGCACAACGCAATGGAGGCCACGGAGAAATAGATGCGCTCCCCGATCAATTCATGAGGGCGAAAGGCATGTCCGATTTGGCCGCTTCCCGGACCGCGACGCGCTGGTTGCTCGTAGCCTTGGCGGCCTTTGCAGTGCTGGCCGCCATCGTTGCCGCCTCGCTCGTCCACATGGGGTCCTTCGACGTCGCGGCGGACAGGCCGCACTCCCAGCCGGTTTTTTGGCTGATGAATACGGTCAGGGAAAGGTCGGTCGCCATACGCGCGGCTGGCATAGAAATGCCGAGCGACCTGACGGATGCCAAACGCATTGCTTCAGGCGCCGCGCAATATGACGAGATGTGCGGCGTCTGCCATCTCGCTCCCGGCATGAAGCGCACCGAGATCAGCCGGGGCCTCTATCCGAGAGCGCCGGAACTCCGCCGCAAAAGCGAACTCACTCCGGCGGAGCAGTTCTGGGTCGTGAAACACGGCCTCAAGATGACGGGCATGCCAGCGTGGGGCGTGACGCACGACGACGAGCTTCTTTGGGACGTCGTTGCTTTCCTACGGAAGCTCCCTGAGCTCAATGCTGACCAATACCAAGCTCTCGTAAAGAGCGCTCCAAAGACTCACGGAGAAATGATGCAGGGCATGGAGATGGACGGCAGCCATGGCCATGACCATGACGACGAGCCCAAGCAATAGATTGGTCGTTAGGAAGATCGAGAAAAGAAAGTGACCCCCTGCGCGACGATACGTTTGACCTGCGCAGTCGCGCTTGGCCTGGTTGCCGCCGCAAGTTCGCTACGCGCCGAGACGCCTCCCGGCTGCCCGGAAAGCGGCATGCCGATCGAAACCCTTGGCAGCGAAAAGGAGCAACGCGCGGCGCTCTACGAACAAGCCAGGGCATGCGTGAAGGAGGGGAAGCCGCTCGAGGCCGTGGCCCTGCTCAGTCAGATCATCAAGACCGATCCGACCGCGGCCGTCGCCTATCTCAATCGCGGCAGCGCGCAGGCGGCGGCGGGAGAGGTGGCACTGGCTCTCAGCGATTTCAGCGTGGCCATCAAACTCGATCCAAACCTCCTCGAGGCCTGGTACAACCGCGGCACGACCTTCACCCATATCCGCCGTTACGAAAGCGCCATCGCCGATTTCACCGAGGCGGTCAGGCTGAAGCCGGATTTCGCGCCTGCTTATTGCAATCGCGGCTTGGCCAATATGCAGCTCGGTCGCTACGACGAGGCTCTGGTGGATTACGTCGTCGCCATCGACCACGATCCCACGCTCACTTATTGCTATTTCAATCGCGGCAGCCTGTACCTCACCCTCGGCGACTACCGGAAGGCGATCAACGATTTCAACGAGGCCCTGAAGGAAAGAGGTGATGACCCGGTCGCCTTGGCCCGGCGCGCCCAAGCCCACGAGGCAATCGGCGAAAAAGACAAAGCGCTCGACGATTTCCGCGCGGCTCTCGAGGCCGATCCGAAGCTCGAAAGCGCCAGGGAAGGCTTCAATCGCATCGTGACCGAGCAACAGCGGTCCGACCGGCACAAGCCTTGAAAGCTCGCCAGCGATGCGAAGATGCGCGCGGCCAGCTTAGACCTGGTGCAGGCTGAACATGATCGATGCGGCCCTCGTCATCTGGTTCATTTTGACCGGGCTGTCTGTCGCGTATGTCGCCTGGGACGCGTTCACTCGGAATCCCGAACTCACGGTCATGAAATATGGGTGGGTTCTCGTCACCGGGCCTCAGCTCGCGGCCGTGACGTTCCTCACGCTCCTCGCCCTTGGCGCAGGGACCGTTCTAGCGGGTCTCTCCGGGGGGCTGGGTATGGGCAAACCCAGGGAAAGCATGTCCAGGCCGCACCCCGGCGCCGACGAGCGGCAGGGAAATACCCGATAAGCATGCCGCCTCCCCGCACGCAGCCAACGCAGCCTTGCTATGGCGCTTGGCGCAGCTTCTTGCCAAGATGCGGGCCACCCCGTTAGGCCCATAGCATGATCGAGAAGCTTGAATTCATCATCGCGCTCGCCCGCGAGCGGCATTTCGGCCATGCCGCCGAGGCCTGCGGCGTGAGCCAGCCGACGCTGTCAGCCGGCATCAAGCAGCTTGAGGATTCCTTCGGGCTCTTGCTGGTGCAACGCGGCTCCCGCTTCCAAGGCTTCACCCCGGAAGGCGAGCGGGTGCTCGACTGGGCGCGCCGCATCGTCGGCGACACCCGCGCCATGCATCAGGAAATCGACGCGCTGAAGCGCGGCCTTGCCGGCCATATCCGTATCGCCGCCATCCCCACGGCGCTTGCCATGGTGGAGCTGCTCACCACGCCCTATCGCGCCAAACATCCCGATGTGAGCTTCACCATCTGGTCGCGCAATTCCATCGAGGTGCTTGGACTGCTTGAGAATTTGGAGGTGGACGCGGGCCTCACCTATCTCGACAACGAACCGTTGGGCCGGGTGCAGACGGTGCCCCTCTATAGCGAGGAGTACCGGCTGTTGACCTCCTCCGATGCGCCGCTTGGCGATCGCGACAGCGTTACCTGGGCGGAGGTGGGCAAGGTGCCGCTTTGTCTGCTCACGCCCGATATGCAGAACCGCCGAATCATCGACGGCCTGCTGCGCGAGGCGGGCACCGAGGTGGCCCCTACCCTCGAATCGGACTCGATTCTGGTGCTGTTCGCCCATGTGCGCACGGGTCGCTGGGCAAGCGTCATGCCGGCAAAGCTCGCCTCGGTGCTCGGCCTGACCGACACGGTCAAGGCCATTCCCATCGTCAAGCCTGAGGTGACCCATTCGATCGGATTGGTCGTCCCGCACCGCAATCCATTGACACCGCTCATCAATGCGCTGGTTAGCGAGGCCAAGCAGCTTGCCCCGATTTTGGGCAGCGACAGTCTCCCGAGGCGAGCGCGGGCCAAGCGCGATACGAAATCCCGATCGACCGATAGAACTTTGTAATCGCAGGGAAATCTGGCGCCGCGCGCTTGCGATGCAAGGGACGGCATAATATCTTTGCACCAGGATCAAGGCCCTCCGCCGGGGAGCGGGGTGGCTTCGATTTTTGTTATGCAAGGGATGCTGCCTGCGCATGCCTAGATATGAGCCATGGAGTGCCGAGCGCGCGAGCACGATCATCGCTGCGCATAAGGATCAGGACGGCGCGGCGCTGCCTATTTTGCATGCGCTGCAACATGCCTTTGGCTGCGTGCCGGAAGCCGCCATCCCCATGGTGGCCGAGGCGCTTAATCTTTCACGCGCCGAGATCTACGGCACGGTGACCTTCTACCACGACTTCCGCAACGAGCCTCCCGGCCGCCGCGTGCTCAAGCTCTGCCGCGCCGAATCCTGCCAGGCCGCCGGCAGCGAGGCTCTTGCCGCGCGGGCCGAGGAAAAGCTCGGCGTGAAGTTCGGCGAGACCACGTTGGACGGCCGCGTGACGCTCGAGCCCGTCTATTGCCTCGGGCTTTGCCACAGCTCCCCTGCCGCGCTGCTCGACCATGACCATGTGGTCGGCATGCTCGATGAGGCGAAGCTCGATGCGCTCCTGAAAGAGGCGCAGGCATGAGTGCGCGCGTGTTCATCTCGCGGGATTCGGGTGCGCTTTGCGTCGGCGCCGACGAGGTCGCCCGCGCTCTGTTCAAGGCCGCAGAGAAGCGCGGCCTCGATATCGAGATCGTGCGCACCGGCTCGCGCGGCATGTACTGGCTCGAGCCGACCATCGAAGTTGCGCGGCCCGAGGGCCGTATCGGATATGGACCGGCCAAACCCTCCGACATCGACAGCCTGGTCGACGCCGGCATGCTGGAAGGCGGCAAGCATCCCCTCTCCCTCGGCCTCGCCGAGGACATCCCGTTCTTCAAGAAGCAGACGAGGCTTACCTTCAAGAATTGCGGCATCGTCGATCCGCGCTCGCTCGAGGACTACAAGGCCCATGGCGGTTACCAGGGACTGGCAAAGGCCATTGCCGCCGGCCCCGAGGCGATCGTCGAGGAAGTGGTGAATTCAGGCTTGCGCGGCCGCGGCGGCGCCGGCTTCCCCACCGGCATCAAATGGCGCACCGTCGCCCAGACGCCCCCCCAGCAGAAATACATCGTGTGCAACGCCGATGAAGGCGATTCAGGCACCTTCGCCGACCGCATGATCATGGAAGGCGATCCATTCGTGCTGATCGAGGGCATGACCATCGCCGGCATCGCCGTCGGCGCCACTTACGGTTACGTCTATATCCGCTCCGAATATCCCCATGCCATCGAGGCCATGGAGATCGCCATCCGGCGCGCCCGCGAAGGCGGCACGCTCGGGGCGAGCGTCGCCGGCTCCAAATACGCCTACGACATGGAGGTGCGGGTCGGCGCCGGGGCCTATGTGTGCGGCGAGGAGACCTCGCTGCTCGAAAGCCTCGAAGGCAAGCGCGGCGAGGTGCGGGCCAAGCCACCGCTCCCCGCCCATGTCGGCCTGTTCGGCAAGCCAACCGTCATCAACAATGTGCTGTCGCTTGCTAGCGTGCCGATCATCATGAGCGACGGCGCCACCTATTACCGCGAATTCGGCATGGGCCGCTCGCGCGGCACCATGCCGATCCAGCTCGCCGGCAACATCAAGCATGGCGGACTGTTCGAGACCGCCTTCGGCATGAGCTTGGGCGATCTCGTCGACGAGATCGGCGGCGGCACGCGGACAGGCAGGCCGGTGCGCGCCGTGCAGGTCGGCGGACCGCTCGGCGCCTATTTCCCGCGGGCCCTGTTCAACACGCCGTTCGACTACGAGGCCTTCACCGCGGCCGACGGCCTGATCGGCCACGGCGGCATCGTGGTGTTCGACGACACCGTGAACATGGCACGCCAAGCCCGCTTTGCCATGGAATTCTGCGCCATCGAATCCTGCGGCAAGTGCACGCCCTGTCGCATCGGCTCGGCGCGCGGCGTCGAGCTGGTCGACAAGATCATGGCCGGCGAGGAGCGCGCCGCAAACATCACCGTGCTCGAAGACCTCTGCAACACCATGAAGTTCGGTTCGCTCTGCGCGCTCGGGGGCTTCACGCCCTACCCGGTTATGAGCGCGCTAACCCATTTCCCGGAAGATTTCGGCGCTTCGCCAAAGCGCCTTGAAGCTGCTGAATGAGGACCTCGCAATGTCGCTGATCCACGAAATCGACTTCGGCACCCCGCGCTCCAAATCGGAGAAGACGGTGACGCTCACCATCGACGGCGTGGCGGTCACGGTGCCTGAAGGCACCTCCATCATGCGCGCCGCCGTCGAGCTTGGCAGGGAAATCCCGAAGCTGTGCGCCACCGACATGGTCGAGGCGTTCGGCTCGTGCCGGCTGTGCCTGGTCGAGATCCAGGGCCGGAACGGCACGCCGGCCTCCTGCACCACGCCGGTCGCCGAAGGCATGGTGGTGCATACCCAGACCGACCGGCTGAAGCGCCTGCGCAAGGGCGTGATGGAGCTCTATATCTCGGAGCATCCGCTCGATTGCCTCACCTGCTCGGCCAATGGCGACTGCGAGCTGCAGGACATGGCGGGCGCCGTCGGTTTGCGCGAGGTGCGCTACGGCTATGACGGCAAGAAGCACCCCAATCCAGGCCTCGACACCTCCAATCCTTATTTCACCTACGAGCCTTCGAAATGCATCGTCTGCTCGCGCTGCGTGCGCGCCTGCGAGGAGGTGCAAGGCACTTTCGCGCTGACCATTGCCGGCCGCGGCTTCGACTCCGTGGTGTCGCCGAGCATGGCAGAGCCGTTCCTGCAGTCCGAATGCGTGTCCTGCGGCGCCTGCGTGCAGGCCTGCCCTACCGCCACCCTCAACGAGAAGTCGGTGATCGAGATCGGCACGCCGGAGCATTCCGTGGTCACCACGTGTGCCTATTGCGGCGTCGGTTGCGCCTTCAAGGCCGAGATGCGCGGCGATGAGGTCGTGCGCATGCTGCCTTACAAGGACGGCAAGGCCAATCGCGGGCATTCCTGCGTCAAGGGCCGCTTCGCCTACGGCTACGCCACCCACAAGGACCGCATGCTGAAGCCGATGATCCGCGAAAAGATCACCGATCCGTGGCGCGAGGTGTCGTGGGACGAGGCGATCAACTACGCGGCGTCGGAGTTCAAGCGCATCCAGGCTAAATATGGCCGCAGCTCCGTGGGCGGCATCACCTCTTCGCGCTGCACCAACGAGGAGACCTTCCTGGTGCAGAAGCTCGTGCGTGCCGCCTTCGGCAACAACAATGTCGATACTTGTGCGCGGGTCTGCCATTCGCCGACCGGTTACGGCCTGAAGACCACCTACGGTACCTCGGCCGGGACGCAGGACTTCGACTCCGTCGAGCAGGCCGACGTGATCATGATCATCGGCGCCAACCCGACCGACGGCCACCCGGTGTTCGCCTCTCGCATGAAGAAGAGACTGCGCCAGGGCGCAAGGCTGATCATTCTCGACCCGCGCCAGATCGACATGGTGCGGACGCCGCATATCGAGGCCGACTACCATCTGCCGCTCAAGCCAGGCACCAACGTCGCGGTGGTGACGTCGCTCGCCCATGTGGTCGTCACCGAGGGGCTGGTCAACGAGACATTCGTGCGCGAGCGCTGTGATTGGGACGAGTTTCAGGATTGGGCCGCGTTCGTTTCAGATCCGCGCCACAGCCCCGAGGAAGTTGAGAAGCTCACCGGCGTTCCGGCCGATCAGATCCGCGGCGCCGCGCGGCTTTATGCTACCGGCGGCAATGGCGCCATCTATTATGGGCTTGGTGTGACCGAGCACAGCCAGGGCTCGACCACGGTGATGGCCATCGCCAATCTCGCCATGGCCACCGGCAATATCGGCCGCGAGGGCGTCGGCGTGAACCCGCTGCGCGGACAAAACAACGTGCAGGGCTCATGCGACATGGGATCGTTCCCGCACGAGGTGTCCGGCTACCGGCACGTCTCCGACGATGCGACGCGCGCCATGTTCGAGGCATTGTGGGGCCGCCCGCTCGACGAGGAGCCGGGCCTGCGTATCCCGAACATGATGGATGCGGCGCTCGACGGCTCGTTCAAGGGCCTCTACATCCAGGGCGAGGACATTCTCCAGTCAGACCCCAACACCCAGCACATGGCGGCAGGATTGTCGGCCATGGAATGCGTGGTGGTGCAGGACCTGTTCCTGGTCGAGACCACGAACTACGCCCATGTGTTCCTGCCGGGCTCGACGTTCCTAGAGAAGAACGGCACCTTCACCAACGCCGAGCGGCGCATCCAGATGGTGCGCAAGGTAATGGCGCCGAGAAACGGCTACGAGGACTGGCAGGTGACCGAGCTGCTCTCCAACGCGCTCGGCTATCCGATGCATTACAACCACCCGTCGGAGATCATGGACGAGGTCGCGGCGCTCACGCCGACCTTCGCCGGCGTGTCCTTCAAGAAACTCGACGAGCTTGGATCGGTGCAGTGGCCATGCAACGAGAAGGCTCCCGAGGGGACGCCGGTGATGCACATCAACGGCTTCGTGCGCGGCAAGGGCAAGTTCGTCATCACCGAGTATGTGGCGACCGACGAGAAAACCGGACCGCGCTATCCGCTCCTGCTCACCACCGGGCGCATCTTGAGCCAGTACAATGTCGGCGCTCAGACGCGGCGCACCGCCAATGTGATCTGGCACGAGGAGGATGTGCTCGAGATCCATCCGCACGACGCCGAGCAGCGCGGCGTGCGCGACGGCGACTGGGTGAAGCTGACGAGCCGCTCAGGCGAGACGACGCTTCGCGCGGAAATCACCGAGCGCGTGGCGCCAGGCGTGGTTTACACCACCTTCCACCATCCCAATACGCAAGTGAATGTGGTCACCACCGAGTTCTCCGACTGGGCCACAAACTGCCCGGAATACAAGGTGACGGCGGTGCAGGTCATGCCGTCGAACGGGCCGTCGGAGTGGCAGGAGGAATATGAGGAGCTCTCCCGCCAGGCGCGGCGCATTGCCGAGCCACTGATCGCGGCGGAGTAGGCGAAACCCATGTCGCCTGACCGCCTCGTCTATATGGCCAACCAGATCGGCAAATTCTTCCGGTCGCAGCGCGCCGACGAGGTGGTGCCGGGCATCGCCAACCACATCAAGAAGTTCTGGGACCCGCGGATGCGCGAGGCGATCTTCGCTTACATGGATGCCGGCGGAGAAGGCATCGACCCGCCGGTGCGCGAGGCGCTGGACCATCTCCAGGCGGAAGCCGGGCAGAAGGGCAAGTCCAGCCTCGGCGAGCAATCGAGTTTCCAGGGAACTTAGCCGCAGGTGTAGATCATGAAAATTGCGACGCGAAGAGAGCTGCTTCGTGCGCTGGTTGCCGCCTTGGCGATCGGCGTTGTCATTCTCCCCTTCCCTGCCAGCGCCGAGGACAAGGGGCCGGTGGTATTCGCCGCGGCGAGCCTCAAGGACGCGCTCGATGCCGTGAATACCGAATGGAAGAAAGAAAGCAGCAAGCAGGCGCTGATCTCCTATGCTGCCTCCTCGACGCTCACTAAGCAGATCGAACAGGGCGCGCCGGCGGATATCTTCGTCTCGGCGGACGAAGACTGGATGGACTATCTCGCCACGCGCAAGCTGATCAAGCCGGAGACGCGCTTCGATCTCGTCGGCAACAAGCTCGTGCTGATCGCGCCAAAGGATTCAAAGCTCACCGCCACCATCGCGTCAGGGTTCCCGCTCGCCTCCCTCCTCGGCGACGCGCATCTCGCCATGGCCGACACCGCGTCGGTGCCAGCCGGAAAATACGGCAAGGCGTCGCTCGAGAAGCTTGGCGTGTGGGATGCGGTGAAGGACAGAATAGCCCAGGCCGAGAATGTGCGGGCGGCGCTCGCTCTCGTGTCGCGCGGCGAGGCACCGCTCGGCATCGTTTACGCCACCGACGCCAAGGCCGACCCCAACGTCAAGGTGCTCGACACGTTCCCTGAGAGCACGCACGCGCCGATCCTCTATCCGATCGCCATCACCGCCTCCTCGACCAACAGGCAAGCGCCGGCTTTCCTCGCCTATCTGAAGACCGCGGCGGCGCAGAGCGTGTTTGAGGCGCAGGGCTTCAAGGTGCTATTGAACTATTAATCGAACGCTCTCAGCCCGCGCCCTTGCGATTTCCCGGATTGCGCCTTTGTGCTCACGCTGACCCCCGAAGAGCTTGACGCCATCAAGCTCTCCTTGCGCGTCGCGGCGCTCGCCACGGTCGCGAGCCTCCCCTTCGGCGTCGCCATCGCCATGGTGCTGGCGCGGACCCGCTTCTTCGGCCGTGCGCTCCTCAATGCGCTCGTGCTGTTGCCGCTGGTCCTGCCGCCGGTGGTGACCGGCTACGTGCTGTTGCTGCTGTTCGGACGGCAAGGCCCGATCGGACGTTTTCTCGACCAGCAGCTCGGCATCGTGCTCGCCTTCCGCTGGACTGGGGCGGCGCTCGCCTGCGCGGTCATGGGCTTTCCGCTTATGGTGCGGGCGATCCAGCTTTCGGTCGAGGCGGTCGACCGCAGGCTCGAGCAGGCGGCGGCCACGCTCGGCGCCAGTCCGCTGTTCGTGTTTTTCACCGTGACGCTGCCGCTGATCCTGCCGGGCGTGATCGCCGGCGCCATCCTCTGCTTCGCCCGCGCCATGGGCGAGTTCGGTGCCACCATCACCTTCGTCTCCAACATCCCGGGGGAGACGCAGACGCTGCCGACCCTGATCTATACCTTCACGCAAGTCCCGGGCGGCGAGGCCGGCGCACTC
>NZ_JBOHJB010000047.1:0-24530 GCF_050728395.1 Methyloceanibacter sp.
GCCACTCGGTGATGTACACCTCGTGATGGGGGAGCATGTCCCGCACGGTGCCGCGCAACAGCGTGGGAAAGTGGCCTGCCATGGGCGCCACGACCAGCAGCTTAGAGTCCTTCCGGCGCCTCGCAAGGGGCAGGTCCCGTTCGAAATAGACGAGATTGCAGAACGACTTGGCGATGATCCGGCGCGGCCTGACAGCGACCTCGCGGCCATCCAAATTGGTGGTGCGGATGTCCCAGGCGGGCTTGCGATAGCGCCGCGTGGTGCGCTCGAACAGCTCCAGCGCCGCGGCAGCGCCACGGCCCATCGGCGTGTGCGAGGCCGGGTTCAGCGGGTTGCGGAACAACAGCCGGTAAGCTTCGGCCGCCGCGCGCGCCGGGCTCAACGCGGCCTGATTGAGTTCGTACAAATGATAGAGCATGGATCGACCTCCTGCCTTCACATAGGGTGCAGCAATTAATGCTGCATCGCAAACTGAAATGGTGATTCTATGTTGCGCCGCAATGACAAAAGGCCGCGCAGCGGCGATCGGGGGCGCGCCTAGAGCAATTTTCCCAGCTTTTCAGCCATTTGGTCGGCGCTCAAACCATAGGAAAAGTGCGTCACATATCGTCCTTCGGGATCCATCAGATAGACGAACGCCGAGTGATCGACGCTGTAATCGGTGGCCGAATCCTTATTCTCAACCTTGGCATAAGCCACGCGGTAGGCCTTGGCGGCGACGGCGATCGCCTCCGGCGACCCCGTCAGCCCCACGAAATTCCCCCCGAAGCTCTTCACATAGTTCGCCATGGCCTCAGGCGTGTCCCGCTCGGGGTCGAGGGTGATGAAGATCGGGACCACGGTCTTGGCCTTGTCGCCGAGCTGCTCCAGAGCCTGGGCAATCACTTGCAGTTCGGCCGGGCAGATGTCGGGGCAATGGGTGAAGCCGAAGAAGATCAGCATGTAACGGCCGCGGAAGTCGCGGTCGGTGACAGGCTTGCCGTCGGCGCCGACAAGTGAGAACGGGCCGCCGACAAGGGCGGTGCCTGACGATTGGACCGGCTGTCCTCCTTGCGGCGTGCTGACGAGCAGGACGACGGCACCGGCAAGGGCGCCAATGAGGAAGCCCGCGACAATGAAGGCGATGAGGCGGGCGCGCATCTACTCACCAAGCTGTAGAAGCGTACCGTTGACCCTCGCGCTTTGCAGGAACCAGCGGAAAGCGAGATAGCCGACGGTCAGATAAATGGCATTGAGGCCAAGCGCCCACCACAGCTCATTCACGTTGAACACGCCGTGGAGCAGGATCGAGCGCATGCCCTCGAACACATGGGTCGGCGGCAGGGCGAGGGCAATCGGCTTGAGCCAATCCGGCAACACCGACACCGGGTAATAGACGCAGGAGAGCGGCAAGAGAATGAAGGCGAGCGACCAGGCAAGCTCCTCGGCGCCGAGCCCATAGCGCAGGATCACGCCGGCGGAGAGCAGCCCGAGCGACCAGCTCGTCAGCACGAGCAGCACGAAGAAGGCGACGAGCGCGATCCCGAGATCGAGCAGGTTGAAGCCGAAGATGAAATAGGCGGCGCACGCTACCGGGATCATGCTGACGGCAAGCCTGATCACGCTCCACGCGCTTAAAGCCGCGACAAGCTCGAAGGGACGGAGCGGGCTCGTGAGCAGGTTCCCGAGATTGCGCGACCACATCTCCTCGATGAAGGTGGTGGAGAAGCCGATCTTGGAGCGGAACAGGATGTCCCACAGCAGCACGGCGCCGATCAGCACGCCTGCGGCCTGCACCAGAGGGCTCGTGGTGCCGGCGAGATATTTCTGCAAGAACCCCCAGGTGAGCATCTGCAGGAAGGGCCAATAGATCAGCTCGATCAGCCTGATGCCCGAGCTGCGCAACAGATACATGTAGCGGCGAACGAGCGCGCCGATGCGCCGGAGCGATGCGCCAAGCCCGAACGGTGGCAGCAGCACCGGTAGCGCGCCGGGAGAGTCAGCTCCGCTCATGACGCCTCCCTCGCTTGCGGCACCTCGTCCCTCTCGAGGCGGCGGGCGCGGCCGCGCACCACGTCGAGGAACACTTCCTCCAGAGTTTCGCGGCCGTAGGTCTTGATCAGGGCGCGGGGGGCCTCGTCCTCGAGGATGCGGCCTGAGTCAAGCAGGATGACCCGGTCGGCGAGGCGCTCGACCTCGGCCATGTTGTGGGAGGCGAACAGGATGGTGGCGCGGCGGTCTTGCGCATACTCTTTCAGCTTCTGCCTCACCCAATCGGCGGTGTCGGGGTCGAGCGACGCCGTTGGCTCGTCGAGCAGCAACAGCTCGGGCGCGTTGAGCAGGGCCTTGGCAAGACCGACCCGCGTCTTCTGCCCGGCCGAGAGCTTGCCAGTAGCGCGGTCGAGCAGGCTCGCGATTTGCAGATCGTGGGCGAGGAAGGCGATGCGCTCCTCGGCGTTGGCCACGCCGTAAAGGCCGGCATAGACGGTCAGGTTCTGGCGCACGGTGAGCCGCATCGGCAGGTCGACATAGGGGCTTTGGAAGTTGATACGCTGGGCGGCCTGATAGCGGCTCCGCGCCATATCGGCGCCGAACACCCTCACCTCGCCGGACGTGGGCACCACGAGCCCGAGCAGCATGGCGATGGTGGTGGTCTTGCCGGCGCCGTTACCACCGAGCAGCGCGACGGTGGTGCGCGGCTTTAACGAAAACGTGATGTGGTCTACGGCGGTGACGGTGCCGTAAACCTTGGTGAGGTCCCTGACCGCGACGGGCACCGTCTCGGCCAGGTCCTGCGACGTGGTTACTCTCTCATCCATGGCTCAAGCGCCTG
This sequence comes from Methyloceanibacter sp., assembly GCF_050728395.1. GTDB lineage: Bacteria > Pseudomonadota > Alphaproteobacteria > Rhizobiales > Methyloligellaceae > Methyloceanibacter. The sequence goes on from NZ_JBOHJB010000047.1 coordinate 2,813, forward strand.
CTGCCGCGCTTTGTCCGAATTATGGCCGGAGGGCCCGTGTTAGACTTCAGCTATGAGCGCCGCGGACATTAGTCAAACGGCAGCGCGTGCCAAAGTCCCCGGGGACTTGCTCCGCCGGGGCGAAAGCCGCTTGCGGCTGCAGACCATCGTCAGGCTCCGCTGGCTCGCCGTGCTCGGCCAGAGCGTCACGGTGGTCGTCGTCTATTGGCTCATGGGCATCGATCTGCCGATCGGCGCGTGCCTTGCGGTGATCTCGCTGTCGGCGTGGCTCAACGTGGCGCTTCGCCTGCGCTATCCGGCAAGCCAGCGCCTGCAGAACCATTACGCCTTCCTGATGCTCGGCTACGACATCCTCCAGCTCGGCGCGCTTCTCTATTTGACCGGAGGGCTCGAGAACCCCTTCGCCTTTTTGCTCATCGCTCCGGTCACGGTGTCGGCCTCCACCCTGCCACCCAGAGTCACTGTGGCGCTCGGAGGTCTTGCCATTCTGGTGGCGACGCTGCTCACCGAGTTCCATCTGCCGCTGCCGTGGTTCCACCATTCACGCTTCCTGCTGCCGCTGCCTTACGTCATGGGCGTGTGGGCGGCGGTGGTGTTGGGCATTCTATTCATCGGCCTCTACTCCTGGCGCACGGCCGAGGAGGCGCGGCGCATGGCCGAGGCGCTCGCCGCGGCTGAGCTCGTGCTGGCGCGGGAGCAGAAGCTCTCCGCACTCGACGGCCTTGCCGCGGCCGCCGCGCACGGCCTCGGCACGCCGCTCGCCACCATCGCCGTGGTGGCCAAGGAGCTGTTGCGCGACGCCAGGCACAACGACCCGCATTACGAGGATCTCGTGCTGTTGCGCGCACAGGCCGAGCGCTGCCGTACCATCCTCGGCGAGCTTGCCGGCATGGGCGACCAGCAGGACATCATCGTCTCGCGGCTCCCCATGAGCCATCTCATCGAGGAATCGGTGTCGCCGCACCGGCTGGTCGCCGTGCCGATCGAGGTGGAGGCCGGCCCCGCGCCTGAGGTGAAGCCTGGCGGGCGGAGCGTACAGGAGCCGGTGATGCAGCGAAATCCTGGCGTGATCTACGGGCTCGGCAACCTCGTGGAGAACGCCATCGACTTCGCCGCGAGCAAAGTCGAGGTCAAGGCCAGCTGGTCGGAGGACGAGGTGCGGGTCGAGATCGCCGACGATGGCGCAGGCTTCCCGCCGCATGTGCTCGAGCAACTCGGCGAGCCTTTCGTCACCACCAGGCCTGGCCACGGCGATGGCGGCGAGGCCGACGAGCATGTCGGCATGGGCCTTGGCTTCTTCATCGCCAAGACGCTGCTCGAGCGCTCCGGCGCCAGGCTCGAACTTGCCAATCGCGCCCATCCCCCGGGGGGAGCCGTGGTCACCGTGATCTGGCCGCGGTCGCGGTTCGAACACGTCTCGGAGAGGGTCGAGTGGCTGCCCGAACCGGTGGCTTGAGCCGTTCGGGCACCCCTGTGACGCCTTGGCCGCTTGCGAAAAGGCGAGCTAAGACATACGTCTGAAGCGGCCTTTGCGGTGGCGGGTCGACCCTTATCAAGACTTCACTTGTCGCAAGGGCGCCTTGGACGGTATGGCTCCAAGGGTATAGGAGGCTCCAGAATGGAAGCTGCTCAGCAGTCCTGGCCAATCCCCCAGGACAATACGCTCCTCATCGTCGATGACGATCGCGCCTTCCTCGCACGGCTCGCGCGCGCCATGGAGACCCGCGGGTTTGAGGTCGAGACTGCGCCGAGCGTCGAAGACGGGCTCATTTCGCTTCGCCGCAGGCCGCCGGCCTTCGCCGTGGTGGACATGCGCCTCGACGACGGCAGCGGCATCGACGTGATTGCTGCGCTGAAGGATGTGCGCCCCGAGGCGCGCGCCGTGGTGTTGACCGGCTACGGCAATATCGCCACCGCCGTCACCGCGGTGAAGCTCGGCGCCGTCGACTATCTCGCCAAGCCGGCCGACGCCGACGACGTCTATCAGGCGCTGATTGCGCCGGGAGATGCCAAGGCCCCTCCGCCAGAGAATCCGATGTCGGCCGACCGGGTGCGCTGGGAGCACATCCAGCGCGTCTACGAGCTTTGCAACCGCAATGTCTCCGAGACGGCGCGGCGGCTCAACATGCATCGGCGCACGCTGCAGCGCATTCTCGCCAAGCGCGCCCCGAAATAACATTACGCTCCACCTCATGCTGAGGACGACTTTTAGATCTCGAAGCCGCAGCCTGGGTCGAGGTGAAGCTGAAGCCTGAGCGCGGCGGCGCGGGCGAAGCACAGCATCATGGCTTTGCGCCTTGCCGCACCCAAGCGCTCCTCCGCCGGCTCGCGCACGAGATGGGCGCCGTAGCGGTCGGCGAGCATCAGCCCGGCCTCATCGGGGATCACGTGACAGGGGAAGTCCGGCGCCACCGCAAAATACAGCCGGTCGCAATGCGGGCGGTACTCGGTCCATTTGCCGTCGGTCTGAAAGTCGAGCAGGCAGGACTTGATTTCGACGATCCAGATGTCGCCGGAGGGCGTGAGCCCCACCACATCGGCGCGCCTCCCATTGGCAAGCGAAAGCTCGGTCACCACCGAATGGCCGAGCACCCGCAAGCTGCGGCAGACCCCGCGTTGGATCTCGGCGGCAACCGCCGACTGGCGTCCATCGAACGCAACCACGGGGTCCAAATCCTGCGCGAGATTGGCATTTGAGGAACGATTGTCCATGAGTCGGCACCTTCACAGGTTTGTGCATGCTTACCCATTCCGTCATGCGGAACAAGCTGCTAAATCTGACGTTTAGCACTGGGCTGTGAGGACTGCTCCGCCTGTCCTGACTGGGCGAATAGGGTTCCGTTCCCAAGGAGAGGATCATGAGCGCTCGCGATGCCGTTGTTCTTCACGACAATCAGCAGACGGATTCAGAGTCGCTTTTCCGGCGACTGATGGCCACCCGCCGTCTCTCCACTGAGCTGGCGCGTCCGCTCAGCGATGAGGACCAGGTCGTCCAGGCCAATGACGACGCAAGTCCGACCAAATGGCATCTCGCCCACACCACCTGGTTCTTCGAAGCGTTCGTGCTCAAGGCCTTCCTCGAGAGCTACCGCATTTTCGACGAGCGCTTCGAATATTGCTTCAACTCCTATTACGAGAGCGTCGGGGCGCGACAGCCGCGCGGCAAGCGCGGTCTCTTGACGCGCCCCTCGGCCGACGAGGTGCGCACCTATCGCGAGCATGTCGATGCCGCGCTCGAGCGTCTGTGCGCCACCGAGCTGCATAAGCGGGCGACGGAGTTGATCGAGCTCGGCATCAATCACGAGCAGCAGCATCAGGAGCTTTTGCTCACCGACATTTTGAGCCTGTTCGCGAGCGAGCCGCTGAAGCCTGCTTATGCCCGCGCCGCCCCAGGCGTGGCGGTGACCGAGCCTGCGCCGCTCGACTGGGTCTCCTTCGACGGCGGCATCTTCTCCGTTGGCCATGACGGCGATGGCTTCGCCTATGACAATGAAGGTCCCCGACACGACGAGCTCATTCGTCCCTTCAAGCTCGCCAATCGCTGCATCACCAACTCGGAGTGGGTCGCCTTCATCGAGGACGGCGGATACCGCACGCCGACGCTGTGGCTCGCCGACGGCTGGACCACGGTGAACGCGCAAGGCTGGACGGCTCCGCTCTATTGGGAAGAGGCCGATGGCGGTTTCATGCAGATGAGCCTTCACGGCTTCCGGCCGCTCGACGCTGCCGCGCCCGTCGCTCATGTCAGCTATTACGAAGCCGACGCCTTTGCCCGCTTTGCAGGATATCGGCTGCCGACCGAGTTCGAATGGGAGGTGGCGGCGAGCGCCGTGCCGCTCAACGGACGCACCCTCGGCGTAGGCCATCTCAGGCCGATGCGCGCCGACGCCGGTCCCGGCCTCAAGCAGATCTATGGCGATGTGTGGGAGTGGACGGCAAGCGCCTACCTGCCCTATCCGGGCTTCAAGGCGGTGCCTGGCGCGGTCGGCGAGTACAACGGCAAATTCATGTGCAATCAGTTCGTGCTTCGCGGCGGCTCCTGCGCTACGCCGGAAGGGCATATCCGCAAGACCTACCGCAATTTCTTCTATCCCCATCAGCGCTGGCAGTTCATGGGACTGCGTTTGGCCAGCGACGCCTGATGGAGCGAGACATCCCTCATACCGAGGTCGAAGGCCTCGCCAAGTCTTCGACCTCACCCTCGCCGAGGCTTGATCCTTCGCGCGCCGACTTTGCGCAAGCGGTGCTTGCCGGCTTTGCGCAAAAGCCTCGCAGCCTTCCTTGCCGCTTCTTCTACGACGCCCGCGGCTCGGCGCTGTTCGAGGAGATCACCCAGCTTCAGGAGTACTACCCGACCCGGGTAGAGACGGCGCTGCTCGAAGCCCATGGCGCGGAGATCGCCGAGCGCATGGGCGATGCGCGCGTGCTAGTGGAGTTCGGCTCAGGCTCGAGCCGCAAGACGAGCCTGCTGTTGAGCGCGCTTGCGCACGTCACGCTCTATGTGCCGATCGACGTGGCTGGCGAGAGTTTGGCGGAAGCGGCGGAATGGTTGTCAGAACGGCACGACGGCCTTGCCATCAGGCCTCTCGTCGCCGACTTCACCAAGACCCGCACGCTGCCCGTCGCCGCGCGGCGCCCGCGCAAGCTCGGCTTCTTCTCAGGCTCGACCATCGGCAATCTCACGCAAGCCGAGGCGAGAGACTTCCTCGCCAATGCAGCGCGGCTGCTCGGACGCGACGCCGCCTTTCTCGTCGGCGTCGATCTTAAGAAGGATCCGGGGATCCTGATTTCCGCCTATAACGACCGGCGCGGGGTGACGGCAGCGTTCAACCTCAACCTGCTCGAGCGCATCAATCGCGAGCTTGACGGCGACATCGACGTCGAGCGCTTCGCCCATGACGCGATCTATGACGAGGCACGCGGCCGCATCGAGATGCATCTCGTGAGTCTCGCGCGCCAGACCGTGCGGGTGCTGGGACGCTCGTTCAGTTTCGCCAAGGGCGAGCGCATCCACACCGAGAATTCGCACAAATATTCGGTTTCCGAGTTCCAGGCGCTCGCGGCGAACGCCGGCTGGTCGCCCGCCCACAGCTGGACCGATGCGGACCGGTTGTTCAGCCTGCATCTCTTGCGGACTTGAGAAACTACCTCACTTCGATAACGCCTTCTCCCGCCTCTAGCGCTGCAACAACTGCTGGCCACACGCGCGACAACGCCTCGAAAAGGGCAGTCGTCGTCGTGTTGCCAATGCGAACCCAAATGATCGCAGGCCCATCGCCTTGGATCGCTCGCATTGCAATGAAGTCTTCATCCTTGGTCACAAGCGTCGCTGAGCGAGCCAGGGCAGCGTCCCAAACGTTTCGATCGCTGGCCGATTCCAGACCGAGATCGATAACGTGATCGGCCTGGTGTCCGAGTTCGCTCAGATATCGAGCTAGCGCTGGGGGCAACTGCGCATCAACGACGAAGCGCACCCTTAGGCGGTCCTGATGATGGGATGGTCGGTTTGGCGTGCAGCGTATTCGAGCGCGGCGGTAATGTCCTCGTCGTCAAGATACGGATAGTCGCGTAGAATTTCCGCACGAGTGGCGCCGTCTGCGAGCATGTCAAGAATGTCTGTCACGCGGATGCGTAGGCCGCGGATTGTCGGCCTGCCTCCACAGATCTCGGCATTGACGGTGATGCGCCCGCTTCGGTCCTTCATGGCGCAAGAATATCAGACTATGGTTGCAACTTGCTACCGGCGATGCACCTATCAAGTCCTCAGACCTTGCGTGGAACTCCCGGCACGCCGAGAGGGCCTTCCAAGGCGGCGCGATCCCAGAGCCCGGCTTTGGCCGCGGCTTCATAGGTGCTGGTCAGAAAGTCCATCAGCGCCTGCTCGGGATCATCGGCCGTGCGGACGGCGTCGTAGGGCAGGATGAATTCGCTAAGCTCGTTGCTCCAGAAGCCCTGCGGCGGACGGATCGGTCCCGCGGAGAAGCCAGGGGGCGCCGGCGAGGCGTAGGAATAGAAGGCTGGGTAGTCGATGCCCTGCCCTCCAGGCCAGAACCCTGCGCTGCTCACCTCGTGCGAATAGGCGTCGAGCGTCACCGCCTCAGGGAGATTTGGCGGGCCGCCGCTTACGGGAAACGGCGGAGCGCGGCGGCCGGAGAAGCGGGTCACCGCCAGATCGAAACTTCCCCAGAAGAAATGGACCGGACTGCATTTGCCGATGAAGGACGTGCGGAATCTGCCGAACACGCGCGCCGACTGCACCAGGATGCGCCAGAAGCGCTCGGCGTATTCGCGGTCGTAGGCGGCGTGGACATGATCCTCGCTGAACCGGATCGCGTCGGGAATCTCGTTCGGCAGCTCATTGATGGTGACCTCGATGCCGAGCTCAGCGAGCGCGCGTATGACCTCGGCATGGAAGTCGGCGACGGAGCGCGGGAAGAGGCCGACCTCCTTTTGGCCGCCGTCGCTCGCCGATGCCCGCAGCACGTGGTCCAGGAAATCGAAATCGAGCTGAAAGCTGCGATCGCCGTAGGGTATCGCCGAAGTGGTCAGGCCCCGCGCCGATACGTAAAGCACCACGTGCCAGGAGTGATTGAGCCAGGGCGTCTGGACCAGGCGGATCTTGCCGGCGATCTGCGTCCAGAGATGCAGCGTCGCATAGGTCTCCTTCCAAGCCGAAAGCGGTAGCTCCGGCCACGCAAGGCGGCGCTTGGTCATGTTGCCGGGCATTGATGGCTCGCGTTCAATGGCCGCGATCGCGGCCTCGGAGCTCCACTCCTCCACCTGGGTTCGCCGATTTCAAGGCCGGCTCGGCCGAGCACCACGACACTCTTCCACAAACCGGAAGAGTCATTCCTGAATTGGAGATATTACTGCTGAATTTGCAAAACTCTATCTAAGCGCTAGGCCAACGATCTAACGCCAAAGAGGAGATTATGATGACCGCTGTCCCTGACTCTTCCCAAACCAGAACGCGCCATCACAACGTGAAGGTTGGACCGGTAACGGTCTTCTACCGCGAAGCCGGCAATCCGCAGCATCCCACCCTCCTGCTGCTGCATGGCTTTCCAACCTCCTCGCACATGTTCCGCAATCTTATCCCGTTGCTCGCCGACCGCTATCATGTGGTGGCGCCTGACCTGCCGGGCTTCGGTTTCACCACGGCGCCTGACCGAAAGGCGTTCTCATACAATTTCGACACCTTGGCCAAGGTGATCGAGGGCTTCACCGATGCGATCGGACTTCGCCGCTACGCGCTCTACATCTTCGATTACGGCGCGCCGGTCGGCCTTCGCCTGGCTCTGTCTCGACCCGATCGCGTGACGGCGATCGTGTCGCAGAACGGCAATGCCTATGAGGAAGGCTTGAGCGGCGGCTGGTCGCCGATCCAGCGCTATTGGCAGGATCCGACCGACGCCAACCGCGAGGCGCTGCGCTCGTTCCTGACCCTTGACGCCACGAAATGGCAGTACACGCACGGCGTCAGCGACGCGATGTTGGTCGCTCCTGAGTCCTACACGCTGGACAGCGCGCTTCTCGGCCGTCCGGGCAACGATGACATCCAGCTCGATCTCTTCCTCGACTATGCGAGCAATGTCGCCCTTTATCCCAAGTTCCAGGCCTATTTTGCCGAGCGCCGTCCACCTTTGCTTGCGATGTGGGGCAAGAACGACCCGTTCTTCCTCCCGCCAGGCGCCGAGGCGTTCAAGCGCGACAATCCCAACGCAGAGGTGCATCTCCTCGACACCGGGCATTTCGCGCTGGAAACCCACGTCGTCGAAATCGCCAAGGCGATGCGGGAATTTCTCGGGCGGGCCCTGGCAACCGGCAAGAGGGACGCCGCGTAAGGCCACGCGCATCGGCTTGATCTCACTCCCTGGCGCGGGCATTGTGCGCGCGCTTTACGCGACAGGGAGTGGTGCCGTGCCTGATCTTGTTTCCGGCAATGCGGCGATCGGCCAGTCCGGCGGCCCGACCGCGGTGATCAACCAGTCGCTGGTCGGCGTCATCGAAGGCCTGAAGAAGGGCCTGTGCGCCACCGGCCAGGTAAAGCGCATTCTCGGCATGCGCCACGGGGTGCGCGGCATCGTCAAGGCTGGCGGCGAGGGGCTCGTCGACCTCACCTCGATCCCCGCCGATCGGCTCGAGCGCTTGGCGCGCACGCCGTCGGCGGCGCTCGGCTCGACCCGCGACAAGCCCGACGAGGCCTATTGCCAGAAGATCCTCGACGGCGCCCGCGCCCACGACATCCGCTATTTCTTCTATGTCGGCGGCAACGACTCGGCCGACACCTGCCGCATCGTCAGCGAGAAGGCTGCCGGCGCAGGCTACGACCTCCGCTGCTTCCATGTGCCCAAGACCATCGACAACGATCTTCTGGAGAACGACCACACCCCGGGATTCCCTTCCGCCGCGCGCTACGTCACGCTGGCGCTGATGGGCGACGCGCTGGACAATGCGAGTCTTGGCGGCATCAAGATCAACGTGATCATGGGGCGGAACGCTGGCTTCCTCGCCGCCGCCGCCTCGCTTGCCCGGGGGCGGCCAAGCAATGGCGCCGAACCCTCCGACCGGCCCGCGCCGCATCTCATCTATCTGCCCGAGGTGCCGTTCTCAACGGAGGCCTTTCTCGCCGACGTCGACGCCGTCTACGCCAAGCTCGGGCGCTGCCAAATCGCGGTGAGCGAAGGCATCCGCGACGCGCACGGCGAGGAGATCGGTCCGAAGCTGATGCGCGGGCCTGGCGAGGTCGATGCCCACGGCAATGTGCAGCTGTCCGGCTCAGGTGCGCTAGGCGATGGGCTCGCCGATCTTGTCAAGTCTGGGCTCACCCCGAAGGGCGGCAAGGCGCCGCGCGTGCGCGCCGACACTTTCGGCTATATCCAGCGCTGCTGGCCGCATCCCTCCTCGGTCGACGCCGAAGAAGCCCGCGCCGTCGGCCGCTATGCCGCCGAGCTTGCGGCACGCGGCGACCGAAGCGCCTCGGTGATCATCATCCGCACCAGCAATGCGCCCGACGCCTACGCAAGCGCCTGTGGGCGGGCCGATCTCTCGGCCGTGGCGCGGCGCACCCGCCATGTGCCGCCAGAGTTCATCTCAGGGGCAAACGACGTGAGCGCCGCTTTCCACGACTATTGCCGCCCGCTCGTCGGCGAGTTGCCCAGCATGGAGCGGCTCTAGTCCCATTATTTTTGTCATTGCCGGGCTTGACCCGGCAATCCATTCCATAGGCGCCGCAACGCGTTGAGCGTGGCGGAATTGGATGCCCGGATCAAGTCCGGGCATGACGTGGTTGGGGTGGAGAGGCCTACGCCTCCACCAGCTCGCGCACGTAGTTCGGCAGGGCGAAGGCCGCGACATGAACGTCGGGCCGCCAGTAGCGGGTGGGAAAAGACCCGGCCTTGACGTAGCGCCCCTCGATCTTGCGGCGCTTATGCTGCCGCAGATCGGTGTCGTCGCTCGCCCAGCCATAGGACATCGGCCCCCCGACATAGGTCGGCGTGGTGGCGAGATAGGCGAAGGCGTCCTCGAACATCTCGCGGAAATAGCCGAGGCTTTGCTGGAGCTCGCCCGCCTGCAGGAAGGGAAGCCCGTTCTGGGTAACGAGCACGCCGCCGGGGGCGAGCGCCTTGCGGCACCCGGCATAGAACTCGCGGGTGAACAGCACGGCACCTGGGCCGATCGGATCGGTCGAATCGATCATGATCACGTCGAACCGCTCTTGCGTCTCGGCCACGAATTTGGTGCCGTCGGCGATGACGATCCTCGTCCGGGGATTGTCATAGGCACCGGCCGAGACCTCCGGAAAGTACTCGCGGCAGAGCTCGATCACGCTGCGGTCGATCTCGCATAGCGTGACGGTCTCAAGCTCGGGATGCTTCAGCGCCTCGCGCAATACCCCGCCGTCGCCACCGCCGACAATGAGCACCTTCCGTGCCCGCCCGTGGGCGAACAGCGGCACGTGCGACATCATCTCGTGGTAGACGAACTCGTCCTTCGAAGCGAGCTGGATCACCCCGTCGAGCATCATCACCCGCCCGAATTCGGGGGTCTCCAGGATGATCAGTTGCTGATGCTCGGTCTCGCTGTCGAAGAGGACGCGGTCCGCCCTTAGACGGATGCGGAAACCGCGGTGTAACGTCTCTTCGACCCACCGGTCCATCGATTCATCTCCTTGCCGCGCAGATGCTCCTTGACCACCACCTTGCGAGGCGAGAACGCCTCTTTCAACACGTCGATGGCGCGTCGCGGATTGGTCTGGCCGCACATGAAGACATCGAGGGCGGCGTAGCCGTATTCGGGCCAGCTGTGGATCGAGATATGCGATTCGGCGAGCACCGCCACGCCCGACACTCCACCGTTCGGCGTGAAGTGATGGAGGTGGATGTGCAGGAGCGTCGCTCCAGCGACCTCGACGCAGCGTCGAAGCGTAGCTTCAATGTGCTCTAAGTCGTCGAGCCGTTCAGCTCGCACCAGATCGATGATGAGATGAGTGCCGGCGTAGCGAACCCCGTCACGCTCACAGAAAAAATCCTTCCGCTCGTCCTCTTGCGAGGAGCGGCAACGAGAGAGCTTTTCTTCCGTTTGGGCGGTGCTTGAACCACGATCCAAGTCCATCCCCAATTGGAAGAGGGCGTCATCGGACATGGCGTCCTCCCTCCAACCAGTAGATGTTCCAGTTAAACGACGGCGCTATGTACACCCATGCTGCAGCGATGCAAGAAGTTTTTGGCCCAAAGACGCTCCAGGGCCTAATAAAGTTCTCAGCGCGTCTCCCTGAGCGGAGGGAGACGCCCGTCACAAATCCCGCAAAGGGAGGAACCGAGGCTGATGTCGACGCGCAGCTGGGCTTTCTTCGCTCTCTCGGCGCTCTCTCTTCTCGGCGTCGCCGACGCCGTTTCCGCCGCGGCGGAAGACCTGCCCAAACTTGGCGTCACGCTCCCCGCCACCTCCGTCTCGGGACTCTCCGCAGGTGCCTACATGGCCGGACAGATCGAAATCGCCCACTCCAAGGACATCGTCGGCGCGGGCATCGTCGCCGGCGGTCCCTTTGCTTGCGCCGAGACCACATCCGGTCAGCTCTTTCCCTATTGGCCCATCGTGGTGTGGCAGAACGCCACGCAAGCAGCCAATGCCTGCATGAAGGACACCTGGGGAGCGCCGGACGCCGACAAGCTCGCCAAGCGTGCCAAGGAGCTCGCCGAGGACGGCAAGATCGATGAACTCTCCGGCCTCGCCGACGACAAGGTCTACCTGTTCTCGGGCAATGAGGATCAGACCGTAGTGCGCGCGGTGGTGGAGGCCGCCAAGCGCTTCTACGAAGCGGCGGGCGTGCCGGAGGCAAGCGTCACTCTGGTCGAGAAGGAAGGAGGCCACGCCTTCCTGAGCGAGACGGAGGGCACCGCCTGCGGCCTCTCGCAGGATCCCTATGTCAGCGATTGCGATTACGATCAGGCGAAGGCCATCCTCGAATGGATCTATGGTTCTCCCCTCGCCGATCCCAGCTCAAGCCCGACCGGCAAGTTCGTCACCTTCGACCAATCGGATTTCAACAGCGGCGTCCCCAACGGGCTCGCCGCCGAGGGCGTGGTCTACGTCCCTGAGGATTGCGTGACCCATCCTGGCTGCAGGCTGCATATTGCGCTGCATGGCTGCGACCAGGCACGCGAGATGGTCGGCGACGCCTTCATCGAGAAGACCGGCTTTGCCCGCTACGCCGACACCAACCGGCTCGTCGTGCTGTTTCCGCAGATTGCCGGAAGCGTGGTGAATCCGCATGGCTGCTGGGACTGGTGGGGCTATAGCGACATCGACTATCTCGGCAAGGACGCCCCGCAAATTAAGGCCGTTTGGGCCATGGCCGAGCGCTTGGCGATGCAGCCTTGAGGGAGCTACCATCCATGGAGGTGCCAAGACAAAGCGGGCTCTACCGGCTCGCGAAGCGCCTCTCGCTCGGCCGGCTCTCACGCTATTTCGCCCTTTGGGCGCGTTATCTGTTGCGACGCGGCCAAAGCGCCCTGTCCATGCAGCTGCAGAGGGAGCCTCCGAGCCTCATCGAAGCACAAGCGGCGGCGCTTGCCGGTGCAGATTTGGCAACCGCCAAGCGCATGAGCGTGGCCTCTTGGTTTCCGCTCGATCGCGCCAATGCCGGGCTGCACCGCACCATGTTTGCGAGCATCGCTCAGGTGCGGCCAGATCTCGGCGTCACGCCGGAGATCCTCGACTGCCTCAGCTGCCTCAAGCGCACCGATGATCTCTCGAACTGCGTCGATGCCATGGTCGAGCGGGGGCAACCTACGCAGATCGTCAACACTGCCCTCTACATCCTCTTGCTCAAGCGTTTTCCCGCCCCTTCGGAGCATGCCATGATCGTCTCTCGCCATCCTCGCCACGCCCTGATCGCTATCTTGTCAGGCGATGAGTACCGGAAACAGGGACGCAGGGTCTTGGCGAACTGACCTGAGGATCCGATGCTCTATATCGACGTCGGCAATACGCTGAGGAGCGGCCTCAGGACCGGCATCCAGCGGGTGGTGCGGTCGCTTAGCTACGAGCTTGCCGCGGCCTCGCCCGCCGAGACCCGGCTGATCGCTTTCGATGTGAGCGCCAACCGCTATTTCGCCCTTGCCGATCCTACTCTCGTCCGCTCCGCCGACAGCCTCGCCGACATCGGCCGCGAGGCGCGCGTCTGTTTCGACCTCGACACATTGGTTCAAGGCGACATCTTCTTCGAGCCGGACGCGAGCTGGACCGAGCCGGTCAACCGAGGCGCGCTGTTCAGGCTGCTCAAGTCCAGGGGGGTGATCCTCGTGGTGCTGAACCACGACATCATCCCGTTTCTCCTGCCGCAGTTCTTTCCCGGAAACACCCTCTCTTCGTTTTCGGAGGCAATCGCCGACCACATCCAATACGCCGACTATGTGCTCGCCACCTCGGCCCGCGTCGCCCGCGACCTCGGCGCGTTGAGCCAGCGCTTTCTTGGCCGTTCAATTACCACCCGCGTCATCAAGCTCGGTGCGGATTTTGCGGCACCGGTCTCCGCTGGCGAAGGCGATCCCTTCGCCACAACCTTTCCCGAGCTTGACGGCCTGCGCTTCCTTCTCGCCGTGGGCACGATCGAGCCGCGCAAGAACCATGCGCTCCTGCTTCAAGCCTTCGACCGTCTCGATGCCAAGGATGCGGCGCTTGTCGTTGTCGGGCGAAAGGGATGGATGGCGGACGAGGTGCTTGCTCTTCTGACCAGCCACCCAGCTTTCGGCAAGCGGGTGTTCTGGCACCCGGTGCTCGGCGATTCCGGCCTGCTCGCGCTCTACCGTCACGCTTACGCCTCGGTACAGGCCTCGCAATACGAAGGCTACGGTCTTCCCGTGGTCGAGGCGCTGTCACAAGGATGCGTCACGATTGCCTCGGATACCGGCTCCTTGCCCGAGGTGACCGCGGGCCACGCCGTGTTCTTCCGCAGCGGCGACGGCGAGGCGCTGCATGCGATCCTCGACCGGCTGTATGGCGATCCCGACTACTACGCGGGGCTGAAAGCATCGGCGAGGAGCTTCCGCCCGACGCCCTGGCGCGAGGCCGGCCGCAGCGTGGCGGCCGCGCTTGCCGACATCGCCTCGGGCGCGTCGCACGATTTCGGCGCGCCGTTAAGGCAGATGGTCTTCCTGTCGGTGCATCCAGAGAGGCTCGATCTCGCGCTGCAAGCGGCACGTGCCAATCTCGGCTTCATCGACCGCATCGCCGTCCTGACCAAGCCCTCCGCGCACGAAGCCATCACCGCCGTGGCCGCACGGCATTTCTCCCAAGCGCACATCCTGACCGACGATGTGGTGGCCGGCGGCGAGCTTCCCGCCGATCACCAGGCGCGCAACACGTGGCTGCGCAAGCGGCTCTATAGGCAAGACGCCATCGAAACGAATTTCCTCGCCGCTGACGAGGACTCGCTCGCGCTCCGCCCGCTTGCCCGCGGCTACTACCAGGAGGGCTCCCTACACACCGCCTATTCCTTCCAGGACGACATGGCGACCTGGCTTGCCGGCTCGCCCACGACGACGAGCTTCGACCGCGGCATGCGCAATGCCTGGAAGCTTCTTGCGGAAGCCGCCTACCCTGCCCGCGCCTATGCCAGCCACATGCCGCAGATCGTCAACAAGAGCCTCGCCAACGAGATCTTCGACCGGTTCGTGATCGGCCCCGACGGCACCGCCTACGACGAGTGGTCGCTTTACTTCAACGTCGCCCAACAGCTTTATCCGCGTCATTTCGCGACCAAGCCCTATGGCACGCTCGGCTGGCCAATGTGCCCCGGCGACTGGCTGCCCGAGATCGAGCCGGTGCAGCCGGCCTTCGAAAATTACTATCCCCAGAACTATGAGCCGGCCGAGCGCGGCATGTTCGCGGGGCTGAAGCCGCTCGGCGATCTCGAAGCCAAAACGAGCCGCAGCCGCGCGGCCCTGATGGAGGCACACCGCGCCGAGCTCAAGGGCGGCGGCGTGCATTCGCCCGGCCTGCTCGCCCTGATCGTCACGCCTGAGGCGCTGAAATTCGTTGGCACAGGCACCATCCTTGCCGGCAAGCGCAATGTGCGCCGCGTTCTCCTCGTCAACGGCTCCTCCGGTGTCACTCCTGTGACAGGCAGACTCGATATGTTCGTTACCGAGCCGCGCGGCGGCCCGGTCTGGGGCGAAAGCGTGCGCCTAGGCGAAATCTGCTGGATCCCGCTCTTGCCTCCCGAAAAGCCCGGCCTCTACGCCATCCGCTTCTTTGCCGCGCTCGACAGCGGCGCGCGCCTCGAGGCGCGAGGCCTGTTGACGGTGGTCGCCGGCGAGGAGCGCCAGTGACCAAGGCTGACGACATCGGCCTCGCCGAGGCGCCCTACGGCTCCGCCCTCTACGCCCAGGCTTTGCGCCTGCGCGAGGCGACCTTGCGTACGCCGCTCGGGCTTACCCTCAGCGCCGAGGAATTGGCCGACGATGCTCATCGCAGGCATTTCTGCGCCATCGTGAATGGCAGCGTGGTGGGCTCGGTGTCGTTCAAGCGGTTGGGCGCGCACACGCTTCAGCTGAAGCAGATGGTGGTGGCCGACGGCCGGCAGGGCGAAGGCATCGGCTCGCGGCTGTTGGCTTACGCCGAGGCTTGGGCGCGGCGCCACAGCTATGGCATGATCATCCTCAACGCGCGGCTCGGCGCGGAGGCGTTCTACCAGAAGCACGGCTATGTCATCGAGGGCGAGCCCTTCGACGAGAACACCATCCCGCATATCAGAATGACCAAGCGGACTTTGGGAGGGAAACGCATGAGTCTGGACGTTGGCGACAAGGCCCCGAGTTTCAATCTGCCGGCCGATGGCGGCGGCAAGATCTCGCTGAAGGACCTCAAGGGCAAGACGGTCGTGCTCTATTTCTATCCCAAGGACGACACCTCGGGCTGCACCGCGGAGGCTTGCGCCTTCCGCGATCAGCTCCCCGACTTCTCCAAAGTGAAGGCGGCGGTCGTCGGCATCTCGCGCGATTCGGTGGCGAGCCACGACAAGTTCAAAAAGAAATTCGGCCTCACCTTCCCGCTCGTCTCCGATGAGGATGGCAAAGTGTGCGAGGCCTACGGCACCTGGGTGGAAAAGAGCATGTATGGCAGGAAATACATGGGCGTCGACCGTTCCACCTTTCTCATCGACGAGAAGGGCGTGATCCGCGGCATCTGGCGCAAAGTGAAGGTGCCAGGCCACGCCGAGGAGCTACTGAGGGCGGCGGCGGCTCTGAACTAACTCCGGTACTCATCAACCACTTTGGGCCGCCGCGTCATTTTGACATCGCTGTGGTTGAATCAAAAAGCTCGCGCAATTCGCAAAACCGCTACGTTTTGCCGGGATCATAGCTTGCAGCCTGCGAAAGGAGCCCATCATGCATGCAAAACAGGTTCTTTCCCTTTTGTCGTTGGCGCTGTCGTTTGCGGCGGCATCTCCCGCCTTCGCCCAAGACGCCGCCGATCAAAAGCCGTTGCCGGCCCAGCTGGTCGATGCGCTCAACGGCGTGTTCGGCAAGCAGACCGATAACCGGGCGGTGCACGCCAAAGGCATCGTGCTCGAAGGAAAATTCACGCCGAGCGCCGATGCCGCGTCTTTGACCAAGGCGCCGCATCTCCAGGCCGGGACCACCGTGCCGGTCACCGTCCGCTTCTCGGACTTTGCCGGCGTGCCGGCGATCCCCGATACCGACCCGAATGCGAGCCCGCGCGGCATGGCGGTGAAATTCCAGCTGCCCGACGGTTCGAATTCAGACCTGGTGATGCACTCCTATAACGGCTTTCCCACCGCAACCGCGGAGCAGTTCCGCGATCTCCTGATCGCGCTCGCCGCGAGCGGAAAGGATGCGCCGAAGCCGACGCCGCTCGAGCAATTCTTCGAAACCCACCCGATCGCCAAGACCTTCCTGACGGCGGAGAAGCCGGCGCCGGTGAGCTATGCCTCGCTCCCGTACTACGCTGTGAATAGCTTCAAGTTCACCAACGCCAAGGACGACAGCACCTTGGTTCGCTACCAAATGCTGCCGGAGGGCGGTGCCGAGTATCTCACCAAGGAGCAGCTTGCCGAGGCTGGGCCCAGTTATCTCGCGGAGGAGATCCGCAAGCGCGTTGCCGACGGCCCAGTGCGCATGAAGCTCCAGGTCCAAATCGCCGAGCCTGGCGACAAGATCGAAGATCCGTCGATCGCCTGGCCCGACAGCCGCAAGACGGTCGAGCTCGGCGTGGTCGAGATCGACAAGGTCAATCCTGACAGCGACGCAGCCCAGCGGGCGCTGTTGTTCATCGAGAACGCCGTGCCTGCCGGTATCGAGCCCGCCGACCCGATGGTCGATATCCGCAGTCAGGCCTACACGGTCTCCTTTGCGCGTCGCCACGCTGCCGCGGCGCAGTGAGGTCGCACCAGGCGCGCGGACGTTCTTCGGGAAATGAACCCGTCGCGCCGTTTAGATGTCGCACGGCCCTCCCCTCGCGGGGACACAAGGGTTAAATTACCGACGTGACCGATCCGGCGGAAAAGACCGTGCTCGTTCTGCAAGGCGGCGGAGCGCTCGGCGCCTATCAGGCTGGGGCCTATGCGGCCTTGTGTGAGGCCGGGCACATGCCGAGCTGGGTCGCCGGCATCTCGATCGGGGCCGTCAATTCGGCCATCATCGCCGGCAACCCGCCGGAGAAGCGCGTCGAGCGCCTGCGCGAGTTCTGGGATCGAGTCTCGAGCCGCCTGCTCGCCTGGCCGCTATCCAACGACGACAATTCGCGCCGCATCTTCAACGAGACCAGCGCCACGCTGTCTGCCGTCGGCGGTGTGCCGGGCTTCTTCGAGCCGCGCGTGCCGCCAGCGGTGTTCCAGCCGCAAGGCACGCCGGAGGCGATCAGCGTCTACGACACCACGCCGCTCAAGGAGACGCTGCTCGAGCTCGTCGATTTCGATCTTTTGAATTCCGGTGCGGTGAGGTTGAGCGTCGGCGCGGTTCAGGTGATCTCCGGCAACATGAAGTATTTCGACACTGCCAAGCAAATCGTCGGCCCCGAACACGTCATGGCAAGCGGCGCACTCCCTCCCGGCTTCCCGCCCATCGAGATCGACGGCGAGCCCTATTGGGACGGCGGGCTCGTCTCCAACACGCCGCTCGAATATGTACTCGAGCGAAGCGGGCCGCGCGAAGACATGGTCATCTTCCAGGTCGACCTGTTCAGCGCCAAAGGCTGCATGCCGAAGACGCTGTTCGACATCGGGCAACGGGAAAAGGAGATCCGCTATTCGAGCCGCACCAGGCTCAACACCGACATTTTCCGCGAGGTGCAAACCATCCGCAGGGCCATTCGCCGCTTGCGGGCGGAGATACCTCAAGAGCTGTGCGGCAATCCCGACTGGCAGCTGCTCGACGGCGTGAGCTGCAATGCCGCGGTCACCATCCTGCTCCTCATTCACCGGCGCGCGGCCTACTGGACCCAGTCGAACGATTACGAGTTCTCGCGCTACTCGATGGACGAGCATTGGCTTGCCGGCGCCGATGACGTCGCGCGCAGCTTCGACCATCCAGACTGGAAGAACCGCACGCGTCCCGAGGAGGGGGTGAAGGTGCTCGACCTCACCCGCGATCTCGACACCGACGCCAAGGAACGACGCCTATGAACGTCGACCACGTCCAAGCCCGCGCCTTTGCCAGGCCGCCCTCGGTGGCGCAGAGTGTCGCAGACTTGACACTCGGTTTCGGCAAAGTCGTTCACATCGTCTCTAACGTTCAGGAGCGCATCCCATGAAGCTCGACGGCAAGGTTGCTCTCGTTACCGGCGCCGCGAGCGGCATCGGTCATGGCATCGCCAAGCGTTTTCTGGAGGCCGGCGGCCGCGTGGTGATTGCCGATCTCACCACCGACGGCTCGGAGAAGGCTGCGCGTGAGCTTGCCGGCCCAAGCTCGGCCATCGGCGTCGCCATGGACGTCACCAAGGAAGACGCGGTGAATGCAGGCGTCGAGCAGACGGTCAAGGCCTTCGGGCGCATCGACATTCTCGTGTCCAATGCCGGCATCCAGATCGTGCATCCGATCGAGGAGTTCCCCTTCGCCGACTGGAAGAAGATGCTCGCCATCCATCTCGACGGCGCCTTCCTCACCACCAAGGCCTGTGTCAAACGCTTCTATCCACAGAAATCGGGCGTGCTCCTCTATATGGGATCGGTGCACAGCCACGAGGCGTCGCCGCTGAAAGCGGCCTATGTGACGGCGAAGCACGGCCTGCTCGGGCTGTCGCGGGTGATGGCCAAGGAAGGTGCCGCGCACAATGTGCGCGCCAACGTCATCTGCCCAGGCTTCGTCAAGACGCCTCTGGTCGAGAAGCAGATCCCCGAGCAGGCGAAGGAGCTCGGCATCAGCGAAGAGCGGGTGATCAAGGAGATCATGCTCGCCGAGACCGTGGACAAGGAATTCACCACGGTCGAGGACGTGGCCGACGTCGCCCTGTTCCTCGCCGCCTTCAAGACCAACGCACTCACCGGCCAGTCGATCTGCGTCAGCCACGGCTGGCACATGAGCTAGAGAGTTTGGATTGGACATGATTCTCGATCTCGACACTCCGGCGCCGAAACGAAATCAGTGAAGATCATTGGCGTAGATGTTGGATTTTCCAAGAAGCGTGCAACAACAGGGATCGCTTGGCTCGACGGCGATAGACTTTGCGTCAGCCGCGTAGGGACCGCACAGGAGCAGCGAGAGGCAGCACTTCCGCACGGCTTTCAAGCATCGACAATAGCGCTTGACGGGCCGCTGCTCCCCCCAGGAGCGAAGACGTCTGTACGTCGCTCCTGCGAATTGATCTTCGTTCATCGCCCATTTCACAATCGCTGCAAGCCTGGGCTTAGCCATTGGGGAATGGGTTTAGAACTCAGACAAGCTTCAGCCGAAGCTTGCAGGCAGTTCGAGCGATTCCTTTCGCGTTCCAGTGACAAGCAGCGCGCTGCTGTCTCTCGTAATGGCCCCCTCGTCGAAGCATTTCCGAATGCGTTTTTGGGCGTCCTGACACCCGAAGGTGACCTATCGGGGGCGCCAAAGCTAAAACGAGGGAAGCGGTTCGATTGGCTCTACGAGAAGGTGGTGACGACCGGAAAGTTGGAATCTACGTTGTCGCAAATGCTGGACCTGCCGACCGATGTTTGGCGCAAATTGATGTCAGAGACTCATCACGAAAAGCGGGCAGCTCTTATCTGTCTATTGACCGCAGCACTGGCAGCTCGGGGTTTGGCAACCGTTGTTGGTGAGGAGAGTGGCGGGTGGTTCTGGCTACCCCCCCTGCCGCTATGGGAGCCGTGGGCGAGACAAGGACTTGGCGATGTTGTTGGCTTAATGGCGTCAAAAGGTCTTCTCGTGCGGGTAGAATAGAGTGCCAAAGCGTCTAGCCGCGGCAGCCGGGACTTTCCTGAATCACAAACCTAAATCACCCGATGGTCTTGGCGTAGAGGTCGGTGCGGCGGTCGCGGAAGAAGCCCCATTCGGCGCGGTAGCGCTCGATCTCGGCAAGATCGAAGCTTTGCACGAGAACCCCTTCCTCCTTGTCGCCGAAGCTCTTGACCAGATCGCCGGTGTGATCGGCGACGAAGGAGTGACCGTAATAGCTTTGCGTGGCGCCGTCATTCTGCTCGACCCCGATGCGGTTTGCGGCCACCACCGGCACGGCGTTCGACACAGCGTGGCCTTGCATCGCCCGCTGCCAGCGAGCGTGGGTGTCCAGCGTAAGGTCGTAGGGCTCCGAGCCGATGGCCGTTGGATAGAGAAGAATCTCGGCGCCTTGCAGCATCATGGCGCGGGCCGCTTCCGGGTACCATTGGTCCCAGCAGATGCCGACGCCGATCGTGCCGGCTTTCGTCTTCCAAACCTTGAAGCCTGTGTCGCCGGGACGGAAATAATATTTCTCCTGATAGCCTGGCCCGTCAGGGATGTGGCTCTTGCGATAAATCCCTAAGATCTCGCCGCCGGCATCGGCCACCGCCACGCTGTTGTAATAGCGCGGGCCGTCCTTCTCGAAGAAGGAGATGGGAATGACGACGTTCAGCTCCTTGGCGAGCTTCTGCAGCGCGCGCACGGACGGATGCTCGCCAACAGGCTTCGCCGCCTCGAACCATTTCGGGTCCTGCCGCGTCGGAAAATAGATGCTTTGGAACAATTCAGGCGGCAGCACCAGTTGCGCGCCGCGTTTGGCCGCCTCGCGCACGAAGCCTTCGGTCTTGGCGATATTGGCCGCCATGTCCGGACCGAAGGACGACTGGATGGCGGCGACGGCGATCGTGCGTTTTACCATCAGGCAGGCTCCTGCTGGGTGATGCAGTGGAACGACCCGCCGCCAGCATCACCGGCGCCGAGCAGGCCGCGCGACGCCACGCCGATCACCTTTCGGTCGGCAAACACCGCTTGCAGCGCTTGCAGCGCGGCATCTTGCGTCGGCGTCCCATAGACCGGCACCACCACCACGCCGTTGGCGATGACGAAATTGAGATGCGAGGCCGGCGCGATGTCGCCGAGCGCATTGCGA
Source organism: Methyloceanibacter sp. (assembly GCF_050728395.1). GTDB lineage: Bacteria > Pseudomonadota > Alphaproteobacteria > Rhizobiales > Methyloligellaceae > Methyloceanibacter. The sequence goes on from NZ_JBOHJB010000047.1 coordinate 23,849, forward strand.
TAGAGCCCCGGGCCTGGGATGCGAATCACCTCTATCCTCGCGCCCTTGGCGTCGGTCGCCTGATCGAGCGTCCTCGCGATTCCGTCCAAGGTCTCGGCGTTCGGATCGTCGGGGCCCGCCGCCGACTGGCACACCACGCGGCCAGGCCCAACGAAGCGGGCAATGTTGTCGATATGGCCGTCGGTGTGATCGTTCTTCAGCCCCTCGTCAATCCAGATCACCGTCTTGGCGCCGAGCCCTCGCTCCAGAGCCGCCTCGGCTTCAGCCTTGCTCCAGCCGTTGCGGTTGGGATTGAGCAGCGTCTGCCGCGTGGCGAGGATGGTGCCCTCGCCGTCGCGATCAACGGCGCCGCCCTCCAACACAAAATCAAAGCTTAAAATCGGAATCCCCGCCAGCCGCGCGACGTCTTCGCCGACGGTCGCGTCGTCAGGCAGGTCGAACTTGCCGCCCCAGCTGTTGGTCTTGAACCTGAGGGCGACCGCCCCGCCGCGGAGGCGGGCAAAGATCGGCCCCGTGTCGCGGAGCCAGATGTCGCCGTAGCGCGCTGGAACGATCTCGGCCATTTCGCCCAGCGCCGTCCGCGCCGAAGCTTCGGCCTCGGCGCCGTTGACCAGGAGGCGCACCCGGTTCGCGGGGGCAAGCGCACGCACCATGGCCGTCACGTCGCGGCGCGGCGTCGCCA
>NZ_JBOHJB010000048.1:0-24409 GCF_050728395.1 Methyloceanibacter sp.
TACCTAGCGAGGCTGCGATGGCGATGCGGCTGGATGTTTTTGTCAGTCCCCCAAACATGTCCATCTCCACCTTCCCTGATAAATTGCCTAATCCAAACTCTCGGTCCGGATTAGCCTCCCGGCGTCACCCGGCAGAGCTCCATCACGAGCATCGTGACAGAACCCCCCCGATAAGAGAGTTCTACGTCTACTAATACGGATTCCTTTTGGAAGGTAAATTGCTAACCGAGCAGGCGCGGACGTTTTCGAAAGTCTTGTGACATTTCCGCCACGAAATTCGGCCGCAAAATAACGCCTCTGGCCTCGTCACTGTCGTCTCAAAAAACGAAGTAGAATCAATTTCTTGAGAGACAGGCAACAAAAGATCGTAGCGACCGGCCGCGTCGCTTGCAAGGCTCCCGCGAGCGCGTCGCGCGGGGCAAGAGCGAAGGCATCATGCCTAATGCGCGTGCAGGCTCGGCGCGTTTCGGCGGCAGTCAATTCCACCCGTTTTGCCGTCCGTTTTTGCGCCCAAAGGCGAGCTCGCGGCGTCGGGATCGTTCTAAGGCGCCTTGGGAAAAGGCTGACCGGCATTGCCAGGGAGCGATCTTCGCCGGGCCGGCTCCTCAATCCGGTCTGCCGCCGACATGACGGCCGACTCGGTCCTGGCTGGGAATACTGACGACCACCGGCTTTTCAATATCTTGCGGCGCAGGCGAAGAGTGATTGGAGTTTGCCTCCACCGTCGCTCGCGCCCCTCGGCCACATCTCAGTTGGACCGGAGTCCGAAGCCAGCATGACGTTCTCGGCGTCAGGGATGGGGCCGGCATTCGGCGCTTGTGCCAAATGTCTCCTGAGCCTTGCCACGATAAGGCGAAATGGCGAGGGAGGCGGCGGCGAGCGCAAGGACCCGTCTATCGGATCAATTAGGATGGTCGCAAAACCTACACATATTGAGCCAGGTCAAGAAATGGCGAGGCCATGATCGAGGGTGAGCGTGAGACCGTCGTCGGCGACGCGCGCATCGACGCCATGCTCGAGGCCAAGCGCGCGGATCCGTGCGTTGGCCACGCGGGCGTCGCTGCGCACGAGCTCGCGGCCGCAATGGGTGAAGATGGCATGGGCGACCCCCTCCTCCTGGCACCAGCGCAGTTGAGCCGCAATCGGCGCATGCCCGATCTCATTGCGGTCGCGCCGGCGCACCATCGATCTCAACACCGTTGCCCCGTCGCCGATATAGACCGCCACGCCGCTGAGCGCCTCGTGGCGTTCGTGGATGGAAGCGAGGTCCGGAACGTAGAAGAACGCTGCACGGCCCGCGCTCACGCGATAGCCGACCGCGGGAGCGAGCAGCGAGTGCTCGACCGCAAAGGCCTCGAAGCTCACCGTATCGATGAAGAACGGTTCGCGGTGAGCAATGGCCTTGCGGTGATGCACGGGATAGTCCCCGAGCAGGGACCAAGTCTCCTCGGTGGCGTGCACCGGGCATGCCGCGCCGTTGGCAAGACCGGCCGCGTGATCGGCATGGGCATGGGTAACCACGATCGCGGTTGGATCGACGCGTCGCTGATGGTCGAGCCAATCCGCACCGCAATCGATCATCACGCGCGCGAGACCGAGCCGCACCAGCAGAGCGCTGTGGCGGTAGTGCCGTCGAGACCGGATCTTGATCTCGCCGCGGGTGCCGAGAAAAGTGAGCTCGATGCCGCGCTCCTGACCCTATGCTCTTCTCGTTCTTCCGTTCACGGATTGTGGCCTCGATCGTGTTGGCATTCAATGATCATCCTTGACCGCATTCAAGTGCGGGATCGCGACGAATGGGAGGTTTTCCGGTGGACGACGCAAGCAACGAGATCGACACTGGGTCTTGAGCGCGGCGGGGGAGCCGGTTTCGCGTATGGAAAAGGAGAACAAGATGCAGATACCCTTGCAGATCAGCTTCCGGAACATGGACCCCTCTCCTGCCGTGGAGGCGATCGTCCGCGAGAAGGCCGCCAAGCTCGACCGCTTCTTCGAGCGCATCGTGAGCTGCGACGTCACCATCGAGGCGCCGCATCGCCGTCACCACAAGGGCAAGCTCTATAAGGTGCGCATCGACATCGGCGTGCCCGGCAAGGACGTGCATGTGAATCAGGAGGGTCCAAAGAACCAGGCGCACGAGGATGTCAATGTCGCCATCCGCGACGCCTTCGACGCCGCGGTGCGCCAGCTCGAAGATCATGTGCGGCGGCTCCGAGGCGACGTCAAATCCCACGCGTCTTAGCCGCTAGCGGCGCTCGTTTCCTTCCAGTGAAGAGGAGTCCCCCATGAAAGTGAAAGACATGATGCACAAGGGCGTCGCATGCGTTTCGCCCGACACCGCGATCGACGCCGTCGCCAAGAAAATGCGCGAGCTCGATGTCGGCGCGATACCGGTGGCGAGCGACGGCAAGCTGGTCGGCATGATTACCGACCGCGACATCACCATCCGCTGCGTGGCCGACGACGAGACCATGTCGAAGATCAAGGCCAAGGATGTGATGACGGCGGGCGTGGTCTATTGCCGCGACAACCAGGACGTCGAGGATGCCGTCCGCATCATGGAGGGAAAGCAGATCAGGCGGCTGCCGGTGCTCGACGAGGCGATGCAGATGGTGGGCATGGTGAGCCTCGGCGACGTCTCGCATGCTTTGCCGCGCGACATCACCGGCGAGGTGGCAAAGGCCGTCTCAGCCCATCACCCCTGACCGTCGCGCTCAGGCGGCTTGCTCGAGTTCAGGCTTCCACTCTCCGAGCGAGGCGAGCCCGTTCATGCGCGCCCGATGGGCGAAAACCGCCTGCGCCGCGGCGACGTTCTCAAGCCGTCCCGACCAGGCCTTTTGGGGCGCCGCCTGGAGCGCCCGGCTAAAGGAGAAGCTCACCTTCCACGGGAGCCCGCCGCTCTTGTTGATGGCGTCGAGCCGCGCCGTCGCATCGACATCGGACTGTCCGCCTGACAGGAAAGCAACACCAGGCACCGCGGCCGGCACGCATTCCTTCAGCACGCGGAGCGTTTTCTCCGCCACCTCGGCGACGGACGCTTGCTTCGCCGACTTCTTGCCCGGAACCACCATGTTCGGCTTGAGCACGGTGCCTTCGAGCTTCACCCGCGCGTAATAGAGCTGCTCATAGACCGTCTTGAGCACGAACTCGGTGACGTCAGCGCAGCGGTCGATGTCATGCTCGCCGTCCATCAGCACCTCGGGCTCGACGATCGGCACGATGTCTTCCGACTGGCAGAGCGCGGCGTAGCGCGCGAGCGCATGCGCATTGGCGTTGACGCAGGCATAGCTCGGGATGCCGGCGCCGATATCGATGACCGCCCGCCACTTGGCGAATTTCGCGCCGAGCCCGCGATATTCGGCGAGCCTCTCGCCAAGGCCGTCCAGCCCCTCGGTGATCACTTCACCGGGGCAGAAGGGAAGCGGCTTTACCCCCTTGTCCACCTTGATGCCGGGAAGGGTGCCGGCGGCTTCGATGATTTTGACGAGCGGCGTGCCGTCCTTGGCCTTCTGCCGGATGGTCTCGTCGAACAGGATGACACCGGAGATGTTGGCCATGCCGCGTGAGCGGAACAGCAGCTCCCGATAGTCGCGGCGCGTGTCCTCGGTGCACTCGACCCCGATCACGTCGAAACGCTTCTTGACGGTGCCGGCGGACTCGTCGGCGGCGAGCACGCCCTTTCCGGGCGCCACCAGGGCCTTGGCAACTCTGTTGAGCTCAGCGAGATCCACGTTTCTCTCCCCTTCTTAAGAGTTCCATGTCATGCCCGCGAAGGCGGGCATCCAGTAACCGATGCAGCAAGCAACCGGCAAGATCGGTGACTACTGGACTCCCGCTTTCGCGGGAGTGACAGCCGGACTTTGAGGTATTTTACCGCTAACCGCTCTTGGCATGGAAGCACCCTCCCATGAAGCCAGATCTGCGTCCCATGCTGGCCACCTTGACCGACAAGCCCTTCGACGATCCGGACTGGATCTTCGAGACGAAATGGGACGGCTTCCGCCTGATGGCCGAAATCAAGGACGGCTCGGTCGCGCTGTATTCGCGGAACCTGATCGACCTGTCGAGAAAATATCCCGCGGTCTGCGCCGCCTTGGGCGGGCTTCACCGCTTCGCGGTCATCGACGGCGAGCTTGTGGCGCTCGATGCGCGCGGCCGCTCGCGCTTCCAGCTGTTGCAGAATGCCGAGCGCGAGAAGGTGCGGCTGCGCTACTGCGTGTTCGACCTCATCTATCTCGACGACCGGGACTTGCGCGGTCACCCGCTGATCGAGCGCAAGGAATTGCTGGAGAAGATTCTGCCGCGCGACCCTCTGCTGCACTACAGCACCCATGTGTGGGACAAGGGGATCGCCGCCTTCAAGCGCGCTGCCCGCGCCGGCGAAGAAGGCGTCATGGCGAAGTTCGCCCGCGGCCGCTACTACTCCGGCCAGCGCACGCGGGAATGGCTGAAGGTCAAATCCTCGCTCGGCCAGGAGGTGGTCATCGTCGGCTTCACCGCGCCGCGGCGGTCGCGGGAATATTTCGGCTCGCTCGTCCTTGCCGTGCGCGAGGGCGATCGCTGGCGCTATGTGGGCCGCGCCGGTAGCGGCTTCGACCGCGAGTCGCTCAAATCCCTGCACGCTCTGATGGTGCCGCTCATCGCCAAGACGAAGCCGGTCGCCGAGAAGGTTGCCGATGAAGGGAACACCACCTGGATCAAGCCCAAGCTTGTGGGCGAGGTGAAGTTCACCGAATGGACCTCAAAAGGCGAGATGCGCCATCCGGTCTTTCTCGGGCTCCGCACCGACAAGAAGGCGACCGACGTGATCTGGGAGAAACCAAAGACGGGCGCCGGTTCCGCCCATTGATCGAGGTCAAGGACTGGTTCCAGGGCACGGTCTCGGACATCGTTGCGGGCTCATGCGCCACCGCTTGCGCAATGTGGGCTATCTCCAGAAGGATTTCACCTTGGCGAAATCCGCATGCGCCTTTTGGGCGCGGTCGAGCAGCTGATCCACGTCGGCCTCTTTTGGCTTCAACAACCCGTGCGCCTGCTTGCCGAGCTCATGGCCGTTTTCGATCAAGGCCTCGCGCTGCGCGAGGTCGTTCAGCGCGCCGAGTTGGTCTTGCAGCTCCTTGAGCGCGGCGAGCGCCGCGTCGCGCCGCTTGGCGTTCTCCTCGCCGGGAAAGACGCCGGCGAAGAACTCGACCGCGTAGCGCAAATTCTTCGCCCTGATGCGCAACTTGTGGCGCTTTTTGACATCGAGCGCGCGCAAATCGGCGCCGTTCTCCCTGATCCGCTTCCGGCCATGGGACAAGAGCTCGGCGGCGTGCTCGGCAATGGCCCCTTCGCGCAGCTTGCGTAAATCACGGTCGCGCATCCAGGGCCCGGCCTCGATCCACTCGGCGATTTCGAGCAGCGCCTTGCGAAACCGGTCGGACCGGACCGATTGGACCGCCGCCTTATAGGCTTTGACGCGGGCGGCGGTGAAGGCTCGGCGGGCCTCGGTCAGGCGCGCATCGTCGCCATGGGTCGCGCTCATGGGCCGCAAGATGTCGGCTTCGAACACATCGAGATCACGCGCCAGCCCGAGCTCGTTCGTGATCCATTTCAACTCGTCCTTGATTCTGTCTTGCTCGGCATCGGCTGCGATCTTCTCGAAGGCGACGATGGCGGCACGCAGGCGCCTGAGGCCGATGCGCATTTGATGCAAGGACTGGGCATCGCCGGCGCACGTGCCCGGTTCATTGGCGATGATCTGGCGGAGGCAGCTTTGCCCGACGGCGCGGAAGGCCTGTTGGCAAGTGAGGTTGCCGTCGAGATCGACGCGGCCAGCCTTCTCGGCGCCGGGCGCGGCGTCCCCGGCAAGCTCATAGCCGCGCTCGGCTTTCGTCTTCACCGCGAGCCGCAACGGGACGGTCGCGACGAGGCTGCGGGCAAGACGGAAGAGCTCGGCTGGATCGCCTCTCTTGAGCTCGAGTTCGACCTCATGCACGGGAGCTTGGCGCCGTTCCGTCTCGATCGCGCCGCGGTCGATTGCAACTTCAATCTCGGAGCCGCCGCTTGCGACATGATAGACGCCTCGTTCGATGCTGGTCTGGAACACCGGCCGCAAGCGCTCACCCATGCCGTCTTTCAACAGCTTCTCGAGCGGCGTGCCGGCGGCGAGATCGAGTTCCGGGCGAGGACCGCTCACCTGCCGCTCCCATTCCGGGCGATCGAACAGCTCGGCCATGCCGTTCATGCTCTTGATGGTCTGCACATAGCCTTTGCCAGTATTGCGCACGCGCAAACAAAGACCCGCCTCGTGCAAGGCAAGCGTGTCAGTGTCGTAGTAGACCGTGACAAGGGTCTGCCGGTCGAGCCTTAGCCCGGCAAGCAAAGGATGTGCTTCGATAGCGGCAAGATCGGCGGGATCGAATTCAAGTTTAAGCTCGAACTCTCTTGGCTCACGTTCGGCCTTAGCAGCATCCGCCATAGTTGTAACTCTTACGCACCAAGCCAAGTAAGCCAGAAGGCGCTGAAACTATCATGTCTGAAGAAGCTCAATCTTGCGCGAAAAGTGTCATGGAACTGTCACAAACTGACAGTGCGAAACGCATCGCGACGGACGCAAGCGGAGTCTAGGTCGGGGGCGATGGCGCCGGCGGCTCGCTTTGCGGTTCGGCTTGCGGTTCGCCTTGCGGCGCGGCTTGCGGTTCAGCCTGCCCTTCAGGCGGCGGTGCGGGCTCCGGGGGGGCGCTGTTCACGGCCTCGACAGCCCATGGCACGAGCTCGCTCGCGGCCTTGGCGAAGGCCTGATTGAGTGACGCCGCCGCCGCCGGCGCATCGGTGCCGGTCGCTGGCGCCGTCGTTTGAAACGACTTCGCCACGATGATCTTGCCGCCTGGTCCGAGGATCTTCGCCTCGAATTCGAGTTCGCCATGAGGCTCGGCGCCGGTGACGAGCGAGAAGCTTCTGATGTCGAGCAGAAGCTGGTAGGCCGCTTCAAATCCATCGCGCGGCCGGCTTACGGCGCTCGAATAGCCGGCGTTCTCGAAGCTCTGGATGAACTTCTCCTGGAGCAGGATCGGGATATTGTCGGACCATCTCGCATCAGGAATGTCGGAGCTCTCCGCACCGTCGGCCGGACGCATTTTGATCTTGTCGGAGTTAAGCGCGAGAAGCGCCGAGGGCTCGGGCACCACAAGTTGCCAGGACGGCGTTTCGGTCGGCTTCTGAGAATCTTTCACCGCCGTGACATCATAAGTCGGCGCGGTTGTTTTGGACGATCCTCCTCCGGTCAGCTTCTCGAGCCCGCCGAGCAGACCCTCGATGCGATCTGAGTTCCGCGCCAGCACGTCGGTGAAGGTGTTGAAATTGGCGATGGCGCTATGCAGATTGTCGGCGTTGTCGGAGAGGATGTTGTCGAGCTTGCGCAGCGCCTCGCGGCCGAGCGACTGCCAGTCCTGCCCGGCGCCCGGCTGGGCGCTGAGGAGCGGCAGTTCGCCATTCTCGGCCGTCACCAGCGGACTCGAGGCGTCGCCACCGGTAAGCGTCACCGCCGCGCCGCCGGTCAGGCCTTGCGACTCAATCCCAACCGTCGTGTCGCTGCGCACCGGCGTGCCGTTCACCACGCCGACGGTGGCGATCACCTGATCGGGATGGTCAGGATCGAGCGCAAGCCGGGTCACCTCGCCCACGCGAATGCCGTTGAACAGCACCGCCGAGCCCTCCTGAAGCCCCGACACCGAGCTGTCGAAGCGCAGGCGATAATAGGCGCGCTCGCCGAATCCGCCCTTGTTCTCCAGCCAATAGACGAAGGCGAAGCCCGCCGCGATCACGGCGAGCATGAAGGCGCCAATCAGCGCGTAGCGGGCACGGGTTTCCATGGTCGAGCGCCTCAGTTTACCTGTTCGAGTCGTTTCGTCAGCATCCCGCCGCGCTTACCCTGAAAATAGGTCTGCACCCAGGGATGCGTGCATTCGAGCATCGTTTCCATCGGTCCCACGGCGACGATGCGTCCGTCGGCGAGAGCGGCGATGCGATCGCATACGGTGTACAGGCTCTCCAGGTCGTGGGTGTTCATGAATACGGTGAGACCCAGCGTTCCTTGCAGGGTCTTGATCAGCGCGTCGAAATCTCCTGCGGCGATCGGATCGAGGCCCGAGGTCGGCTCATCCAGGAAAACGATTTCGGGGTCGAGCGCCAGCGCACGGGCAAGTGCCGCGCGCTTGGTCATGCCGCCGGACAGCTCCGCCGGGTATTTCTCGGCATCGATGGGCGTGAGCCCCACCATGTCGAGCTTGGCGAGCGCCATCTCGTCCATCAGCCGCTGCGAAATGTCGAGATTCTCGCGCATGGGAAATTGCACGTTCTGGCGCACGGTCAAGGACGAGAACAGCGCGCCCTGCTGAAACAGCACGCCCCAGCGCCGCTCGAGCGCCCGGCGCTGCTGTTCGCTTGCGGTATCGAGATCGACGCCGAGCACCTCGATCTTGCCCTGGCGCTTCGGCAGGAGGCCGATGATGGTGCGCAGAAGCACCGACTTGCCGCCGCCGGACTTGCCGACGACCCCGAGGATCTCACCCTTGCGCACATCGAGCGACAAATGATCGAGCACGGTCTGGTCGCCGAAGCCGACGACAAGGTCCTTGATCGAGATGACCGGCTTGTCCTTCACGTTGCCTCCGTCACATTCCGATCGAGGCGAAGAAGATGGCGAACAGGCCGTCGAGCACGATCACGAGGAAGATCGACTTCACCACCGACGCCGTGGTTTGCAATCCGAGCGATTCGGCGCTGCCCTTGACCAGCAGCCCTTCGGCGCAGGCCACGACCCCGATCACCAGCCCCATGAACGGGGCCTTGACCATGCCCACCTTGAAATGGGTGAGCGAGACCGCGTCTTCGAGCCGCGCAATGTAGATCTCTGGGCTCATGCCGCCATAGAGCCAGGCGACAACACCGCCGCCGTAGAGCGCGGCCATCGATCCCAGGAAGGTGAGCACCGGCAGCGCGATGATGAGCACGAGCACGCGGGGCAGGATCAGCACCTCGACGGGATCGAAACCCATGGTGCGCAAGGCGTCGACTTCCTCGCGCATCATCATCGAACCGAGCTCCGCGGTGTAGGAGCTGCCGGACCGGCCGGCGACCATGATGGCGACGATGAGCACGCCGACCTCGCGCAAGATGAGAATGCCGACGAGGTCGACCGCATACATCTCGGCGCCGAATTTGCGGAAGTGGAAGATACCCTGCTGCGCGATGATGGCGCCGATCAGAAAGGTGATGAGCAGGATGATGGGGACGGCCTGCCAGCAGACGCGATCGAGCTGGTTCACCGCCGAGGTGAAGCGAAAGTCGCGCGGGCGGGCGAGCACGCGAACGGCGGCGACGCCGATGGCGCCGAGCATGTTGGCGAAGGTGCCGAGGTCGCGCCCAAATCCCGTCATGCCCCTCCCCACGGCGGCGAGGGCTGAGACGATGGGGTTGGGCCGCGCCGGCGGAGCGACCGGCTCGAGGTTCACCCCGCTCATCTCCTTGAGCAGGGTCCGGTCGTGCTCCGGCATGCCGACCACGGCCGGGGAGCCTCCGGCGCTCCGCCATTGCCGCGTGAGCCGCTCGAGCAGCCAAGCGCCGAATGTGTCGAATTCGCGCACCCCGCGCATGTCGATGGAAACCGTCTTGGCCCGGCCCGCGTCGGCGGCGACGCGGTCGACCAGGGTTTCGAGCTCCGCCGCATGAGGCGCGGTCCAGGAGCCGCCGGCGGCAAGCTCGAGCCTGCCGTCTTCAAACTTGGCTGTCAGTAAAGCGCCGTCGCTCGCCATGGGCACCTCCGGCATTATGGTCGTGCTGGTCTACGCCATAGAGACATCGTCCGTTGCCAAGGCAAGGGCAGATTCAATGCCGGGAAAGATGATGGCGGGTCAACTCCGGCCTAACGCGATGCGCACGCCCTGCAACGCAACGCCTTGCACCGAGATGTTCACGCTCTGGCTCGACTTCGTATAGTTGACGAGCATAGTGGCTGTGACACCGCCCTTGATCGCAAGCGAGATCTTGTTGGGAGAGGCGGTGCCAGAGGCGGTTCCCGAAGCATTGAAGGTCCGCTCCTCCCAATTGCCTGAAAGACGCCCGCCGCTATAGCTGAGCTTGCTCCTGATCTCGATCTTGTAGTTGTCGCTTTGGCAGCGAATGGCCATTCCGAGATCTGAGCCGCCCCCGGTGTAATAGGCGTTGCACTTGATGCGCTCCTTGCGGCCCTTGTCGAGGCTGATCTCGCCGCTGCCGCCCCAAGACCCTAACAGCGTGTCGAAGGGGCTCGGGTCCGCGTAAGACGGAGACCGGGGAACGACAATGAACAGCGCGGCGATGGCGATGACCACGAGCCGCCCAATAGTTGAACGCAAAGTCATGGATCGAGCTTCTCCCTGGGCTCCAAGTTTACGTCCCCAATGACACAGAATTGCTACCGCAGGGCGGCTCCATGCCGCAAGCCTGGCACGACACGCAAACCCGGAAACTTCGAGGCCCTGCGAGCTTCGTGACGACTACGTATCTAGGTCAAATGGCGAGAACCACAAGGGCAATCCCGGCAAGGAAGAGGAGAAGCGAGGCAACGATCAGGTTTAAGCCCAGTCGTCGCATGGTGTTGCCGAATGCGCTTGAGCGGCCGGATGCGATTGCGCCCTGGGCCACATAGGCGTTCACGAAGGTCATGCCGGCGATGAACAAGCCCACGCCAAAAATGGCGAATGCCCATTTTAGCAGCACCATGCTTACCGGCAGCGCCCCAGGCGCTGGAGCTGACAAACGTGCCAGGAACAGGAGAAGGGCCACGCTGGCGCCCCCGTTGAGCAGGAGCGCCGCCTGGATGGCGGACCGCGCGAGGCCCACGCGCAGCTCGATGAAGAGAAGCTGTAGGGGGCGGGTCTCAGCCGTCTCTTGCATGGCTTCCGCCCAGGCGAACAGGAACGGGCGCCGCCTTCCGGCAGCGCCCGCGCCGTCAACTTCGGCTAGCCGCACTCTTTCATGCCATGCATGGCCTTCGTAGCTTCTTCCATGCTGCCATAGGTGCCCATGGACTTCTTTCCCTCGGGGATTTCGTGCATCGCTTCGCATTTGTGGCTCGCTGGGTCGAACACCACGTAGAACTGCTCGGCAAGGGCGGGGGTGACGAAGACGGCGGTCAGAGCCGCAGCGATCAGATATTTGCGCATAGAGTTTCTCTCCTAGAATGGGTGGCTGTAAGCCAGGGACGTCCGAACCGGCTTGCCACTCACCCGGCCTGGACTGTCGAAGGTTAGAAAGACGCGGGACTACTTCCCAATACCTTCTGGCTATTGTTTCGCTATTTTCCGCGCCGGACTTTGATAGCACAAATTTGCGCCAGAACCCGCGCTAAGAGAAAAAGGGGCACCTGCTTGGCTTCTAGCGAGTGCCCGAACGCTTGGGAGGGGAGGTGGTCAGGGGATGACCACTTGAGCATTGAGAGGCGCTCGGTCGCTTAGCGGCCGAGATGCGCGGCGTAGACGTTCGGGAAATTCTCGGCCATGGCGGGGGCGGCGAACGACACAACCAGGGCGACGGCGATCAGCAGCTTCTTCATGGGGGTCTCTCCTATCTTGAGTGGCCTTGGGCTTCGAAAGGGTCCGACCGGCCGGCCACGCGGCTCGATTGGATTGAGCGTTAGGTAATGCCTGCCCCCCGCTCTTGCCCAATACCTGTTCGCTATCGATTTCGTGCAAGGCGCCGCAGGGAATAGCGTTCGGCTATCGAGTTCAAAGCCAACCGGCATTTCCGTTAAAGACGGCTTCGGCCGATCTTCCTTTGTATCGCCGCAGCCGTTTGTTTCCGGCCCAAGCAACAGACAAAGGAGAGAACGGACATGTTACCTTTCACCAGCAATTCACGACTTGGCCGCGGCCTTGTTCTTGCCGCTGTCGTCGCAAGCGCTTCCGCGTTTGCCTTGCCCGCGCTTGCGGGCGAATGCCCCGCCGATCAGAAGAAGCCGAATGCCCGCGAGGCCGTCGATCTCAAGCCGGTAGGCGTGACCGATACCGTCATTGCCTCGATCGACGTGTCCAAGGCGCCGTTCAACGTCGACGGCCGGAACTTCCGCATGCGCAAGCTCACTATCGAGCCGGGCGGCATCGTGCCGTGGCACAGCCACGCCGATCGTCCCGCCATCATCTACATCACCGAAGGCGAGATCGTTGAATACGCATCGAACTGCGCCGCGCCGCTCGTGCACAAGGCCGGCGACGTCGTGGCCGAGACCCCAGACGTAGCGCATTGGTGGAAGAACCTCGGCGACAAGACCGTCGTTCTGCTCTCCGCCGATCTCATGAAGGACCCCAACGACAAAAACATGTGAGGGCGCCTTCTGGCAGCCCCCCACGCCTGGACGTGACGCCCCGCTGTTCCCCTCCCCCCGTCGGGGCGTCACGTCCATTTCTCATCGCTTTGCATTGAGGAGCCAAGGCCATGTCGGAAATCAGTCACGCGATGCCGTCTTTGAAGCCGGAGGCTCGCGGATACTCTGCCGGCGTGTTTTTCCGCTCCGTGGTCATCGCCCTCACTGCATTCTTGAGTCTCGTCGACCTGTTCGCCACGCAAGCCATCCTGCCGATGCTCACCGCCCATTACGGCGTGACGCCGGGCCAGATGGGGCTTGCCTCCAATGCGAGCACCTTCGGCATGCTCGTCTCCGGTCTCGCCGTCGGCTATTTCTCGAGCAGCATCGACCGGCGCCGCGGCATTCTGATCAGCCTCGTCCTGCTGGCGATCCCGACGACGCTCCTCGCCTACGCGCCCAATCTCACCGTCTTCGCCCTATTGCGCGTGATGCAGGGCCTGTGCATGGCCTCTGCCTTCACGCTCACGCTTGCCTATCTCGGCGAGCATTATAGCGCGCAGGATTCGGCGTCGGCCTTCGCCGCCTACATCACCGGCAACGTGGCGAGCAATCTGATCGGGCGACTGCTCTCCGCCGGTGTCGCCGATCATTTCGGGCTCGCCGCCAACTTCTATTTCTTTGCCGCCCTCAATCTGCTCGGCGCGGTGCTCGTCTATTTTACCGTGGAGAAGACCCCTCCGATGCAGGCCACCGCCCCTGGCATGGGATCCCACTTCGCCGCCTGGATCATGCATCTGAAGAACCCGCCTTTGCGCGCGAGCTTCGCCATCGGCTTCTGCATCCTGTTCGCCTTCATCGGCACTTTCACCTACGTGAACTTCGTGCTGGTGCAGCCGCCCTTCAGCGTCGACGCCATGACGCTTGGCATCATCTATTTCGTGTTCCTGCCGTCGATCGCCACGACGCCGCTCGCGGGGCGCGCCGTTGAGCGCTTCGGCACGCGGGCCACGTTCTGGGGCGCGCTCGCCGTTGCTGCCCTCGGTCTGCCCTTGCTGTTGTCGGCGAGCCTCGCCGCGTTCTTGACCGGCATGGTGCTCGTCGGCGTCGGCACCTTCTTCGCGCAAGCCACCGCCACCGGCTTTGTCGGCCGGGCGGCGAGCTCGGACCGGGGCTCGGCAAGCGGCCTCTACCTTGCCTTCTATTTCTTCGGCGGCCTCATGGGCGCCGCCGTCCTCGGCCAGCTCTTCGACATGTTCGGCTGGGAGGCCTGCGTCGCCGGCATCGGCGTCTCGCTGCTCGTCGCGGCGCTGCTCGCGATTCTCCTCAAGACGCCGATGACGCCAGAGGCGATGCGGCATGACGCCTGATCACGCACCGGCGGCCGCAATTCCACGAGGCCTCCCGTCATCGCGCAAAAAAACCGGCAGGGTTTGCCTGCCGGTTCAAAATCAGTCGCGGTGGCGAAAGATTTAGGCGAGTTGCACGTTCGCGGCTTGCTTGCCGCGCCCGCGTTTGTCGTCCTCGATCTCGAAGGAGACTTTGTCGCCCTCGTTCAGCGCCGGAACGCCGGAGCGCTCCAGCGCGGAAGCATGGACGAACACGTCCTTGTCGCCACCCTCCGGCGAGATAAAGCCGAAGCCGCGCGCATGATTGAAGAATTTCACTGTGCCATTGACACGAGCCATTGGGATTCCTTTCCCGTTTAGATTTTCACATAACGGACCGTTCGCCCAGAGGGCGTCCGGTGTCTTCAAATTGTTCGGGGAAAGGTCGTCGTGCTCGTAGTCGGCGCGATAGTCTTTGCCGTCACTCTTAAAGGCTCGCGCCCACCTTGGGCGCGCCGATACATATGATATGGCGAACAAAGCGGGTTATTGCAAGGCGCAACTTGGGCGGTGGCGCCAAGCGCCGATCTCGCTCAAGGCCAATCCTGCGCTCTTGCCACCTTTGATCTGGCGCAAAGCGTGAGCGCCCTCACACCCTAGGAGTCATAAAGGCAGCGGCAGCCAAGTCGCGTGGTGGCCTCCTGCTCTGCCTTGGCGGCCTCGACCGAACGGGCAACACCGCTGCGATCGGGGCCGCTCTTGCCTTGGCATCCCTGCCTTTCCGCCCTTTGTTAAAGGGCACAGCATTGCCAAAAGCTGGCCCTCTTTTGGTCGACTTGTTGGGGCCACCGTTAAGCTTAACGGCGCCTTAAAATCAGCCGTCCGTTAATCATTTTCTAAGAGGCTGGGGGGTAAAACGCGGGAAGTCTCGTTTAGGGGGATAAGTCTTATGCGCACTGTTCTGGCCCTTGCCATCCTCGCCGCCTCCCTGATGCTGGGCGGCTGCTTTCATCACAATCAGGCCGTTTATGCGGAGCCCTTGCCGCCGCCGGTGAACGCGCCAGTCAAGTAGCGCGAAGGGCTGTTCCTGGCCGCCTTTCCGCAAGGGCGGCCGCTTCGCGAAATTGACGGTTCCAACCGAAAGCCGGAGGCCCAGCCTCTGGCTGTTTTTTCTTTGCGCTTCCCTTGGAACCTAATCCGGCTTTCCCGCGTTGTGTGGTCCTGGTGGCCGGCAGGGCAACCTCACTGCCCCGCGCTCCCCGCATGCCGGCCTCCGACTAGTTTGTATCGCGTCTAGTTGGAGAAGCCCGGTTTCAGACCGGGCTTCTTCGTGCGTGGAGCACGGGATAGGATGGCTCAGCGCCGTTCCTTCAGCGTAAGAGTGCCCCGATGCCGAACATTCTTGGTGTGATCCTGATCGTCTATGTCGTCGTCGTTCTGTTCGGCTTCTACCTGATCTACATGTACGAGCCGAGTTCGGTGCATTGGCTGTTCAGCCGGCTGTTCAACCCGCTGATCTAAACGTCCGCGTTGCTCGAGCGAGCCCGCAGCCGCAGCTTGGTTGCGCCGGGGGTGTCGCACCTTCATCCGAGCCGGAATCCATGCCACATCAAGACGTTGGCCCACGCGCGGCCGGATGGGTCATCCCCCTCAGAGGACATCCCAAACGGCTCGCCGAAGCCCGGCCGCGATCCCTAGGCCGGGCTTCTTTTGTTTGGCACCGGCCGGAACTCGCCTCCTAGCTACGACGTTCATGGCTCCAGCGGTCGGAAATGACAGGTCTTCTGTCACGCGCCCGAGGCCCCGACCGCGAAGTTGAGAGTCGAGAAGCCCGGTCTCCCCAGCACCGGGCTTCTTCGCTCTCGGTCCTTCACCGGTCCTTTACCCATCGGGGATCACATAGAGAGCGAAAGAGGGGACTACGCTCATGAGGTTCCTCACCTATTTAGGTCTGCTCTCGGCAACGCTGCTCTGGCTTGGGATTCTGTGGGTTTTCGCCCAGGACCCCCGCGACGACCTTGCCGCCTTTGCCTAATGCCGGAACTCTCCGGCTCGTAGGCTCGACATCTGGCTCGACGTCGCAAGGCCAAGCCCTCACGCCCCGCAGGCGCTGACCCAGACGAGCAGCACCACCGCCGCTGCGGTGCCGCCAGCTGCCACGAACAGATTGAGCAGGCCCTGCCGCTTCAGCGTCGGCGCGGGGTCGCGTTTCTGCATCTCCTCCGGGATCCTCACCCAGAACATTTCGAGCCAAAGCACCGTGAGAAGAAAGCTCACCCCCACTGCGGCAAGCTGCAGCGCAGACATTCCGGTGCAGGCCCCCACGCTTCCTTCACTCGGCGGCGAGCTTTGGCGGCATCTGCTTTGAGTCGCCTCCCGGCTCGCCTGGCTGAATTTCCGCCGCAGGCTCCGCGCCTGGCTCAGGCTCATGCAGGATCACGCCGTCGAGCAGGCCGAACTCGCCGAGCCACGCCTTGCGCTCGAGCGCGCGGATTGTCTCGGCATATCCTGCCTCCCAGCGGGCGCGGATGCCTGCCGGCGAGAAGTCGATATCCTTGGTGTGGCTCTCATTGCCGAGGCGTGGCGCAAGCAGCCGCACCACATGCATGCGCGTGTCGCAGTGATATTGCGCGAGCTCCCGATACAGCGGGTCCTGCTTCTCCTCCTCGGGCACGTATTCGAGCAGCTTGGTGATGACGTGGCGGAGCTTGTGCGCCTCGCGCTGGCGCACGATGTGGCTCGCGATCCGGCTCGAATATTGGATGTCCTTGTGCCGGTTCAGGATCTCCCAGATGGTCTCCGGCTCGTCGCCGGTGGGATTCCACAGATGCACGGCGAAGATCAGCGAGTTCCGTCTCGGATGATCGTCGAAGATGCGCTCGGTCGGCGTGTTGGAGAGGATGCCGCCGTCCCAGTAAAGCTCGCCGTCGATGCGCACGGCGGGGAAGGCCGGCGGCAGCGCGCCTGACGCCATGATGTGGGCTGGCGCTATCTCCATCTCCTTGGAGTCGAAATAATGCATCATGGCGGTGCGGACATGCGCGGCGCCAACGGTGAGCCGCGGGTGCCCGGAATTGACGAGAGAAAAATCGACGAGCTCTTCCAGCGTCCGGCGCAGCGGTTCGGTCGAGTAGTAGCCGGCGTGATCGGCGCCGAGCGGCACGTGGGCGCCGAGAAAGGCGCGCAAGTTTGTCTCGAAGAAGCCGGGGATGCCGGTCGCAATCGTTGCCCACGAGGAGAGCGCGTCGGCCACGCCGGTGAAGGCAGGGAAGGCGCCCCACAGGCTCGAGCGCTCGACCCGCCGCCAGAATTCCTGGAGCCGGCTAAGACGGTCCTCTGGCTTGTTGCCGGCGATGATGCTCGCATTGATGGCGCCGATCGAGGTTCCGATCAGCCAGTCGGGCTCGATGCCGGCGTCGTGCAGCGCCTGATAGACGCCGCCCTGATAGGCGCCGAGCGCGCCTCCGCCTTGCAGCACGAGCACCACTTGTCCGTCATTGGTGTTGCGGATTTGGTTGGCGGCTTCCAGCGGGGTAAGGCCTTTAGGGGGGGTGGCCATGTTCGTTCCTCCGGTCTGTTTCTTCTTGCGCAACCTGGCCCTCTAATGTGCGGTCCAACCGCCATCGACGGCGATCGACGTGCCAGTGATCGAGGCGGCCGCATCCGAGGCGAGGAACACGGCAAACGCGCCGAGCTCGTCCACGGTGGCGAAGCGCTTGTTCGGCTGCTGCGCGAGCAGCACCTCGCGGATCACCTGCTCGCGCGGAATGCCATGCGCCTTCGCCTGGCCTTCGATCTGTGCCTCCACCAGCGGCGTGTAGACATAGCCTGGGCAGATGGCGTTGCAGGTGATGCCTTGCTCGGCCGTTTCGAGCGCTGTCACCTTGGTGAGGCCGAGCATACCGTGTTTCGCCGCCACATAGGCAGACTTATAGGCGGAGCCGACAAGCCCATGAGCCGAGGCGATGTTGATGATGCGGCCCCATTTGTTGGCGATCATCGCGGGCAGCGACAGCCGCGTGGTGTGGAAGGCCGAGCTCAGATTGATGGCGAGGATCGCGTCCCACTTCGCTACCGGAAACTCCTGCAACGGCGCCACGTGTTGGATGCCGGCGTTGTTGACCAGGATGTCGATCCGCCCGAACTGGTCGAGGGTCATCTCGACCATTTCGGCGATCGAGGCCGGATTCGACATGTCGGCGCCGGAATAGGCGACATGCACGCCGAAATCCTTGGCGACGCCGTCTTGCACCGCTTCGATCTCTTCCGGCTTGCCGAAGCCGTTCAGCACGATGGCCGAGCCTGCGCCGGCAAGGGCCCGCGCGATGCCGAGCCCGATACCGCTGGTCGAGCCGGTAACGAGCGAAACTCTGTCCTTGAGCGACTGGGCCGCGGCCGGCTTGCGCTCCGTCATGGCGATATTCATAGGCCTCGGACTCCTTGCCTGGTGTGCCGGGGGACACGTTGAGAGTGCCTGGATCATGCTCGTAAGGATACGCTTCCGGGAAATGCCATTTGGCTAAGACATCAATAGGGGTGCGCTATCGCAGACCAGGGGCAGAAATCAGCGATCAGTGGTCAGATCTGATCTCTGATCTCTGATTTCTGATTTCTGATTTCTGTTCCCTGAAATGCCCAAAAATTAGGCATGACCGCCAGAGCATCTCGACGGTAAAGTTCGATCAAGCGTAAAAGAAGCCGACTTAACCAAGCGCGACCAGACCATTTCCGAGGCCAGGATCCCTTCCAGCATGGCGCGAAGCCAGTTCGCGTGGCACCGGCGTGCCCGCGTCTGCGCGAGCAGATGTGAATGAACGTCATGCCCGCGTGTACCGTCTTGCCGATAGTCTGCGCCGGTCGCATGTGAGTTAGCCAAGCGGGGCGCGATCCTCATGGAAATGCATCAGGTCCGCTACTTCCTCGCCGTGTCGCGCACGCTCAATTTCACACGCGCCGCTGAGGAATGCCATGTGGCCCAGCCTTCGCTCACCCGCGCCATCCGCCAGCTTGAAGGAGAGCTTGGCGGCGACCTGTTCCGCCGCGAGCGCCCGCAATCGCAACTGACCGAGCTCGGCCAGCGCATGCTGCCGCTGCTCAAGCAATGCTACGACAGCGCCGTCAGCGCGCGATCGCTCGCCGCGGCCATCAAGAGCGGTGAAGTAGGCTCGCTCAGGCTTGCGCTGTCGCACACCATCGACCCGTCTCTCGTGATGCCGCATGTGGTCGAGCTCGGGAAACTGTTCAAAGGCCTCGAGCTCAAGCTCTATCGCGGCAACAGCGAGGAGGTGCTGAGCTTTCTCAAGCGCGGCGACGCCGAGCTTGGCCTCGGAGCCGGCCTCGGCGACGAGTGGGAGCGGCTGGACAGCTGGCCGCTGTTCACCGAAGAGTTTCAGGTCGTGGTTCACTCCATGCACCACCTCGCCAATGCCGCATCCATTGCGCTTGGCGATCTGAAGCAGGAGCGCTTCGTGTTCCGCACTTATTGCGAGTCTACACCGATGGTGCTGGAATATTTGCGGGCGCAGGACATCGACGTCGAACGTAGCCATGAAGCCGGCGCCGAATCCGACCTCATCGCTCTGCTCGAGGCAGGTGTCGGCGTGGCGCTCCTGCCGCGCAGCACCAAGGCTCCCGACACTTTGCTTCGCCTCATGGTGGAGAAGCTCGATCTCAATCGCACGGTCTATCTCTATGGCGTCGCTGGACGACAGCGCACCGCGGTCGCTTCCACCCTGATGAAGATGCTGCGCGCCTGCGACTGGTCTCGCTCCGCCGCTGCGGCGTGAGCCGCCAGTGACGCCGCGCCCGGTGAAGATAACAGTCGATGAGACGCGGCGCGTGTCGGGTCTGCTGCAAGTCCCAAGGAAAGCGCGCGCCTGCTATGTGCTTGCCCATGGCGCGGGCGCCGGAATGACCCATCCCTTCTTGGACGCCATGGTCGATGGATTGGCTCGCCGCGGCATCGCCACACTCCGCTACCAGTTTCCTTATATGGAGCAGGGCGGCAAGCGTCCTGACGCGCCGAAGCTTGCGCAAGCGACCGTGCGCGCGGCGGTGGCGGAGGCCTCTCCCAAGCTTCCCCTTATCGCCGGCGGCAAATCCTTTGGCGGCCGCATGACCTCGCAGGCGCAAGCGCAATCGCCGCTTCCAGGCGTACTTGGCTTGGCGTTCCTCGGCTTTCCGCTGCACGCCGCCGGACGTCCGTCAGAGGAGCGCGCGGCTCATCTCTTCGAGGTGAAGATCCCGATGCTGTTCTTGCAGGGAACGCGCGACGCACTCGCCGACATCGCACTCATGCGCAAGCTCGTGGCTAACCTCGGCAAGCGGGCAACGTTCGTGAGCATTGACGACGGCGATCATTCCTTCCACGTGCCCGCACGCAGTGGACGGAGCGATGCCGAGGTCAGAGCGGAGATGCTGGACGCGCTCGCTGTCTGGATCGATGCCGCGATCTCTTAGCGCGATCCTATTTCAGCGGCGGCAGTGCTTGTGGAGCCGAGTAGACTTGGCTCGTATGGAAATGAAAGCACCCGCCCAATAAACATGATGCGGCAAGAACCGCCGCAACGACGATGATACGCATGACTGCCCCCTCAAACGCCACTATCACGCTCGCCGAACCGGCGAAAAACACGGACCGAGTGCATCACATTCCGCCGAGGATTTGGTGACGATTCTGCAACAGTGAGCTTGCGGCCGTTCTCGCCTTGCAAGACGCGCCGAGCAGAGTCGGCAAGAGCACCCGCACCGGCAAGCTCCGGGTCCGAAATGCAAAACTAGCGTTGGCGGGAGTCCGCGACTCAGATAAGCCGGGATCGGCGTAACGGGTTTAGTCGGAATCCTGCAACACCAACCCCGGCTGCCGTGACCCACAGAAACCGATCGAAGCTACCTCTATTCGTGCTTGCCGCCGGCGGCATTCTGCTTGGCGCGGCGGCCTTGCAGTCCGTGCTGATCACCGTGCCGGGCCCTTCAAGCACAAGCCCCCACGCCATCGGCGTCGACAGCGCGCGGCCTGCCGGCGTTCCCGCACCATCGACCGCACCCTCTTCCTCGCCCGCGGCGCAGCCAGCCGATCCAACCACGACCGGCGCCGTGCCTGATCCGCCCGCAGGCCACGCCATCGATCCCGCAAAACCCGCTTCACCGCCGGAACCGGTGAGCGTCGGCGCCGAGCCTCCGGCTGATGACTCGCCGAAGGACGAGCCTCGATCCACGGCCGCGCCTTCCCCTGCCCCGGCAGAGCCCGAAGCCGGTTCCAATACGGGGGCGCCGGCAGAGGTCGAAAGTGCCGGCAGCAAGACGCCAAGCGGAGCTGACAAACCTGCGGCAGAGGCGTTGAAGGCCGAGACACCGCCAGTGGAGTCAAAGCCAACGGCGGAGCCACTGGCCTCGCAACTTGCCACGGCACCCGACGAAGCGCCTCGTCCAGCGCCGGCTCCTTCGCCGCCCGAGATCAAGGCGGTTGCGGCCGAGCCGAAGGTCGAACCTGTTCCCGCGCAATCCGAGCCGGCCGCGGAACCGGAACCCACGCAAGTGGTGAAGAGCGAGACCGTGGAAGAGACGCCTGTGCCGGCAGAGGCTCTCTCGCAGCCCGCGATCAAGCAGGCCACCGCCGAGGCCGCGACGCCAGAGCCGGAGCCGGCGCAGGTCGCCGGGAGCAAGCCCGAAGCGAAGCCCGAACCGAAAACGGTTTCAGCCGAAAGGCCCAAGGGGACCGCCGCGGCCGAGGCGCAAGGCGCGCCAACCGCCAAACCCATGACCCTCGGCTTCGGCCGCTTGGTAAAGCCGCCCGCGGCGGCCAGCAAAGTCACCTCCGGCCGCTACGCCGCGAATGTCCGCGCCGCCATCGGGCGGCATCGGCCGGGAGCTCGGGGCGGCGGCAGTGCCACCGTGGCCTTCAGCATCGGGCCGGCCGGGGGGCTGCAGGGCGTGCGCATTGTCCGCTCGAGCGGCAAGCCGGCACTCGATCAGGCAGCGATCGCCACGGTGCGGAGTGCGGCACCTTTCCCCCCGCCACCGGCCGGGATCAATTCCGCGTTCTCGATCCAGATCTATTTCCGCTAACGCTGCTCGACTGAGCGGATCGTGCGCCTAGCCGCGCTACTGCGCGCTCTTGAGGGCTGCGATCAGATCCTCGACCGCAACGCGCTTGCGGTAATCGGGATCGAGGAAGCGCGACTTCACCTCGCCGTCGGTGCCGACCACGAAGGTGGCGGGGATCGGCAGCAACCAGGTGTCGCTTCCTTGCGAGCGCGACACGTCCCAGCCGGCGCCGGTCATCAACGCCTGCATCTCGGCGCCCACCCAGAAGGCGAGGTTCAAGGACATGGCGTAGCCGTTGTCGATGTCGGTGAGAATGGGGAAGGGCGCGTCGTGCTCGGCCTTGAGCTCGGCGGTGAAATGCTGCTGGTCCGGCATGATGGCGGCGATCTGCCCGCCCTCAGCCATGATCTCGTCTTGCGCTTGGGCAAGCGCACGAGTGTTGATACGGCAATAGGGGCACCAATATCCGCGATGGAAGGTGATGGCGACCGGCCCCTTGTCGAGCAGCGTGTCGAGGCTGACGAGACGGCCGGCCTCGTCGGGCAGAATGAAGATCGGCATGGGCTCGCCAGGCTTCGGCGCGGTCTCGCCCACGCCCTGCTCTTTCAGCCTGGCGACGAGTTTGTCGACCGCCTCCTGAAAATGCGGGCCAAGGCGGCGTACCGCGTCGGCGAAGGCCTGCAGCCGCTCGCCAAGCGAAGCATCCATGTCGCGAGCCTGGAGATAGGCCTCGTGCAGCGCGTCAGAGAGCGATTTCGCCGTCATCTGCAAGCTCCCGTCGTCCTGGCGGCCGCGCGGCGGCCTCCAATCCGCAAGGACCCTGAATTGTTGCGTTTTATCCCTGGTTTCTCAATACCACTTAGGGCCGAAAATGGGTAGGCACGATGAGGCGTGAGCAACCGATCTACCAGGGCGGGATCGGCCGCAGGACGTGGGCGCTCCGGATCGCCTGGAGCAGGTCCTCGATCGCCATGCGCTTGCGGTAGTCCGGATCGATAAACCGCCCGCGGATATAGCCGTCCGCATCGACGACGAAACTTGCCGGAAGCGGCAGGACCCAGGCGTCGTTGCCCTGGTAGCGTGGCAGGTCCCGGCCGGACGCCGACATCAGCTCCTGCAATTCGGCCCCGACCCAGATCGCGAGATTGAGCGAGAGTGCATAGCCGTTGTCCATGTCGGTCAGCACCGGATAGTGCATGTTCGACTCCCGCTTCAGCGCCGCCGCGAACTGCTGGCGGTCGGGCATGATGGCCACGATCTGCGCGCCCTCCGCGGCGATCCGGGTTTGTGCCGCGGCGAGCGCCCTGGTGTTGATGCGGCAATAGGGGCACCAATGGCCGCGATGGAAGGTGACGGCCACCGGCCCTACCCGCAACAGGCTCGCCAGGCTGACGAGATCGCCCTTCTCGTCCGGCAGAATGAACGGCGGCATCTGATCGCCGATCTGCGGGACGGCATTGCCGAGGTCGCTCGCCATGAGCCGCACGACCAGCCGGTCCACGGCCTCCTGCATCGCCGGACGCAAGACCCGCGCCGCCGTCGAGAAGGTCTCGAGCCGGTCGCGCAAGGAGGCGTCCATGTCGCGGCAATAGAAGAAGGCCTCTTCGAGCGTATGGAACACGGGAGTCGTCATCGGCAAACTGTGCTCCCGTGCCAATGCCGCCCTCGCTCAGGCGAACAGGCCCAAGACCATGCGTTCTCGTAACCTCTTTCACTCACATCACGCTGCGCACAAGCTGCGCCGTCGGCGAGGTGGTCCGTTGCGGCTGCGGATTGATCACCACACGTTTGCCGGGAGCGGTGTCGCACATGGGCTCGGACTTCAACACGATCGCTCCTTCGAGCTTTCTCTGGCGCGCCGCCAGCGAGGCGGCAAAGCGCGATGGTCAACCAGCGGGCCGGATGCCCCCGCTCTAGCATTGTCATGTCGCCGATTAGGCCCCCAGCCGGCCGCGAGGTCCAATAGCGAGGCGCTATGGTGTCGATCATCGATTGGCATTTCCCGAAAAGCCTGCGCTCGGGCTTTGCTCAAGGCCGTAAAATCAGCTTGGCGCGGGGCTGATCGATGCCCGGTTTTCACCGTCAGCCCCCGCCAGGGTCCAGGAGAAGGTCCATGTGGTTCATCAACTTGCTTGAGCGGGGCAGAGCGCTTGCCGAGCGCATTCCCTACAGCCCTGTCGCGCTCCTCGCGCGCTTTGCCGTGGCGAGCGTGTTCTGGCGCTCCGGCCAAACCAAGGTCGAAGGGTTCTTCATGATCAAGGAGAACACGTTTTTCCTGTTCCGTGAGGAGTACAAGGTTCCGTTGCTGCCGCCGGACCTCGCCGCCTATCTGTCGACCACTGCCGAGCACGTCTTCCCGGTGCTGCTGGTGCTTGGGCTTGCCTCGCGCTTGTCGGCGCTCGGCCTGCTCTGCATGACCGCGGTGATCCAGCTGTTCGTCTATCCCGATGGCTGGCCTGACCACATTCTGTGGACGGCGCTCCTGCTCTTGATCGTCGCCCGCGGTCCCGGCGCGATCTCCCTCGATCATCTGATCTGGAACCGCGTGCAGCCGGCTTCCGAGCCAGTCGGCCAACGCGTCTAGCGGGGACCTGGCCGCTCGCTCTCCCCTCCCCCCTTGAGGGGGAGGGATAGGGAGGGGGGTTCAAAGAAGAAATCTGCTGAGTGGCCAACCCCCCTCCCGACAGCGCGCTGACGCCCGCTGTCGACCTCC
>NZ_JBOHJB010000049.1:0-23539 GCF_050728395.1 Methyloceanibacter sp.
CTATAGTTCGGGGTGAATGATCGAGGGTGGCGAAAGTACCCTTTGGGGGGGAGCGAATCATGCGCTCGGCGATACTCTTGCTGGCAGGCCTCATAGCGTGGACCACGCCGGCGCTGGCCGACAACAAACAAGATTGGTCAGATTGTACTGGGGGCAGCGCCGAGCGTGCCGAAGCTGCGTGTACACGCCTTATTAAGGCAAACAAGAAGGGGACAAATCTGGGCCCCGCCTACAACAACCGCGCCCTAGCCTATAGCAAACAGGGCGACCTCCCACGTGCTATGGCTGACTATGAGCAGGCCGTTCGCTTGGATCCAACGAACGCCACCATCCACAACAACTTCGGCGTCGCATATAACGCTCAGCACGATTTCGACCGCGCCATCACCGAATATAACAAGGCAATTGCCCTGGACCCTAAGTATGCGGACGCATTCTCTAATCGGGGTGATGCTTACAGAATGAAGGGCGATTACGATCGCTCCATTTCCGATCTGGGCAAGGCGATTAGGCTTAAGCCAGGGCTTGCAATCTCCTACACGTCCAGGGGCCTCACCTACGTCAAGAAGGGCGATCGGGAACGTGCAAGCAGTGACTTCCGGGCCGCCCTTTCCCACCTCACCGGACATCCAACCGACCAATGGGCACGCGAGACCGCCGAACAGGAATTGGCGGAGCTCAAACAACGCGAGGGTTGGCCGCTCAAGACGTCTCCGCCTTACGACAACGGCGCGAAACCTTGTCTCGGGGATGTGGCCCGATTGACGGACAGTGCGTTTGAGGCAGATCGGGTCACTGGCTACATCTGCAACAAGCAGTACGACCTCGCTGTGATCGAGATCACGAAGCTGATCGAGGATCGGCAGGCCTTTGTCGATCGGCGCTACTATCTCGGATTGCGAGCGGAGCTTTACGAACGAATGGGCAAGACCGAGCTCGCGAGTAAAGATAGCCTCGCCGCGAAAGTCGCGGGATCCGGCTTCAACGAAATACAGCCAGTTTGGAACCCGCACTCGAGTCCGTCAAACGCTGGCACAGATCAGGTGAAAGCAGCAGCTGGCGCCAAAGAGAGTGACTTTGCCCAGTGTCAAAAGGGTTTCACCGAAGCCTGCACCCGCGAACTCAACAACAAGCAATCGACTTGGTGCAAAGCTGCCCTCTACATGCACAGAGCGGCGGCGCGCTTGAGGAACGGCGACGTTGAGCCCGCTGAAGCTGACTTTGATCTGGCTCTTAAGAATGATTGCGGTCCCGGCAGTACCGATGCGCCCGAGATCTACAAGACTCGCGCTGAGGCATATCTTGCCAGGGGCAACACGGCCAAAGCGATTGCCGACATCTCTAAAGCGCTCGACCTCAGTGACAAGAATCGTCCGGATTTTTTGCGGCTCAGGATTGATTGCTACAGGCGCACGGGGGACGTGCGTCTCATTGTCGCCGACCTGACCGAGATGATTAGGATTAGCTATCCCGAGGAGAACGCACGGCCGGTCTATGCCGAGCGAGGCGAGGCCTACGAGAAGATTGGCGAGACCGAGCTTGCCAAGAGGGACTACGAAAAGGTTCTGGCGGGGTCGTCGGCCGATGCACTGCCTTACGAAAAACTGGCGCGGTCCCGGCTTGCGGCGCTGAGTTCGGCGGGCCAGCTTGCGCAGGCCAACCTGAAGTCGCCGCCCGCAGCCTTTGCGCTGCCGTCAGCAGATCAAGGCAAGCGCATTGCCCTGGTGATCGGCAACAGCGCCTATAGCAACGTGCGGGGGCTGAAGAACGCCGACGCCGATGCGCGCGCCATTGCCGGCTCGCTGCGCAGCATCGGTTTCGAGGTGATCGAGAAGCATGACTTGGACTTCGCCGCGCTCATCGCCGAGCTCAAGTCCTTTGGCGACAAGGCGCCGCAATATGACTGGGCGCTCGTCTATTACGCCGGTCACGGCATCGAGGTCGGTGGCGTTAATTACCTGATCCCGGTTGATGCCGAGCTTGCCAACGCCACTCATGTCGACGACGAGGCGGTTCCGCTCAACCGCGTGCTCGCCAAGGTGGAAGGCGCGCAGAAGCTCCGGCTCGTCATTCTCGATGCCTGCCGCGAGAACCCGTTCATTGCCAAGATGGCGAGCGCCGGCGGCACCCGCTCGATTGGCCGCGGGCTTGCCCGCATCGAACCTTCGGGCGGCGTGCTGGTCGCCTATTCGGCGCGCGACGGGCAACTCGCCCAGGACGGCGACGGCGCGAACAGCCCGTTCGCGCAAGCGCTCATTGCCCATATCGGCGAGCCTGGGCTTGAGATCAACATGCTGTTCCGCAAGGTGCGCGACGATGTGAAGACCAACACCAAAGGACAACAGGAGCCCTTCACCTATGGCTCCCTACCGGCGGAAGCGCTCTATTTCAAAGCCGCCGGGCAGTAGGACGGCCGACCCTTGGGCTTAGCCTTTGTTCGGCTTGGCTGACGCAAGGTTTCGCGCGATAGTTGCGAATAGAGTGTCGCTTCCGGGAGGTAGCAATGCGTCGCGCGATCCGCTTCCTGTTCTGCTTCGCACTCATGCTCGCGACGACGAGTCTTTCGGCCCGAGCCGAGAACCGCTTGGCCCTCGTCATCGGCATCGATCAATACGCAAATCTGTCACAGGAACTTCAACTCAAAAATGCCGTGAGCGACGCCGAGACGCTTGAAAAAGCTCTCAAGCGGCTTGGGTTCAGCGTCGTACTCGCACGCAATCCGACGCTCGATCAGATGATCGAAAGTGTCAACGACTTGGCGGGAAAAGTGGCGGCGAACGACACCGTCCTGTTTTTCTTTTCCGGCCATGGCATGAGGCCGGACAGCGTCAATCTGCTTCTGCCAAGCGATTTTCCGGCGATCAAGGGCGATAGTCCGGCGGATCGGGAACGCGCGCGCAGGAGCGCATTCGCAGAAGACGACGTCATAGCGAAGATCCGCGACAAGCTCATCGATGCGAAGACGGGTCAGCAAGAAGGCTTGGTGATCTTCATCTCGGATGCTTGCCGGGACAATCCTTTTGCCAAGGCAACGGACCAAGGGACCAAATCCCTCGTTCGGGTCTCTCATGGCGTCGAAGCGAAGCCCACGCAGGGCGTGTTCTCGATCTATTCGGCCGGCCTCGGCCAGACGGCACTCGATCGGCTGTCGGGGAGCGATAAGAACTCGGTATTCATGACCGAATTCGTCAAATATCTGCCGACGCCGGGGCGGCATCTCGACGACATTATGGGGGAAGTGAAGGAGGAAGTCGCCAGCAAGGCGCAGAGCGTTATCGATGAGCAGACCGGCAAGCCGCACGTGCAGGTTCCGGCGATTTATGATGAGACGATTGGCGGGCGGATCTTTCTCGCCGGTCGATCAATCGAGGTTGAGGCCAAGGAGCCACCTAAGCCGGTGACTCCGACACCGGTCGTCCCGCCTTCTAAAGGCGCGGAGCCCGGCAAAAGCGAGCAGGACGTCGACCTCGCTTATCTCAACTGCGTCGAGAAGGATGACGCCGACTGCTACAAGCAATTTCTGCGGGACTTCCCCAATCATCCGAAGGCAGAGCAGGCCGAAACCCTGCTCAGGGCGAAGACCGAGCTTCCACGTTATCAAGCTTGCGTCGACGGCACCTCGCCGAGCGAGCGGCTTCGCTACTGCGATCTCTATATCGATGCGTTTCCCAGCGGGAAATATGACAACGAGGCGAAGACGCTTCGCGATCAGGCGCTGCTCGACTTGCGGCCGGCACCGCAACCGGCCCCGGCGCCGGTGGCGCCGCCACGACTGCCGCCACCGCCGCCGCAGCAGCCTCAGGCCTATCCAAGCTTCTCCTGCGCCAAGGCGAGTCTGCCCGCCGAGTTCACGATCTGTAGCTCGGCAACGCTGGCTAGCCTCGACCTTCAGCTCGCCGAGCTTTACGCCGGGGGCAGCGGGTCGCGTTCGGTGCGGGCTGAGCAGCGCTCTTGGCTCGATCGCCGCAACGCTTGCGGCTCGGATACCTCCTGCCTGGAGCAGCGCTATCGGGAGAGGATCGGCAGCCTGCAAGGCGGCGGCCAAGCCGAAAGCAGTGCGGGTCCAAGTTTTTCCTGCGCCAAGGCAAGTCTTGCGGCCGAGCGCGCAATTTGCAGCTCACCTTTGTTGGCGGGATTGGACGTTCAGATAAGCGAGCTTTATGCGAGTGCGAAAATGAGCGGGCGCGCCAGCTACTACACCAAGAAGCAGCGCGCCTGGATGGACCGGCGCAACGCTTGCGGTTCTAATGCGTCTTGCCTGGAGCAGCGCTACCGCGAGCAGATCGGTTTTCTGCAGAGCGCCAATTGACACAGCCCTCGCCAGCAGCGGCGACCTCACGAACCTGGTCGCGCGCTTGGCTGCGCAGGCCAATTGTCGCCGTCATCATGGCGGCCCCGCTTGTGGCATCGCCTCCGTCTTTTGCGGCGTCAGGCTCGATTTGCGGCGCCCCGCCCACCGTCACCCTCGACGTCGGTCACACGCTTGACCGGCCAGGCGCCATCAGTGCGCGCGGCAGAACGGAATATTCGTTCAATCGAGCCCTGACCTACGACCTTGCCGACGCGCTGCGCTCTCGCGCGATGCAAGTCGACATTGTGAACGAGGACGGTAAAGACATCTCACTGATCAATCGGGCCAGGCAGCTTGCCGCGATCAAACTCGGCATCATCCTCTCTTTGCACCACGATTCAGTGCAGCCGAAATATCTCGAGCGGGAGGTGTTGGATGGCAAGGTCACGCAGTTCACCCGATATCCCAAGGCCCGCGGCTACTCACTCTTCGTTTCCGGCCGCTCGCGCGCCTATGAGGCGAGCCAGCACCTTGCGCTTGCAGTTGGCGCTGAGCTGCGTCAGGCGGGCTTTACCGCAAGCACGCACCACAGCGAACCGATCAAGGGCGAAGGCCGGCCGGTCCTCGACGCCAAACTCGGTCTGTTCCGCTACGACGCACTGATGGTGCTGAAGGGCGCGCGGGTGCCGGCGATCTTGTTAGAGGCTGGCGTCATCGCCAATCCCGAAAACGAGCTTGAGCTCGAAAGCCGGGCCCGCCGAGCGCAGATGGTTACGGCCCTGGTCAAGGGCATCACGTCCTTCTGTCGGCTCTCGGAATGAGCTTCTGAGACACTGCGCAGTGTCCTCCTGGACGTTCAGGCGACCGTCGTTGCCGGGACACGCTGCGGCAATCCAGCCCATTGGCATTCCAAGCGGTTGACGCAGCGGCATGGATGCCCGGATCGAGTCCGGGCATGACGGTTGAAGGGCCAATCCCCGCGAGGGGGCCTTTCGCCGCAGGGGAAGAAGGGGAAGGGTTGGCCAAGGCGCTGATTTTGCTTTACCTCTCTGCCGCGAGCAGGGAGGGGGAATGACCGCCCAAAACCACGAATGATCAAGCGCATCGCCACCGTCGGCGGGTGGACGCTGGTCTCCCGCATCTCGGGCTTCATCCGCGACGTGGTGATGGCCGCGGTGCTCGGTGCCGGTCCCATGGCCGACGCTTTCTTCGTCGCCTTTCGCCTGCCCAACCATTTCCGCGCCATCTTCGCCGAAGGGGCCTTTGCCGCGGCCTTCGTGCCGGCCTATGCGCGCACGCTTCAGCAAACTGGCATCGACGCCGCCAAGCTGTTCGCCGACCGCATCGCCGCGGCGCTGATCGCCATCAATCTCTTCCTGCTGGCGCTTGCCATCCTGTTCACCCCCTGGGTGGTGAGCATCCTGGCGCCTGGTCTCGATCCAACCCGCTTCGATCTCGCCGTTGCGCTCACCCGCATCACCTTTCCCTATCTCGCGCTCGTGTCGATCGAGACCCTGCTGGCCGGCGTGCTCAACGCCAATCAGAGATTTGCCGCCGCCGCCGGGGCTCCGGTCCTGCTCAATGTCTCGCTGATCGCGACTCTGCTGCTTGCGCCTTATTTCCACAGCGCCGGTTACGCCGCCGCCTGGGGCGTGCTCATCGCCGGCGTGGCGCAGGTCATCCTCGTCGCCGCGGACGCCGAGATGAACGGCGTTGGCATCAGGTTCCGCATGCCGAAACTCGACCCGACCACGCGCCGCTTCCTGAAGGCGCTCGGGCCCGCCATTGTCGGCGCCGGCGGCGTGCAGCTTGCGCTTTTCGCCGATACCCTGATCGCATCTTTCCTGCCGACCGGCGCTCTGTCGGCGCTCTATTACGCCGACCGCATCAATCAGCTTCCCATCGGTGTGGTCGGCATTGCCGTCGGCACCGTGCTGCTGCCGGAGATGTCGCGGCGGCTTGCGGCAGGCGACGAGCGAGGTGCCGCGCTGGCGCAGGCGCGCGGCATCCAATTGGCGCTGCTGATGACCGTCCCTAGCGTTGCCGGCGCCATCGCCATTCCCGACCTGATCATGCGGGCGCTGTTTGCCCGCGGCGCCTTCACCGCCGCCGATGCGGCAGCCGCCGGCGCCACGCTCGCGGCCTACGCCATCGGGCTCCTGCCCTTCGTCATGATGCGAAGCTTCACCGCTCCGTTCTATGCCCGTGGCGACACGCTCACTCCGGTGAAGGCGGCGCTGCTCGCCGCCGCCGTGAACATCGCTTTCAAGGTCATGCTGATGGGACCGCTTGCGCAAGTGGGCCTCGCCTTCGCCACCAGCATCGGGGCTTGGATCAATCTGACCCTGCTCACCATTTTCGCCAGGCGTCGCGGCTTTGCCGTGTCGGGGGCCGGGCTCCGCCCGGTGATCAGGCTGTTCCTCGCCGGCGCCGTGCTCGCGGTCGTGCTCTATTTCGGCAGCCTGGTGCTGGGCAAGGCCTTCGCCGGGCTTGCCCATTTCCGCGAGGAAATTACCCTTGCGGTTCTCCTGCTCATCGGCACCATCGTCTATGCGGCAATGGTGCTGCTGTTGCTGGGGCGCAGCTGGCTCGCCATGCTGTTCAAGGAGGTCGGCACCGCGGCCGACGCGCCGCCGTCGAAGACACCACAGCCACCTGATCCAACTGCAGCCTCGTCGGCGCTGCCCGACGGCACACCTCCGCCAACGGTCTAGAGGCCTCGATCGCGCACTACCTCGCGCCGGACCATCCGATGAAGTGAGCGCGCGCGACTTAAGACCTGAGGTCGATCAGCTCAACATCGGCGAGATCGATCGGGCGGCCCAAGAAGATCGCGCCCACCCGCGCAAACCGCTCGGGCGAGTCGGTGGCAAAGAAGCGCATGGATGACGCCCGGCCGGTTTCATTGCTCATGCCTTTGGCTTCGAGAGCCTCGGCGACCGCGGCCGCCGTGGTCTCGGCGGAGTCGACCACGGCGACATCAGCGCCGATCGCTTGCCGGATGGCGGCCGCCAGCACCGGAAAGTGGGTGCAGCCGAGCACGATGGTGTCCGGCGCCGCCGCCCCTTCGAACAGCGAGCCGAGATAACGCTGAGCCGCTTCGGTCGTGACGGAGGACTCCGTCCAGCCCTCTTCGGCGAGTGCGACGAACACCTGGCAGGGCCGCTGCACCACGCTCATCTCGCCTTTGAGTGCGTGGATGGCGCGCGGGTAGGCTTCGCCCTTCACCGTGCCTTCGGTGGCGATCACGGCGATGCGGCGGTTGCGCGTGGCGGCGACGGCCGCTCGCGCGCCCGGCTCGATCACCCCGATGACCGGCACCGGCGCGAGTGCCTCGGCTAGAGGCTCGAGCGCCACGGCGGAGGCCGTGTTGCAGGCTATCACCACCATTTTCACGCCCTCGGCGATGAGGAGCCGCGTCGCCTGCAACGCGTAGGCCCGCACCGTCTCGGCGCTCTTGGTGCCGTAGGGGAGGCGGGCGGTGTCGCCAAGATAGACGAAGGTCTCCCGCGGCAGACGCTGGCCAAGCGCACGCAGCACCGTGAGCCCGCCCATGCCGGAGTCGAAGACCCCGATCGGGCGCGGGTCAGACAAGCTCGAAGATCCCGAATTCCTCGAAATAGAGATCGAGGAAACGCCGGTAGACCGCCGTCAGTTGCGCAAGATCGGCAAGGCTAATCTGCTCGTCGATCTTGTGGATGGTCTCGGTGAGCAGCCCGAACTCCACCACCGGGCACATCTCCTTGATGAAGCGCGCGTCCGAGGTTCCACCGTCGGTGGAAAGCGACGGCGTGATCCCGGTGATCTCGCGCACCGCCTGGGTCAGGGTCGAGTCGAGCTGCCCCGGCTCGGTGAGGAAGGTGTTGCTTGGCGGCTCGAAGGCGAGCTCGTAGTCGAGCCCCCCGCCACCCAGGAACTTCGCCGCGAGCTCCCGAATTTTGCTTTGCAGCGAATCGGCAGAGTGGCGGTCGTTGTAGCGGATGTTGAACATCGCCTCGGCCTTGACCGGGATGACGTTGGTGGTGGGGTTGCCGACATCGATGCTGGTGACCTCGAAATTCGACGGCGAGAAATAGGCGCTGCCGAAGTCGAGCGGCTGGTCGTAGAGCCGCACGAGCAGCGCGATGAGTCCTTTCAGCGGGTTCAAGGCGAGATGCGGATAGGCCACGTGCCCTTGCACACCGGTGACCGTGATGCGCCCGTTGAGACTGCCGCGCCGTCCGATCTTGATGGCCTCGCCGAGCCTGGTGGCGTTGGTCGGCTCGCCGACGAGCGCGTGGTCGGGCTGCTCGCCATTGGCGGTCATCCACTCGAGCACCTTGCGGGTGCCGTTGATCGCAGGGCCTTCTTCATCGCCGGTGATGAGGAGGCTGATGGTGCCGGGGATATCCTGGCCCTTGGCTCCGGCGAAATCGAGCGCGGCGGCGGCGAAAGCGGCGATGGCTCCTTTCATGTCGGCGGCGCCCCGGCCATAGAGCATGCCGTCCTCGATCACGCCGCCGAACGGAGGGTAGGTCCACAGGTCTTCGCTCCCCGGCGGCACCACGTCGGTGTGCCCGGCAAAGCAAAGATGCGGGGAGCCTGAGCCGATGCGGGCGAAGAGATTGTCGACCGGGGGCGTACCGTCCTCGGTGAAGGTCAGGCGCCGGCAGTGAAAGCCGCCGCGCGCCAAGGCCCGCTCCAGCACGTCCAGTGCGCCTGCATCTGTCGGCGTGATGCTGGGGCAGCGGATCAGGTCTTTGGCAAGTTCAACCGGCGTTTCGCTCAAATCGGTCATGGTGCGGCCCTGCTTCCTGGCGCCCTGTATAGCTTTTTGCTGAACCGGCAGCGAGAGTCGATGGAGCCTGGCCTAAAGCTGGGCGTCGGCTCGCATGGCGCCGAGCGGGTCTGGGCCGAAGCGGTTGGGACCTTGCGTGCCGGGCAGGAAGCCGATCTGCACGAACAGCCAGACTGAAATGACGAACGCCAACACTCCTGCGCCACCGCCCAAGGCATACCACAGCGGCCTTTGCTCCTCCGGCACGACGATGGCCACCACGATGAAGATGACGACAAGAATAATGATCAGGAGCTGCCAGACCAGCCACCAGCCGCTGCGGTCCCGGTCGTGCAGCCTCTTCACGCTGAGCGCAAAGCCGATCCACATATTGGCGAGGCCGACGGCGAGCACGGCCAAGCCGAGAAGTCCGGTCGGCTCGACCTGATTGGTCACCGTGTCGACGGCGACGTGACCGGACGACCTCGCAACGATTTCGATGACCGCGGTGATGACACTCGCCGCGAGACCCACAGCGATGGTGGCCAGCCACCAAGGCTTGCGGTTGATGCGGCCTTTGAAGCTGAACAGAAGGTCGGTCAGGCTCATCGGTCGCTCCTGCAGACGGCCTCAATCCCTGAGCAGCTCGTTGATGGAGGTCTTGGCGCGGGTGCCCTCATCGACGGTCTTCACGATCACGGCGCAATAGAGCGAAGGGCCGGGCGCACCGTTCGGCAGCAATTTGCCCGGCAAGGTTCCCGATACCACCACGGAATAAGGCGGCACGCGGCCTTGCATCACTTCGCCGGTGGTGCGGTTGACGATCTTGGTCGACTGGCCGAGATAGACGCCCATCGATAACACCGAGCCTTCGCCGACGATCACGCCTTCGGCGACCTCGGCGCGAGCGCCGATGAAGCAATTGTCCTCGATGATCACCGGGTTAGCCTGCAGCGGCTCGAGCACGCCGCCGATGCCGGCGCCGCCGGAAAGATGCACGTTCTTGCCGATCTGGGCGCAGGAGCCCACGGTCGCCCAGGTGTCGACCATGCTGCCGCTGTCGACCCGCGCCCCGAGATTGACGAAGGACGGCATCAGCACCACGCCAGGTGCGATATAGGCCGAGCGGCGGACGATGGCGCCGGGCACGGCGCGGAAGCCAGCCTCCTTGAAGTCCTTGGCTTTCCAATGGGCGAATTTGGTCGGGACCTTGTCCCACCAGGCGCCGCCGGCAGGGCCGCCTTCGACCTTCTGCGGTTCGTTGAGGCGGAAGGAGAGCAGGATCGCCTTCTTCAGCCACTGATTCACCACCCACACGCCGTCGATCTTCTCGGCCACGCGCGCCTCGCCCTTGTCGAGCAGGTCGAGCGTCTCCTCCACCGCATCGCGCACCACGCCCTTGGTCTTGGGCGAAATGTCGCCCGCGTGCTCATAGGCACTCTCGATGAAGCTCTTCAAATGCTCATGCGTCATGTCGGATCGGCCTCGAGGCTCACAGGCAGCAATAGGCGCCGGCGGAAGCGGCGCGGTCCGCTTCTTCGGCGCGCATGGCGCCGATGCCGGCAAGGAAGGGTGCGAGCGCGTCAGTGCGGTGATGGATATGGGAGGGAAGCTCGCCCCAGCCGGCGATGGCGCGGTGCTCTGGATGATCGATCTTTCCGCAATCTACAAGCACCGTGGTCATGCCGAGGCCGTGGGCGGTGCGGAGATTGTGAGGCAAGTCGTCGAACATGGCGGCGCTTCCCGCCGCGACCGCATGGGCGCTCATGAAGCGCTCATAGGCCGCGCGCTCAGGCTTCGGAATGAACTCTGCGGCATGAATGTCGAACACATCCTCGAAGCGCCCGTCGAGTCCAAGCCGCGCGATTACCGATTCTGCATGGCGGCGCGAGCCGTTGGTGAAGACGAACTTGCGCCCGGGCAGCGCATCGAGGGCTTGGCCAAGCTCAGGTGCCGGCGCAATCACGCTTAAGTCGATGTCGTGCACATAATCGAGGAAGGCATTCGGGCACACATCATGCAGCCGCATCAGGCCGGCGAGCGTGGTGCCGTATTGGTAGTAATAGGACTTGCGCATGCGCTGCGCCTCTTCCAGCGAGACGCCGAAGCGCGCGGCGATGAAATCGCCCATGCGGGTGTCGATCTCGGCGAAGAGATTGCAGTCGGCGGGATAAAGCGTGTTGTCGAGGTCGAAGACCCAGGCCTCGACATGGCCGAAGTCCGTGCTGGCGCCGAGCCTTTCGGTCATCTCGACCCCTTGGCGCGGCCCTTGCGCGCGCGCCGCTCGATCAAGGTTCCGGCGCCGTGCTCGGTGAACAGTTCGAGCAGCACCGCGTGCGGAACCTTGCCGTTGATGATGACCACCGCCTCGACCCCTTCGGCGATCACGTCGATGCAGCTTTCGATCTTGGGGATCATGCCGCCCGAGATGGTGCCGTCCTCAATCAGCTCTTGCGCCTCCGCCGTCGTGAGCGATTTGATCAGCGCCCCGGTCTTGTCGAGCACGCCCTCCACGTCGGTCAAAAGCAACAGCCGCTTTGCCTTGAGCGCCGTGGCGAGCGCCGCGGCGAAGGTATCGGCATTGATGTTGAGCGTCTCGCCCTCAGGTCCAACGCCGATCGGGGCGATCACCGGGATCAGGTCCGAGTGGATGATCACGTCGATGATGTGCGGATCGACGGCGATGGGATCGCCGACAAAGCCGAGATCGACGATCTCCTCGATATTGGAATCTGGATCGCGCAAGCGCCGCTCGATGCGCCGAGCCCGCATCAGATTGGCGTCCTTGCCGGAGATGCCGACCGCCTTGCCGCCTTGAGCGTTGATGGCGGCGACGATCTCCTTGTTGACCGATCCGGCCAACACCATCTCCACCACCTCGACGGTCTCCCGGTCGGTGACGCGCAAGCCCCCTTTGAATTCCGAACGGATGTTGAGCCGCTCGAGCAGGGAACCGATCTGCGGGCCGCCGCCATGCACCACGATCGGGTTCACGCCGGCCTGCTTGATCAGCACGATATCGCGGGCGAAGGTCGCGGCGAGCTCGGGGTCGCCCATGGCGTGGCCGCCAAATTTCACCACCACTGTGGCGTTGTCGTAGCGCTGCATGAAGGGCAGCGCCTCGGACAGGATCTTGGCATTGGCATAGATGGAGGCGAGGCCGGCCTTTCCCGCTTCAGGGGCAGGGGCGTCCGTCGATCTTGCCGGTGATGATTTGGTCTTGCTCACCGGTGTGCTTATAGCGGGCGGGTGGCTGAAGGCACAATCGCGTTTGCGAGCGAGGTTAGCATGCTTGGTTCGGAGGATGACCGTCACCGTCATTCCGGCGCAAGCCGGAATCCAGCGCGCGAAGCGCCAGAAAAAGAACTGGATACCGGCTTTCGCCGGTATGACGCCGGGGGTGACTAGATGCTCATTCCACCATCGGCAAGTGCTGCTATGACGGCGCGAAGCTGGGGGAGGCCTGCCCCGGTGCGGGCCGAGGTGGCGATCAGTTGTGGATAAGCCGCCGGACGCTTGGCGATCTCGGCGGAAACCTTCGCCTCGATGGCGGCAAGCTCGGCCGCCTTCGGCTTGTCGGCCTTGGTCAGCACCCCCTGGTAGGAGACCGCGGCCTCATCCATCAACGTCATGATCTCCCGGTCGCTGTCTTTGAGCCCGTGGCGGGCGTCGATCAGCAGGAACACCCGTTTCAGCTCGCGCCGCCCCTTGAGGTAGTCCTGGATGAGACGGGTCCAGCCCTTGACCTCGGCCTTGGGGGCCCGGGCATAGCCGTAGCCCGGCATGTCGACGAGGTAGAAAGCGCCGTCCTTGCCCAGGGTGAAGAAGTTGAGCTCCCGGGTCCGCCCGGGGGTCACCGAGACGCGCGCCAGGCTCTTCTGGCCGGCGAGGGCATTGATCAGGCTCGATTTGCCGACATTCGAGCGCCCGGCGAACGCGACTTCCGGCCGCCCCTCGTTGGGCAGGTCTGCGACCTTGACGACGCCTTTGACGAAGGCCGAGGGCACCTTGAACAAGGCCTCGCCACGTTTGAGCTCGGCAGCGGTGAAGTTGGGGATCGCCATTGTCACCCGCGCGGCAAACCACTCCGCATGACGATAATCTGCGATTGGTGAAGAGGCTCTACCCTTCGGTCTCGCCCTTGGCGCGGTTCTTGTTGTTCTTGAAGCCGAGATTCTCAAGGAGCGGAATCTCCACCCCCTGCCGGCTCATGATCACCGATTGCTGGATCACCGACAGGAAATTGTTCCACGCCCAATAGATCACGAGCCCCGCCGGGAAGCCGGCAAGCAGGAAGGTGAAGAAGACCGGCATCCAGGCAAACACCTTGGCCTGCACCGGGTCCGGCGGCGCCGGATTGAGCTTCATCTGCGCCCACATGGTCACGCCCATGATCAAGGGCCAGGCGCCGAGCATGAGGAAATGACCGACCATCGGCACCGTCGCCGGGTCGAAGGGAAGCAGACCGAACAGGTTGAACACGGACGTCGGATCGGGCGCCGACAAATCCTTGATCCAGCCGAAGAACGGCGCATGCCGCATCTCGATGGTGACGAACAGCACCTTGTAGAGAGAGAAGAACACCGGGATCTGCACGAGGATGGGCAGGCAGCCTGAGGCCGGGTTCACCTTCTCCTTCTTGTACATGTCCATCATCGCCTGCTGCTGGCGCACGCGGTCGTCGCCGAAACGCTCCTTGATCCGCGCCATCTCGGGCTGCAGCTTCTTCATCTTGCTCATCGACACGTAGGATTTGTTGGCGAGCGGGAAGAGCACGAGCTTGATCACGAGCGTGACGATGAGGATGGCCAGGCCGAAATTGCCGACGAGCTTGTAGAAGAAGTCGAGCGCGTAAAACATCGGCTTGGTGAGGAAGTAGAACCAGCCCCAATCGATCAAGAGGTCGAATTTGGGGATGGCGTATTCGGTGGCGTAGCGGTCGACGAGATTGACCTCTTTGGCGCCGGCAAACACGTAGCCCTTGGTCTCGGCCGTGCCTCCGGCTGGCACCGAGACCTCGCCCAGCAGATAGTCGCTCTGAAAATGTTCGGCGCCGGCGGCGCCGGGCGTTCCGCTGAAGCGCGCCTCGAAATCCTTGCCCTGTTCCGGCACCACCGCGGCGGCCCA
Organism: Methyloceanibacter sp.; assembly: GCF_050728395.1. Lineage (GTDB taxonomy): Bacteria > Pseudomonadota > Alphaproteobacteria > Rhizobiales > Methyloligellaceae > Methyloceanibacter. The sequence goes on from NZ_JBOHJB010000049.1 coordinate 14,175, forward strand.
ATATTTGTCGGTGATGCCGAGCCAGCCGGACTTGACCTTGAAGGTCGCCGCCGGATTACCGACCGCCTTCTTGTAGGTGATCTGCTCGAGGCTTCCGTCGACCACCCCGATCAGCCCTTCATGCAGAATGTAGAAACTCTGGGTGAGCGGCACGCCGAGCCTTGACACGAGGCCGTAGGGATAAAGCTTCACCGGCTCCGAACCGCTGTTGGCCACAGCGTCGGTCACCGTGAACATGAAATTGTTGTCGATCGCGATGGTGCGGGTGAAGACGAGCCCGTTGCCATTGTCATAGCTGAGCGTGACCGGGGTCGAGACCGTGAGCGGGTCCTTCGACTGAGCCTTCCACACCGTATCGGGGCCAGGCACCGCCACATCCTTGCCGGTCTCGGCGACCCAGCCATGCTCGACATAATAGGGGTGCGGCGAGCCTGCCGGAGACAGCAGCAAGACGTTCGGGCTGTTCGGGTCGACGGTCTCGCGGTACTTCTTGAGCACGACGTCGTCGAGGCGCGCGCCCTTGAGATTGATCGAGCCCTTGATGCCCGGCGAGTCGATGGCGACACGCGGGCTTGAGGCGAGCGCCCCGTCGCGCGTTTGCGTGACGGCTTGGGCGCCGCCAGGCTGAGCTGCCGTGCCGCCAGGGGCAGCGGCCTCGCCCTCGGAGCGCGGCTGCGGCGGGCCAGGCTCGGCCGGCTTCTGCGACTGCTGTTGCTGCTGTTGCTCTGCCGTCTGCTGCCCTGGCTGCTGCGGCAGATGCTTGGGCACGAAGAAATATTGCCACGCGAACAGCACGCCGATGGACAGGACGATGGCGAGGATGAAATTGCGGTTGTTTTCGTCCATATCGCTTTCGCTGTTGGCCGCGGGCTGCGCGGTCAGAGTGGCAACGGCCTAAGGTCCTGTCTGAAGGCTTTCAGCGCTGTCTAGAGCCTCGGCGCCTGATGGACCTTGGTCAGCGCCCGCTCAAGGTCCCTGGTAATCTCGGTGAAGCGCCGTTGTACCGTGCCTGCCCTAGCGATCAAGACATAATCGTAGCCGGGGACGGCACGCTCCGGACCGACAATCCGCACGGCCTCCTTCAGCCGCCGCCGCGCCCGGTTGCGCAAGACTGCGCCGCCTAAGGCCTTGCTCGCGGTGAAGCCGAAGCGGGCGACGTCATGCAGCGTATCGGCCGTCTCGCCGCGCGCGCGGGCCTGCAGCACGAGGGAAGGCGCGGCAAAACGCGATCCGTCCCTCACATGCAGGAATTCAGCGCGGGTCTTGAGGCGTCCGATTGCCGTCACCGTGGAGGCTGGCCCTCGCGCTGGCAGCCGATCAAGCCGACAGACGCTTGCGCCCCTTGGCCCTGCGCCGCGCCAGCACCTTGCGTCCGCCTTTGGTCGCCATGCGGGCGCGAAAGCCGTGGCGCCGCTTGCGGACGAGCCGCGATGGTTGGTAGGTGCGTTTCACGCCAAATCTCCGCTGGATGCAGGGTTTGGCGGCTTATAGGTGGCAGGAACCGCCAAGTCAATCCGCGGGCATGACGGTTGCGGCAGTGCATCCCTCCCCCGCAGTCGAGGAGGGATGCGGCAGGCGTGAGTTACTCAGGCTGGTCTGACGGGGGTGGGGCGTCGTCGCCGTTATCGTAGCCGCCACTGTCGTCGGGCGCGGTAGCGCTGTCATCCTCGGGCGGCGGGGCTGCGCTGTCGTCGGGCTGAGCCGGTTGCTCGCCAGCCTCGGGCGGCGAATAGGAATCGCCGGATTGAGGATTGGAATAATCGTCGCCGGCACGAGCGATGCCGGTTCCCCCCAGAAGCAAAGAAGCAAGTGCGATAGAGGCAACGGCATAGAATCGCACGACCATGCTATCCTCCTTGTGTCTCAGGCTTAAGCGCCTGATGGCGGCATCATACAGGGCTCGCGAAATCGCCAAACTGCGACAAGAACGCCATCAACTGTGGTTACGGGGCATCAATTCGGCGCGATAGGCGGTTTCGCAGGCGCCCCGCTGTCGCTTATTCAGGGACATTATCGGCATTGAGGAATGACATGGCGGCCGCGCCCAATAAGGAGGACACTGCGCTCGCCTGGTTGAAGCGGTTGTGGCCGCTGCTCTTGCTGCTTGCCGGCATGGCGTTCGTCTTCGCCATGGGCTGGCAGCGCTACCTCACCTTGCAGGAGCTGGTGGATCGCCGCGAAGCCTTGCGTGCGGCGATCGCCGGCCACACCGTCGTCGCCATCCTCGCCTTCATGGCCATCTATGCCGCGACCGTCGCCTTGTCCTTGCCGGGAGCCGCGGTCCTCACCCTCGCCGGAGGGTTCCTGTTCGGCTGGTTCTGGGGTGGACTGGCCTCCATGGTCGCCGCCTCAGCCGGAGCCGTCCTCGTGTTTTTGATTGCGCGCACCGCCCTTGGCGAGCCGCTCGCCGCCCGGGCAGGGCCTTGGCTTGCGAAGCTCCGGCAGGGCTTCCAGGAGGATGCCTTCAACTACCTCCTGTTCCTGCGCCTCGTACCCATCTTCCCGTTCTGGCTTGTCAATCTCGCCCCTGCGCTTCTTGGTGTAAGCCTTTGGACCTACACGCTTGCCACGGTCATCGGCATCGTCCCGGGAAGTTTCGCCTATTCCATCGCCGGCAAAGGCCTGGACAGTGTTATCGTGGCTCAGCAAGCGGCGCACCAATCCTGCCTTGCCAAGATGGGATCAGATGCGGAAGAGTTATGCCCGTTCGTGCTTGAGCCCCGGGCCTTGCTCACCCCTGGGCTCATCGCGGGCTTTGTGGCGCTTGGGCTCGTTGCGCTGATCCCCATTGCGGTCAGGCGTTTCAGGCGCAAGCCGGCGTAGGGCGTGAGCCACGGGGAAGAGGGGCTAACATGGAAGAGGTGCTGCGACCGGACCTCTGCGTGATCGGCGCAGGGTCGGGGGGCCTCTCTGTGGCTGCCGCGGCGGCTCAATTCGGCGTCCCCGTGGTGCTCATCGAGAAGGGCCGCATGGGCGGCGACTGCCTCAATTACGGCTGCGTGCCGTCGAAGGCGCTGCTCGCCGCCGGCAAGCGCGCCGAGGCCGTGCGCACCGCGGGAGCCTTTGGCATCGACGTCATCGAAGCGCAAGTCGACCACGCGCGTGTGCACGATTACGTGCATGGAGTGATCGCCGCCATCGCACCGAACGATTCCGTCGAGCGCTACACGGGGCTTGGCGTCCGCGTCCTCCAGGAGCAGGCCAACTTCCTCGACAAGAACACCGTCGAGGCGGGGCACTATTTGATCCGCGCCCGTCGCTTCGTCGTGGCCAGCGGCTCCTCTCCGGTCATCCCGCCGATCCCCGGTCTCGACGAGGTGCCCTACCTCACCAACGAGACCATCTTCGACGTGAGCGAGCGGATCCAGCACCTGATCGTGCTTGGTGGCGGGCCCATCGGCATGGAGCTCGCCCAGGCCCATCGCATGCTCGGCGCCCATGTCACCATCGTCGATGCCGCCGCCATCCTCGGTCACGAGGACCCTGAAGCGAGCCGCATCGTCATCGATCGCTTCATCGAGCAGGGCGTGCTGATGCATCCCGGTACGCGGGTGGAACGGGTGGAGCGCGCCATCCAGGGCGTCGCCGTGCATATCGGCAAGCAGGGCGAGACCGAGGTCATCAAGGGAAGCCACCTGCTGGTCGCCACCGGTCGCAAGCCCAACGTCAAAGGCCTGAGTCTCGAGCGGGCCGGCATCGTTTACGACGCCCGCGGCATCAAGGTGAACCAGCAGCTCAAGACCACCAACCACCGCGTCTACGCCATCGGCGACGTGACCGGCGGCGCTCAATTCACCCATCTCGCCAACTACCACGCCGGCATTGTGATCAGGAATGCCCTGTTCCGCTTGCGGCCGCGTGCGAGCGCCACCGCCATCCCACGCGTCACCTTTACCGAACCTGAGCTGGCTCAAGTTGGCCTTACCGAAGCCGAGGCGCGCACCAAATATCGCCGCATCCGCATCTTGCGCTGGCCTTACGCCGACAACGACCGGGCCCAGGCCGAGCACACCACCCACGGCTTCATCAAGGTCATTACTAGGCCGAACGGCGAGATCCTCGGCTGCACCATCGTCGGCGCCGAGGCCGGCGAGCTGCTCCAGCTTTGGATCATGGCGCTCGCGCGAGACATGCGGATCGGCGACTTGACCGGGCTCGTGCTGCCCTATCCCACGCTGTCTGAATTGTCGAAGCGTGTGGCCTATACCTTTTATCAACCCTCTTTGGCCAAACGTTCGCTACGCCGCATCATCGATTTTTTGCGCCGCTTCGGATAGCATGGGCGAACGGCTCGGCTTTGCGCCTTTGAGCTTGGCGGAGCGGGTGCTTTACGTGAGCGACGACATTCAGAGCGCCGGCAAGGAGAAGAGCGAGCCCGCCCGCTATGGGCCCGGGCTTTCCGGCAAGCTGCTGCTGCTGACCATCGTTTTCGTCATGGTGGCCGAGGTGCTTGTGTTCGTGCCCTCGGTGTCGAATTTCCGCCGGCAATGGCTGATGGCTAGACTCGAAGATGCGCAGATCGCGGCCCTTGCCGCTGAAGCGGCACCGGGCGGCCAGCTCCCTCGGACCTTGCGCGACGAGCTTCTGCAAAGCGTCAAGGTGAAGGCCGTCGCCGTGAAGCGCACCGATTCGCGCCGGCTGATCCTCGAGGAGGACATGCCCGCCGAGATCGACGCCTCCTACGATCTTCGCGACGCCACCTGGCTCACCCTGATTTCCGACGCGCTCATGGTCTTCGCCGAGCCCGCCGATCGCGTGATCCGCGTCGTCGGCAAGCCGAACTTCGCCACCGGCGAGTTCATCGAGGTGGTAATGGAGGAGGCGCCGCTCAAGGCGGCGATGATCCGCTATGGCCTCGACATTCTCGGGCTGTCGATCCTGATCTCGATCATCACCGCGGCACTCGTCTACCTCACGCTCGACATGCTTCTGGTCAAGCCGATGACCAAGCTTACCTGGAACATGGTGCGTTTCAGCGAGCGGCCGGAGGATCCGACGCGCATCGTCACGCCGTCTGGGCGGCGCGACGAGATCGGCACCGCCGAGCGCGAGCTTGCCGCCATGCAGGCCGAGCTTGCCGGCATGCTCAACCAGAAGAACCGGCTCGCAGCCCTTGGCCTCGCCGTGAGCAAGATCAGCCACGATCTCCGCAACATGCTGTCTAGCGCGCAGCTCCTCTCCGACCGCTTGCGCAGCGTCAAGGACGAGCGCGTGCAGCAGCTCGTGCCGAAGCTGCTCGCCTCGCTCGACCGCGCCATCAGGCTGTGCGCCCGCACCCTGGATTTCGGCCAGGCGCAGGAGACCCCGCCCAAGCGCAAGCAGTTCGAGCTTGCCCCGCTCGTTACCGAGGTGGGCGAGGGGCTCGCCCTGCCGCGGCCCGATCTCATCGAGTGGAACCTTGACGTTCCGCCCGACCTCAAGGTCGACGCCGACCGCGATCAGCTCTTTCGCGTCTTGAGCAATCTCTGCCGCAACGCCGTGCAGGCGCTTGAAAGCGAAGCCGACGGCATGGGCGAGATCGTGATTACCGCGCGGCGCGAAGGCTCGGTCACCTTGATCGACGTGCGCGATACCGGGCCCGGCGTGTCGGAGCGGGCGAGGGCGCATCTGTTCGAGGCGTTCCAGAGCGTGGCGCGCAAAGGCGGCACCGGACTTGGCTTGGCAATAGCCGCCGAGCTCGTCAACGCCCATGGCGGCCAGATCATGCTGGCCAGCAACGAAGGCGGCGCCACCTTCCGCGTGATCATCCCGGACGTGGTGGTCGACCTCCAGCGCGCGAGGCGCCGCAGCGCTTGATTTTCCCCTCCTTCTGCCGTTGGCCCAGCCATCTGCTGCCTTTTGGGTTTCTTGCAGGTGAATCCGCTTGCTCTCCCCTCCCCCCTTGAGGGGGAGGGATAGGGAGGGGGGTTACGAAAGATGACTCGCGCCTCACCCCCCTCGGATCGGCTACGCCGATCCTGCTCCCCCGCAAGGGGGGAGCGGGGCCCCACCCTGGCTTGCCGATTTCAAGGGCTACCGGGACTTGGCGCGGCTTGCCTTCATCCGGTCAAGGCATTAGGTAGCAGGACTGGCCGCCCCGAAAGCGCGCCATCCTTTCGTGCCGCGAGACGCGGCATTCGTGGCTAAAAGCGCCCGTAGCTCAGCTGGATAGAGCACCAGACTACGAATCTGGGGGTCGGAGGTTCGAATCCTTCCGGGCGCGCCACGCCTTTCAATAACTTAAGCTAAGAACAAATATTCTTAGGAGTGCTTATTAGGTAGGGCTGCAATGCATTCGAAGAGGAGCCCCCGTCAGATCGAAGCGAGCATTGCTAAGCTTGAGCGGCGCCTGAAGGAATTGGAACAGGCAAGAACCGAACATTGGAGTGATGACAAGAAGCGAGAACTTGACGGCCTCTACACCAAAGTCGATGAGACCTTAACGGCCGTGTTTGGCGACAATACGCCAGATCGGAGACGTCACTACGTAACACCCTTTTATAGGTGCGTTTCACGCTTTAATCGAAAGCCTGCCGACTATGCAGCGGGCTACCACAAGGGGCTTGGTGACGCCAAAAGTAAAATAGCGACAGCCATAACTGTGCTCAAGGAGCAGTTGGGGGACGAGGCTGAATCGCCGGAGGATCAGGCGCTGCGCGCCTACGAAGGACTCGAACTCCATCCTGAAATTGATCGAGCAGCAAGCGGTCTCTATCGCAACGAGCACTATGCCAATGCGATAGAAGATGCGGTAAAGGCCCTCAATACTCTTGTGCGTCTTCGAAGCGGAATCGAGGAGGACGGCACGACCTTGATGCAGCGGGCCTTTAGCCTGAAAAATCCGATCTTAAAATTCAACGAGCTCATTGATGAATCTGATCGAAATGAGCAACTCGGCTACATGATGATGTTCTCGGGCGCAGTCGCCGGATTGAGAAATCCTCGGGCTCATAAGCTCATCAAGGATGATCCGGAGCAAGCGTTGGAGTTTATTGCCTTCGTTAGCCTTCTGGCTAAGTTGCTCGACGGAGCATCAAAGGCATAGTGCAACGAGCGTGATTTCACAGGGGAGAAAAGACGATGAGCGCGTCGGATGAATTGACGAGGATTATCTTCCCATCCTTAGCCGAGGTCGGTCGCGCGATGATCAAGGACCTTTCTGATCTCGCATCGTCACCGGTGCCGCGCATTGAAAAAGACGGAACCCGCATTGTGATTGACGTGTTCTAAAGGGGGGGCTCGGCTGGAGCGGCGATATTCGGCCAGCGGCGACCCACTTGGCTTTGAAGCCGAGCGCGTAAAGTTCGAGCGATTAGGCAAAGAAATTTACGTGTCCGCGGCCTAGACCATTACTCGCTTCTCTGGCCCCGCCATGGAGTTCAAGTGACCAAAAGCATGGCAAAGACACGAACAAAACAGCTCGTCGTATGCGTCGATAACGATGGCTACCCGGCCTCGCTTGAGAAGCGAAAAATCTATATCGCACTCCGCGACGCTGACGCGGAGAAGCATGATCTCCTCCGGATCGTCGACGAATCCGGGGACGATTATCTCTATCCAAAGACCTTTTTTCGCTCGATCGCCCTACCGCAGTCCGTCAGAAAGGCTGTATTGGACACGGCATAGCGTGAGGGCGCGCCACTTTCCTGAAAAATTTGGATGGTCCAGGCGCGTTAGCCACTACCTCATGGAGAAGGTTCTGACGGTGCCGAACTCGTGTATGTTGCGGGGTTCCCAAACCAAGGAGAGGCACCCATGACCAGGCTCCTGCTTGTTCTATCCATGACCGCAGCAGTGACCGTTGCTGGATTTCTGATGTGGAAAGCTGAGGCGACACCGCTGACGGGAGCCGTGGGCACACATGCTGTCACCGGCAGCTATTCGGCGGTGCAAAAAGCCGGGTGCATGTTCGGCACGCATCGCTGCGCCGCCGGCACCAAATGGTCTTGCACCAAATTTCCCGGTGTTGCCGGACCCGGCAAGAAATGCATTTGCCGGCCTTGCTAGTGTTGGATTTGCCCTAGGTAAGCGCGGGGGGATCAGCCCTCCTCACTTCCCCTCCGAATCCATTACCGTGAAGTCCTTGCCGCTCCGCGTCTCCGGCGTGGCGGGCTGATCGGTGGTGACGAACACCATGCCAGGCTTCATGCGCTCGTCGATCGCCGCCTGCACGTCTGCCGGCGGCTTGATCCGTTCAACGAGCGACGAGCTCGGCTTCGCCGCGCCTTTCTTGCCGGTGCTGTAGCCGGTGGCCTGCCAGGTGAAGCCGTCCTCGTCGCCCTTCTCCAGGATGAACACGTTCGAGCCGAGCGGCTTTTTGGGATCTTCGATCTCGGCCGTGCCTTGGGCGACGATGTCGCCGTTCTGGATCACGTAGATGGATTTGTCGGCGCTCGACACGAGGATCGAGGTGACCGCGTTCGATTTGGAGAAAGCGGGCTTCTTTTTCTTCTTCGACGCCTTGCCGAGCTCGTCCTTGGCTTCGGCCCCGAGCAGGAGGCCTGGGTCGTAGACCGATGCCGGCTGCGTCGAATCGTCGGCGATGATCACCGGCGTGCCGGTTTGGGTGACGGCGTAGAGCTTCTCGGCGAACGCCTTTGGCAGGCGCACGCAGCCATGCGAGGCGGGATATCCTGGCAGCTTGCCGGCATGAAGCGCAATGCCGTCCCAGGTCAGCCGCTGCATCATCGGCATCGCCGCATCGTCATAGGTGTTCGAATAATGCTCCTCTTCCTTCTCCAGGATGGTGAACACCCCGGTCGGCGTCTCGTAATCCTTCTTGCCGGTCGAGCAGGTGGCGACCCCGATCTGGATGCCGTTGCGGTAGACATAGACGCGCTGCTTGGTCAGCGAGACGATAATGGCGAGCGGGCCTGACGGCGACCGCTCGGGGTGCCACTCGAATTGCCCTGCCTTGAGCTGTGCTGGCTTATTGCCGGCGGCGGCCGGCTTCTTCGCCGCAGGCTTCTTCGCCGACGATGAGCGCTTGCGCGCGGCCAGAGCCTCAGTCGCCAAAAAATTCCCACTGATCAACACGCTGGCGCCGGTCAGCAACATTCCGACCGCAACCCGACGGGTCAAATGCATGAAAGCCCCCCATTCCTTGCCGGCCCCGCTCAAAATTGCCTCCAGCATCGGGCGAGCAAGCGTTGCGAGTCAATGCGTCGCCTAGGTTTGACGGGGGAGGGCCGATGGCGTACTAAACCGAACGGTTATTTAACCAATAGGTTATCAACGATGTCTGCCGACCGCCTGAGCGCCACCTTCGCAGCCCTCGCCGACCCGACGCGACGCGCGATCCTCGCGCGGCTTGCGCTTGGCGAGACCACGGTCAACGAGATTGCCAAACCGTTCAAGATGAGCGGGCCTGCGGTCTCCAAGCACCT